>NZ_JBHWJK010000001.1:0-373391 GCF_042731455.1 Streptomyces sp. NPDC059852 | reverse complement strand
TTGATGGTGGGCGCGGCCCCACCGCGGCCCGCCCCACCTGCGGGGGCCGCGGGGGCGCCCCGCACGGCTCCCCGTGTGGGGGACGGTCAGCGGGCGGCCCGGTTGACGGCCGAGACGACCGCCTTCAGCGAGGCGCGGGTGGTGTTGGCGTCGATGCCGATGCCCCACAGCACCTGGCCGTCGATGGCGCACTCGATGTACGAGGCGGCCTGCGCGGAGGCGCCCTCGCTCATCGTGTGCTCCTGGTAGTCCAGCAGCCGCGCGTCGATGCCGATCTTCGCCAGGGCGTCGAAGAAGGCCGAGATCGGACCGTTGCCGCTGCCTTCCAGGATCGTGTCGGTGCCGTCGACGGTCGCCTCGACCTTGAGGGTGTCCACCCCGTCGGTGTCGGTGGTCGACTGGCCGTTCCTGACCTGCAGCCGGCCCCAGGGGTTCTCCGGGTTCGGCAGGTACTCGTCCTGGAAGGTCGCCCAGATGTCGGCGCCGGTGATCTCGCCGCCCTCGGCGTCCGTCTTGGCCTGGATGATCTTGGAGAACTCGATCTGCATCCGGCGCGGCAGGTCCAGCTTGTGGTCGTTCTTCAGGACGTAGGAGACACCGCCCTTGCCGGACTGCGAGTTGACACGGATGACGGCCTCGTAGGAGCGGCCGACGTCCTTCGGGTCGATCGGCAGGTACGGGACGGCCCACTCGATGTCGTCGACGGTGACGCCCTTGGCCTTCGCGTCGGCCTCCATGGCGTCGAAGCCCTTCTTGATGGCGTCCTGGTGGGAGCCGGAGAAGGACGTGTAGACCAGGTCGCCCACGTACGGGTGGCGCGGGTGGACCTCCATCTGGTTGCAGTACTCCCACGTACGGCGGATCTCGTCGATGTCGGAGAAGTCGATCTGCGGGTCGACGCCCTGCGAGAACAGGTTCATGCCCAGGGTGACCAGGTCGACGTTGCCGGTGCGCTCGCCCTGCCCGAACAGGCAGCCCTCGACGCGGTCGGCGCCGGCCATCAGCGCCAGCTCGGCGGCGGCGACGGCGGTGCCGCGGTCGTTGTGCGGGTGGACGGACAGGCAGACGTACTCGCGGCGGGACAGGTTGCGGTGCATCCACTCGAAGCGGTCCGCGTGCGTGGACGGCGTGGAACGCTCCACGGTGGCGGGCAGGTTGAGGATGATCTCGCGGCCGGGGCCCGGCTGGTAGACGTCCATCACCGCCTCGCAGACCTCCAGGGCGAAGTCCAGCTCGGTGTCGGTGAAGATCTCGGGGCTGTACTGGTAGCCGAATTCGGTCTCGGGGCCCAGCAGTTTCTCCGCGTACTCCATCACCAGGCGGGTGCCGTCGACGGCGATCTGCTTGATGTCGTCCTTGGAGCCGCGGAAGACCACGCGGCGGAAGACGGGGGCCGTGGCGTTGTACAGGTGGACGGTGGCCCGCCTGGCGCCCTTCAGGGACTCCACCGTGCGCTCGATCAGGTCCTCGCGGGCCTGCGTCAGGACGGAGATGGTGACGTCGTCCGGGATGGCCTCGGGGTCCTCGATGATGGACCGTACGAAGTCGAAGTCCGTCTGGCCCGAGGCGGGGAAGCCGACCTCGATCTCCTTGTAGCCCATCTTGACCAGCTGGTCGAACATCCGGCGCTTGCGCTCGGGCGACATCGGGTCGATCAGGGCCTGGTTCCCGTCGCGCAGGTCGGTGGAGAGCCAGCGGGGAGCGGTGGTGACGCGCTGGTCGGGCCAGGTCCGGTCGGGGATGTCGACCTGCTCGTAGCGGCCGTACTTGTGGATCGGCATGGTGCTGGGCTGCTGGCGGTTCGCCATGTCTGCGGGGCTCCTCAGGATGTCCGGAAGGACGGCCGACGACGCAACGCGAAGCTCCGCGGGGAGGGAGTCGACCTGGACTACAGGCCCTCGCCGCGGCAGCTAAGAAGAAGCAGCCCGAAAAGCATGATGCGAAGCATGCTAGCCGAGCTCTCCGGTATGCGGCGGTCCATATCAGT
This sequence comes from Streptomyces sp. NPDC059852, assembly GCF_042731455.1. Classification (NCBI taxonomy): domain Bacteria; kingdom Bacillati; phylum Actinomycetota; class Actinomycetes; order Kitasatosporales; family Streptomycetaceae; genus Streptomyces; species Streptomyces sp. NPDC059852. Next base: position 371,404 of record NZ_JBHWJK010000001.1, on the reverse strand, counting down.
ATGCGGGACCGGCGACCTCGGGAGAGCTCCGAGAGCCTGTGCGAAAAGCCACAATCCGGGCACCCGTGCATAACACAGAGCAACCACGGAGGGTGACCAGATCCGCTTATTTCACCAATCATGGTCGCCGCTGGTGACATCCCCCTCACGCAGTGCAATGGTGCGGCTCATGACGACCAACGGGGGCTTCGAGCCCGTCTTCTGCACCGTCGTACCGCCGCACGTCCTGGACCGGCTGGCCCGGAACGACGACCCCGCGCTCTCCGGCCCGGCCCGCAGGACCCTGGTCCGCGACAGCGAGCTGCGCGGCCGGCGCCGGGTGACCACCGAGTTCGCGCTCGCCTCGGCGCCGCCCGTCAAGGCGCCGTCGGACCAGCCGCTGCGCACCGTCCACGACGCCGGGCACGGCACCGCCCTGCCCGGCACCAAGGTCCGCGGCGAGGGCGACGACCCCGGCCGGGACGCCACGGTCAACCGCGCCTACTCGGGGCTCGGCGCCACCTTCGAGCTGTTCCTGAGGGTGTACGGCCGGCACTCCATCGACGGCGACGGGCTCCCGCTGGACGCCACCGTCCACTACGACGAGGACTACAACAACGCCTTCTGGAACGGCGAGCAGATGGTGTTCGGTGACGGGGACGGCGAGATCTTCCTCGACTTCACGATCCCGATCGACGTCATCGGCCACGAACTCACCCACGGCGTCACCCAGTACACGGCCAACCTCACCTACTACGGGCAGCCGGGCGCGCTGAACGAGTCGATGTCCGACGTCTTCGGCTCCCTGATCAAGCAGTACACGCTCGGCCAGACCGCCGCCGAGGCCGACTGGCTGATCGGCGCGGGCCTGCTCGCCCCCGGCGTCTCCGGCAAGGCGCTGCGCTCGATGAAGGAGCCGGGCAGCGCGTACGACGACGACGTCCTCGGCAAGGACCCGCAGCCCGCCACGATGGACGACTACGTCCGCACCGGCCGGGACAACGGCGGCGTCCACATCAACTCCGGCATCCCCAACCACGCCTTCTACCTGGCCGCCACCGCCCTCGGCGGGCACGCCTGGGAACGGGCGGGGCAGATCTGGTTCGACGTCCTCACCGGCGGCGAGCTGCCGGACCGGGCGCTGTTCACCGACTTCGCGGTGCTCACCGTGAAGGCGGCGCGGGAGCGCTTCGGTGACGCCGGTGACGAGTTCCGGGCCGTCGCGAAGGCCTGGGAGCAGGTGGGGGTGCGGATCCCGTAGCGGCGTAATAGACAGGTCCCATGCGTATTCAGGTACGGCGCACGGGCGGGTTCGCGGGCATCGAGCGGCACGCGGAGCTGGACACCGCCGGGCGGCCGGACGCCGAGGAGTGGCACGCCCTGGCCGAGGGCGCGCTGGCGTCCGGCCGGGGCACTCCGTCGGTCGGGGTGCCGGACGGCTTCGGCTACGAGATCACCGTGGACGGCCGGACGGTGTACTGCGCCGACCCCCGGCTCACCGACGAGCAGCGCGCGCTCGTCTCCCGGGTGCTGAAGGAGGGCGCCTAGGGAACGGCCAGTTCTCGTAAGGGCGTTGACTTGACGCGCCGCCGGTGCCGATGATCCGGCGCATGGCGATCGACGAGCGCGCTGCGACCCGGCCGGTACCCCGTTTCCCGGACGGTTTCCTGTGGGGGGTGTCCACCTCGGCCCATCAGATCGAGGGCGCGGCGGAGCTGCGCGAGCGGTCCGTGTGGGACGCGTTCACGGCCGAGCCGGGGCGCGTGAAGGACGCCTCGACGGCCGAGGTGGCCTGCGACCACTACCACCGCTACCGCGAGGACGTGGCGCTGCTCGCCGGGCTCGGCGTGGACGCCTACCGGTTCTCGATCTCCTGGCCACGGGTGAACTCCCCGCAAGGGCTGGACTTCTACGACCGCCTGGTGGACGAGCTGTGCGCGGCGGGCGTGCGCCCGGTGCCGACGCTCTTCCACTGGGACCTGCCCGTCGCGCTGGACTGGCTGGAGCGGGACACGGCCGCCCGCTTCGCCGCGCACGTGTCCCGGGTGGCCGACCGCCTCGGCGACCGGGTCGGCACCTGGATCACCCTGAACGAACCGGCCGAGCACACCCTGCTGGGCCACGCCCTGGGCACCCACGCGCCCGGCCGGCGGCTGCTGTTCGACGCCCTGCCGGTCGCCCACCACCAGTTGCTGGCGCACGGGCTCGCCGTGCGGGCGCTGCGCGCGGCGGGTGCGACGGACGTCGGGATCACCAACTCGCACGGGCCGACCTGGCCGGCGTCGCGGGAGCAGGCGGACCTGGAGGCGGCGGACTTCTACGACCTGCTGCTGAACCGGCTGTTCGCCGACCCGCTGCTACTCGGCCGCTACCCGGACGGCATCGAGGCGCTCATGCCGGGGGACGTGGAGGCCGACCTGAAGGTCATCGCCGAACCGCTCGACTTCTACGGCGTCAACTACTACGCGCCGACCCGGGTGGGGGCGCCGCAGGGCACCGAGATCGAGTTCGGCGGGATCACCATGCCCGCCGAACTACCCTTCTCCGTACGGGACATCGAGGGCGTGCCCACGACCGACTTCGGCTGGCCGGTGGTGCCGGAGGGCCTGACGGAACTCCTCACCGGCTTCCGGGACCGCTACGGCGACCGTCTGCCGCCGGTCGTCATCACCGAGAACGGCTGCTCCTACGAGGGCGTCGACGACCAGGAGCGGATCGCCTACCTCGACGGGCACGTCCGCGCGCTGCACCGGGCCGTGGAGGCGGGCGTCGACGTGCGCGGCTACTTCGTGTGGTCCCTGCTGGACAACTTCGAGTGGGCCGAGGGGTACGCGCGCCGCTTCGGCCTGGTGCACGTCGACTTCGCCACGCAGCGGCGCACCCCGAAGGCGTCCTACCGCTGGTTCCGCGATCTGCTGCGGGCCCAGCGGCAGGCGCGGACCCCGGCCGGCTGACCGGCGTCACAGCACCCCGGCGTCCCGGGCGGTCCACACGCTCGGGTAGATCGGCCGGAAGCCGAGCTCGCGGCGGATGCGCCGGGTGTCCACGATGTTGTGCCACGGGTCGGGGTCGGTGTTGTCGTACAGCCCGGCGGGCACCTCCATGCCGTTGAGCTGGTACAGCTCCACGGTGGTGACGGGGGCGTCGTCGCCGACGTTGTAGATCCGGCCCGCGATGCCCGGCGTGTACAGCAGCCGCAGCAGGGCCTGGGCGACGTCCGCGTGGTGGGCCATGTGCAGCCGCTGCTGCGGGGCCCAGCGCGGCGCCCACGCCATGACGTCCGCCAGATGCGGGTCGCCCTCGCCGTAGACGAACGGGAGCCGGGCGATGCGCACGTCCAGGCCGTCCATCGCCAGCAGCGCCCGTTCGGCCTCGACCTTGGAGGCGGGGTAGGCGCCCCACATGTGCCCGCCGGACCTGCTCTCGTCCTCCTCGACCAGCGGGCGCCCGCGGCCGGTGCCGTACACGTTGTTCGTGCTGATCTGCACGAACCGCTCCACCCCGGCCGCCTGCGCGGCCCGTCCGAGCGCCACCGCGGCGTCCCGGTTGACCGCCCACGCCTCCTCGTCGGGCACGCCCCGGAAGGCCGCCGCGACGTTGACGACCGCGTCGACGCCGGCGACCGCCTTGCCGAGCGCCTCGGCGTCCCGCAGATCGCCGACGACGACCTCGGCGCCCAACTCGGCGAACCGCTCGCCCCGCGCCGCGTCCCGGACCAGCACCCTGATCCGGTCCCCCGCCCCGGCCTGCGCCAGCAGCCTGGGCACGAAGCGCCGGCCGACCTGTCCCGTCGTACCCGTCACCAGTGTCTGCATGATCTGCTCCTCTCGTCACCCCCCACCCTCGGACCGGTCCGGCGCGGGCGGGAGAGACCCGTCGATCGGGGGACCGGCGGTCCCTGGATACGGGGCGCGCCAAGGAGCACGCTGGAGGCATGAACCGAGCGGAACTCGCCGACTTCCTGCGCCGCGGCCGCGCCCGGCTGGCCCCGCCGGACGTGGGTCTCGCGCCCGGCTCCCGGCGCCGTACGCCGGGCCTGCGCCGGGAGGAGGTGGCGCAGCTGGCGGGCATGTCGGTGGACTACTACACACGGCTCGAGCAGTCCCGGGGCCCGCGTCCGTCCCGGCAGATGCTGACCGCGCTGGCCCGCGCGCTGCGGCTGACGGACGACGAGCGGGACCATCTGTTCCACCTGGCCGGCGAGGAGCCGCCGCGGCACGCGACGGGGTCGGAGCACGTGCGCCCCGGGCTGCTGCTGATCCTGGACCGGCTGCACGACACACCGGCCCAGGTGGTGACCGACCACGGCGAGGTGCTGGCGCAGAACGCGATGGCCCGGGCGCTGGTCGGGGACGTGATGTCCCGCCCGCCGCGCGAGCGCAACCTCACCCGGAACTTCTTCCTCGACCCGGACTCGCGCGCGCTGTTCCCCCCGGAGGACTTCGACGGCCTCGCGCGGTCCCAGGTGGCCAATCTGCGCGCGGTGGCCGCGGCCCGTCCCGACGACCCGGAGCCGGCCGGACTGGTCGCCGAACTGCTCGCGGGCAGCGAGGAGTTCGCCCGGCTGTGGGACGAGCACGAGGTGGCGCGGCGCGAGCACGCGACCAAGCGGTTCGTGCACTCGCTGGTCGGTCTGCTGGAGCTGGACTGCGAGGTCATGGTGAGCCACCGGCACCGCCACCTGTTGGTCGTGCACTCCGCCCGCCCCGGCACGGAGGCGCACGAACGCCTTCAGCTGCTGCGGGTGGTGGGGCTGCAGGACATGACGGCCGGCACGCGGTAGGGGTGCTACAGCGCGTCGGGGCCGCGCTCGCCGGTGCGGACCCGGACGACCGTCTCGACGGGCAGCACCCAGACCTTTCCGTCGCCGATCTTGCCCGTGCGCGCGGCCGTGAGGACGGCCTCGACGACGTCGTCGGCCACCGCGTCCTCGACGACCACCTCGATCCGCGTCTTCGGCACCAGGTCGACCTGGTACTCGGCGCCCCGGTACACCTCGGTGTGCCCGCGCTGGCGGCCGTGGCCGCTCGCCTCCGTCACGGTCAGACCGTGCACACCCAGCTCCCGCAGGGCGCTCTTGACCTCGTCGAGCCGGTACGGCTTGACGACCGCGGTGATCAGCTTCATGCCTGCTGGGGGGCCTTCCGGGCGGGGTGGGCGGACACGGGGCGTGGGGGGGCGCGGGGCGCCGGGCCCCGTGATCGTAGGCGCTCCGCGCACGCGGCGTAAGGGCACCGGGGGTCCTGGTGTGCGGCGGGGCTCCGGGGATCAGGGACAATGGGCGCCATGAGCGTTCGCAGCAAGTCTTCCGAGGCCCCGTCCGAGGCCCCCCACCGCGCGGGCTTCGCCTGCTTCGTGGGCCGTCCCAACGCGGGCAAGTCCACGCTGACGAACGCTCTGGTCGGCCAGAAGGTGGCGATCACCGCCGACCAGCCGCAGACCACGCGGCACACCGTGCGCGGCATCGTGCACCGGCCGGACGCGCAGCTGATCCTGGTGGACACCCCCGGCCTGCACAAGCCGCGCACCCTGCTGGGCGAGCGGCTGAACGACGTCGTCCGCACCACCTGGGCCGAGGTCGACGTGATCGGCTTCTGCCTCCCGGCGAACGAGAAGCTGGGTCCCGGCGACCGCTTCATCGCCAAGGAGCTCGCGTCGATCAAGAAGACGCCGAAGATCGCGATCGTCACGAAGACCGACCTGGTGGACGGCAAGACACTCGCCGCGCAGCTCATCGCGATCGACCAGCTCGGCAAGGAGCTGGGCTTCGAGTGGGCGGAGATCATCCCGGTGTCGGCGGTCTCCGGCACGCAGGTGGACCTGCTGGCCGACCTGATCGTCCCGCTGCTGCCGGAGGGCCCCGCCCTCTACCCGGACGGCGAGCTCACCGACGAGCCCGAGCAGGTCATGATCGCGGAGCTGATCCGCGAGGCCGCGCTGGAGGGTGTCCGCGACGAGCTGCCGCACTCCATCGCCGTCGTCGTGGAGGAGATGCTGCCCCGCGAGGACCGGCCCGCCGACAAGCCGCTGCTGGACATCCACGCCTTCGTCTACATCGAGCGCCCCAGCCAGAAGGGCATCATCATCGGCCCCAAGGGCAAGCGCCTGAAGGAGGTCGGCATCAAGTCCCGCAAGCAGATCGAGGCCCTGCTCGGCACCCCGGTCTTCCTGGACCTGCATGTCAAGGTGGCCAAGGACTGGCAGCGCGACCCCCGCCAGCTGCGCAAGCTGGGGTTCTGAGGCCCCTCCCTCTTCTGTCACGGCCGCCCCGGGAAAAGCCCTACGGCGTTGTCGGTCCCCCGGCGTACCCTGGAAAACGCCAGGCCGCCCGAGTGGCGGGCGAGTCGTTTCGAGGAGGACGAGCAAGGCCTTCAGAGCCGGCCCATGACTCAGACACCCACAGCTCACACACCCGCGCAGGGGCAGGCGAGAGCACAGTTCACCGTCCCCGCCCAGCACCCCATGGTGACCGTGCTGGGGTCCGGCGACTCCCTGCTGCGCGTGGTCGAGAAGGCCTTCCCGGCGGCCGACATCCATGTCCGGGGCAATGAGATCAGCGCGGTCGGCGACGCGGCGGAGGTCGCCCTCATCCAGCGCCTGTTCGACGAGATGATGCTGGTGCTCCGCACCGGGCAGCCGATGACGGAGGACGCAGTGGAACGCTCGATCGCCATGCTCAGAGCGAGTGACAACGGCGAGGGTGACGGCCAGGAGACCCCGGCCGAGGTGCTCACGCAGAACATCCTGTCCTCGCGCGGGCGCACCATCCGCCCCAAGACGCTCAACCAGAAGCGGTACGTCGACGCCATAGACAAGCACACGATCGTCTTCGGCATCGGCCCCGCCGGTACGGGCAAGACCTATCTGGCCATGGCCAAGGCGGTGCAGGCCCTGCAGTCCAAGCAGGTCAACCGCATCATCCTGACCCGGCCCGCGGTCGAGGCGGGCGAGCGGCTGGGCTTCCTGCCGGGCACGCTCTACGAAAAGATCGACCCCTATCTGCGCCCGCTGTACGACGCGCTGCACGACATGCTCGACCCCGACTCGATCCCGCGGCTCATGGCGGCCGGGACGATCGAGGTCGCGCCGCTCGCCTACATGCGCGGCCGCACGCTGAATGACGCCTTCATCATCCTGGACGAGGCCCAGAACACGAGCCCCGAGCAGATGAAGATGTTCCTCACCCGCCTGGGCTTCGACTCGAAGATCGTCATCACCGGTGACGTCACCCAGGTCGACCTCCCGGACGGCACCAAGTCCGGTCTGCGGCAGGTGCAGGACATCCTGGACGGCGTCGACGACGTCCACTTCTCGCGTCTGTCGTCGCAGGATGTCGTCCGGCACAAGCTGGTCGGCCGTATCGTCGACGCGTACGAGAAGTACGACAGCACGCACGGCACCCAGAACGGCACCCACAAGGGGCCGAACCGGGGCAAGTCCGGGCACAAGGGGAAGTAGACCGAGCACCAGCATGTCGATCGACGTCAACAACGAGTCCGGCACCGAGGTCGACGAGCAGGCGATCCTCGACATCGCCCGCTACGCCCTGGGGCGGATGCGCATCCACCCGCTGTCCGAGCTCTCGGTGATCGTGGTGGACGCCGACGCCATGGAGCAGCTCCACATCCAGTGGATGGACCTGCCCGGGCCCACCGATGTCATGTCGTTCCCCATGGACGAGCTGCGGCCCCCGTCCAAGGACGACGACGAGCCCCCGCAGGGGCTGCTCGGCGACATCGTGCTGTGCCCGGAGGTCGCCGCGAAGCAGGGCGCCGAGGCGCCCACGCAGCACAGCATGGACGAGGAGCTGCAGCTGCTCACCGTCCACGGTGTGCTGCACCTGCTCGGCTACGACCACGAGGAGCCCGACGAGAAGGCCGAGATGTTCGGTCTGCAGGCGGCCATCGTGGACGGCTGGCGCGCGGAGAAGGGCCTGACCGGCCCCTCCCCGGCCCCGACCGTGTCATGAGTCTGCCGCTCGTCGCCGGCGCGATCGCCCTGGTCGTCGTCGCCTGGCTCGCCGCCTGCGCGGAGGCGGGCCTGGCGCGCGTCTCCAGCTTCCGCGCCGAGGAGGCCGTCCGCGGCGGCCGACGGGGCAGCGCGAAGCTGGCCCAGGTCGCCGCCGACCCGACCCGCTATCTGAACGTGGCGCTGCTGGTCCGCGTCACCTGCGAGATGGCGGCGGCGGCCATCGTCACGTACGCCTGCCTCCAGGAGTTCTCCGGGACGACGCAGGCCCTGCTGGTCGCCATCGGCGTCATGGTCCTCGTGTCGTACGTGGCCGTCGGGGTCTCGCCGCGCACCATCGGCCGGCAGCACCCGCTGAACACGGCGACGGTGGCGGCGTACGTGCTGCTGCCGCTCGCGCGGATCATGGGCCCCATCCCGTCGCTGCTGATCCTCGTCGGCAACGCCCTCACCCCCGGCAAGGGCTTCCGCCGCGGTCCCTTCGCCTCCGAGGCGGAGCTGCGCGCGCTGGTCGACCTGGCGGAGGCGGAGTCGCTGATCGAGGCCGAGGAGCGCCGGATGGTGCACTCGGTCTTCGAGCTCGGCGACACCCTGGTGCGCGAGGTGATGGTTCCGCGCACGGACCTGATCGTGATCGAGCGGTACAAGACGATCCGCCAGGCCCTCACCCTCGCCCTGCGCTCCGGGTTCTCCCGGATCCCGGTCGTCGGGGAGAGCGAGGACGACGTGGTCGGGATCGTGTACCTGAAGGACCTGGCCCGCAAGACGCACATCTCGCGGGACGCGGAGAGCGAGCTGGTGTCCACCGCGATGCGCCCGGCGGTCTTCGTGCCGGACACCAAGAACGCCGGTGACCTGCTGCGCGAGATGCAGAAGGAGCGCAACCACGTCGCCGTCGTCATCGACGAGTACGGCGGCACCGCCGGCATCGTCACCATCGAGGACATCCTCGAGGAGATCGTCGGCGAGATCACCGACGAGTACGACCGTGAGCTGCCGCCCGTGGAGGTGCTCGGCGACGACCGCTACCGGGTGACCGCCCGTCTGGACATCACCGACCTGGGTGAGCTGTACGGCCTCGACGAGTACGACGACGAGGACGTGGAGACGGTCGGCGGTCTGCTCGCGAAGGCGCTGGGCCGGGTCCCGATCGCCGAGGCGTCGTCCACGGTGGAGCTGCCCGACGGACGGGAGCTGCGGCTGACGGCGGAGGCCGCGGCCGGCCGGCGGAACAAGATCGTGACCGTGCTCGTGGAGCCGGTGGCCCCGGTGGCGGCCCCCGCGGAGGAGACGGGTCAGGAGTGACACCTCAGGAGCTGCGGGCGCTGTGCCTGTCGTTCAACGCCGTGGTGGAGGAGTTCCCGTTCAACCCGGACACCTCCGTCTTCAAGGTGCTCGGCAAGCTGTTCGCGCTGACGAACCTCGACGCCCGGCCCCTGACGGTGAACCTGAAGTGCGACCCGGAGGACGCGGTGCGGCTGCGCGCCGACCACCCCGGTCTGATCATCCCCGGCTACCACATGAACAAGCGGCACTGGAACACGGTGACGGTGGACGGCGAGCTCCCGGACCGGCTGGTCCGGGAGCTCGTGGAGGACTCGTACGACCTGGTCGTGGCCGGTCTACCGCGTGCCGAGCGGCTCCGTCTCGACCGTCCCTGAGGCCCGCGTCCGGCGGGTGCGCAGACCGGCGGCGACGAGGACGGCGGCGGCCAGCACGATCCCGGTGTCCAGCGCCATGACCGTCCGGGTGCCGCCGAGCAGGTCGCCGGAGGTGGTGGCGAGGACGCCGAGCAGCGGGACGCCGACGGTGATGCCGACCTGCTGGGTCGAGGTGACCAGGCCGGTGGCCAGGCCCTGCTCCTCGTCGGGGACGCCCGAGGTGACGGTCAGGCCGTAGGAGATGATCGCGCCCAGGTGGAACACGCTGGCCAGCGACACGGCCGCCGTGGCGAGCCAGACGGACCAGGAGTGCGCGTCCAGGAGCAGCAGTCCGCCGGTGAAGAGTCCCTGTCCGGCGAGGGAGACGACGAGCGTACGGCGTGCCCCGAGCCGGCCGACGAAGCGCGGCGTGAGCGATCCCGCGGCCACCGAGGCGATGCCCTGGACGCCGAAGACCAGGCCGGTCTCCCAGGCCGACAGACCCAGGACGCCCTGCAGGTAGAGGGTGAGGACGAAGACCACCGTCGACATCATCGAGAAGGTCACCAGACCGCCCAGGTTGCCCCAGGCCACCGTGCGGCGGCGCAGCATCGGCAGGGAGACCAGCGGCTCCGGGGTGCGGGACTCGATCACCGCGAACGAAGTCAGCAGGGCGGCGCCCAGGACGAGGGTGGCGAGGACGTCGGCGCGGGCGAAGCCGTGGTCGGCGGCGGTCGTCAGGGCGTAGATCAAGGCCAGCAGACCGCCGGTGACGGTGACCGCGCCGGGCACGTCCAGGTGCGGCCGGGAGGGCGTGCGGGACTCCGGCAGCAGGCCGGGCGCGAGGGGCAGCACGACCAGCGCGAACAGGGCGAGCAGGCCCATCGTGGAGCGCCAGCCGAGGGTGTCGGTGAGGACGCCGCCGGCGACCACGCCGATGGTGAAGCCGAGGGACATCAGCGTCCCGGAGATGCCGAGCGCCCGGTCGCGGGCGGGGCCCTCGGCGAAGGTCGTCGTCAGCAGGGACATGCCGGTCGGCACGATCATGGCGGCGCCGAGGCCCTGCAGGGCCCGTCCGGCGAGGAAGGACGCCGGGTCCCAGGCGAGGGTCGCGAGCACGGAGGCCGCGGCGAACAGGCCGAGCCCGACGAGGAAGAGGCGGCGGCGGCCGTACAGGTCGCCGATGCGGCCGAACAGGAGCAGGAAGCCGCCGGACGGCAGGGCGAACGCGGTGACCGCCCACTGGAGCGCCGACCGGTCCATGCCGAGGTCGGCCCCGAGGACGGGCAGGGCGACGTTCAGGACGGAGAAGTCGAGGGCCACCATGAACTGGGCGGCACACAGGACGAACAGGACGAGCTTGTCGCGCCGTGACATCCGGGGGGTGCCGGGCGGTGGGGACGGGAGGGGGGTGGTGAGGTCGGTGTCGATCGCCATGGACATGAGCCTCCCGCTCGCGGAATAGTCGTGGGGAGCGGCAAGTTGTCCTGGTGGTGGCACCACCAGCCGACGCGACAGGGGGGATCGGCACGTGTCCGGGGGCACGCTGAAGAGTCATCGGCGGCGCGAGCTGCGTGAGTTCCTGATGAGCAGGAGGGCCCGGGTCTCCCCGGGCGAGGCCGGTCTGCCGGACGGCGGTGCGCGGCGCCGCACTCCGGGGCTGCGGCGCGAGGAGGTCGCCGTGCTCGCGGGCGTGGGCGCCTCCTGGTACCAGTGGCTGGAGCAGGGCCGGGACATCTCGGTCTCCCCGCAGGTGCTGGACTCCGTGGCACGGGTGCTGCGGCTGAGCAACGCCGAGCGCCGGCATCTGTACGTGCTGGCCGGGCTCAATCCCCCGGCGGCCGAAGTCGCCCCGGACAAGCGGGAGATGTGCGAGGGGCTGCGGCGGCTGATCGACACGTGGATGCCCAATCCGGCGCACATCATGGACCGTTACTACAACGGCGTGATGTACAACGAGGCGGCCTCGACCGTGCTGGGCATGCGGCCGGGCCTGCGGTGGAACTGCCTGATCGACTTCTTCACCGACCCGATGTACCGGACTCGGTCCCGGAGTTGGGCGGAGAACGCCTCCTCGGTCGTCGCCCAGTTCCGCGCCCTGTGCATGGCCAACCCCGACGACGAGGGGTTCCAGGAGGTGCTGGCCGAGGCGAGGGCGTCCAGCCCGGAGTTCGCCGAGCTGTGGGAGCGCCGGGACATCGAGGACGCGGGGCAGATCCGCAAGGAGCTGGACCACCCGCTGGTCGGGGTGCTGACCATGGAGTCGAGCGTGATGCAGATGCCGGTGCGCCCGGATCTGTCGATCGTGCTGCACACCCCGCTGGACGAGGCGACGGCGGCGAAGCTGCGGTGGCTGGCCTCGCCGGAGGCGCGGCGCGGGGCGATGTACCCCGTGGCCGGATGAGTCCGCCGGTGCTCCGTATGCTCGGGACATGACCGACAGCAACGCGCTCGACCCCGAGGACCGCAAGATCGTCACCCTGGCCCGTTCCGCGCGGGCCCGCAACGGTGTGCCCGAGGGCGCGGCCGTACGCGACGAGACCGGCCGGACGTATGTCGCCGGGACCGTCGCCCTGGACTCCCTGAAGCTGAGCGCGCTGCGCACGGCGGTGGCGATGGCGGTGGCGTCGGGCGCGAAGTCGCTGGAGGCGGCGGCGGTCGTGACCGAGGAGGCGGGCGCCCGCTCCGAGGACCTCGCGGCGGTGCGCGACCTGGGCGGACCGGGAACCCCGGTCCTGGTGGCGGGCCCGGACGGCACGGTGCGCACGACGGTCCAGGCGGACTGAGACCGATCCGCCGGTCGGGCCGGGCGACTCGCTCAGGCCGGCGGTCCGGTCAGGCCGAGCGGCGGAAGCCGATCGTCGGGACCGCCCGGCGCAGCGGCCACGGCCGCCCCGCGTCCTTGGGCACCAGGTCCGCGAGGAACGCGTACCGGCGCAGGGCCTCGCGGTCCTGGCCTTCCAGGGACCGCACCTGGCGCCACCAGGCGCCGATCTCCGCCCAGCCCGGCGCCGACAGGGAGCCGCCGAACTCCTGGACGGAGAGGGCGGCGGTCAGCCCGGCGAAGGCGAGGCGGTCGGCGAGCGGCCAGCCCGCGAGGGTGCCGGTGACGAACCCGGCCACGAAGACGTCGCCGGCCCCGGTCGGGTCCAGCGCCTCGACGGCGATCGCCGGCACGACGGCCGTCTCGCCGGTCCGCCCGTCGACCGCGTACGCGCCCTCCGCGCCGAGGGTGACCACGGCGACCGGCACATGGTCGGTGAGGGCGTGGGCGGCCTCCCGGGGGGACCGCGTGCCGGTGTACCGCGTGGCCTCCTCGGCGTTGGGCAGGAACGCCTCGCAGTGCTCCAGGTCGGCGAGCCCCGCCAGGTCCCAGGCGCCGGTGTCGTCCCAGCCGACGTCGGCGAAGACCCGGGTGCCCCTGCTCGCGGCCTGCGCGATCCAGGGGGCCCGGGTGCCGGGCACCAGGGAGGCGACGGCGGCCCGGGCGCGGGGCGGGCAGTCCGGCGCGGGCTCCTCCGGGGGCGGTTCGTGCCCGTGGGAGACCATGGTGCGCTCCCCCTCGTACGCCATGGAGACGGTGACCGGCGAGTGCCAGCCGGGGACCGTGCGCGAGGGCGAGAGGTCGATGCCCTCGCCCTGCTCCAGCGCGTCCCAGCAGTAGTCGCCGTAGTGGTCGTCGCCGAAGGCCGCGGCGAGCGACGTCTTCAGGCCGAGGCGGGCGAGCGCGGTCGCCATGTTGGCCACGCCGCCGGGGCTGGAGCCCATGCCGCGCGCCCAGGACTCGGTGCCGCGCACCGGAGCCGAGTCGAGGCCGGTGAAGATGATGTCGAGGAAGACCGTGCCGGTCAGATACACGTCCCAGGGCGGGTCGGCGGGCCCGCGCAGGCCCGCGAGGGGGTCGACTTGGGCCCGCCGGTACGGCCCCTTGACCGGGGGCGGCGGCCCCTGCGGCGCGGGTCCCTCTCCGGTGGGCGCGGTGGGCGTGGTCACGGTGCGCTCCCTGGCGTGGTCCTGATCTGGCCAGTGTGCACCACGCCACGGACAACGCCACGCGTTCCCCGCCCGGCACGACCGTCAGGTCACGGGGTCGCGCCCACGAGGGCGAGTCCGGTCACGAGGAGGGCGCGCAGATCGGCCAGGTCGGCGGACGACGGATCGGTCAGCGGGGCGCGGACCGGGCCGACGGGGCGACCGCGCAGCCGGGCGGCGGCCTTGACGAGGGACACGGCGTAGCCGGGCACGCGGTCGCGGATCTCGGCGAGCGGGACGTAGAAGTCGCGCAGCAGGGCGGTGGTGGTGCCGTCGTCGCCGTCCCGGAGCGCGGCGAAGAAGGCGTCGGCGATCTCGGGCGCGAAGGCGTGGACGGCGGAGGAGTAGGCGGGGACACCGACGGCGGCGTAGGCGCGGGCCTGGAGTTCGGCGGTGGAGGCGCCGTTGAAGAACAGGAAGCCCTCGGGGGCGGCGAGGGTGAGGCGCTGGAGCCGGTCGAGGTCGCCGTGGCCGTCCTTGAGGCCGACGACCCCGGGGACACGGGCGATGCGGGCGAGCGCGGCGGGGGTGTAGGCGACCGGTCCGCGCTGGTAGGCGATGAGCGGCAGCCGGGTCCGGGCGGCGAGCGCCTCCAGCTGGCCGACGAGGCCGTCCTGCGGGGCGGCGACGAGGTAGTGGGGCAGCACGAGGAGGGCGTCGGCGCCGGCCTCCTCGGCGATGCGGGCGAACCGGGCGGCCTGCGCCCAGCCGTAGCCGACGCCGGCGACGACGGGCACGTGTCCGGCCGTCTCCTCGACGGCGGCGGTGACGACGGCCCGGTACTCGTCCTCGTCCAGGGAGAAGAACTCGCCGGTGCCACAGGCCGGGAAGACGGCGCCCGGTCCGGACGCCAGCTGGACGGCCAGGTGCGCGCGGAAGCCGTCCTCGTCGAGCGATCCGTCGGCGTGGAAGCTCGTGAGCGGGAAGGACAGCACGCCGCGGGCCATGCCGTCCCGCAGCCGTCCGACGGTGTCCGTGGCCCGGTCGGTGTCCGTGGCGAGGCCCACGCCGATCATCTCCTCCTATGAATGCTGTCCATATATGAGAACGTAGATTAGGTGAGTGAACGGCGTGCCGTCAACGGCCGAACCCGCCGACTACGATCGCCCCATGCCGGATACAGGCGGCGTCCGCGAGGTGAAGTCGGCGGCGCGCACGGTCGAGCTGCTGGAACTCCTCGCCGCGCGCGGGGACCGCCCGGCCCGCCTCCAGGAGCTCGCCGACACGCTCGACGTGCCGCGCAGTTCGATGTACGCGCTGCTCCAGACCCTGATCGCGCGGGGCTGGGTGCGCACCGACGTCACCGGCTCGCTGTACGGCATCGGCATCCACGCCCTGCTGACCGGCACCGGCTACCTCGACTCCGACCCGCGCGTCCGTCTCGTCCGGCCCTCTCTCGACGAGGCGTCGCAGGCACTCGGCGAGACGGTCCACCGGGCACGGCTGGACGGCCGGGACGTCGCCTACCTGGCCACCCGCGAGTCGCACGCGTACCCGCGGACCCTCAGCCGGGTCGGCCGCCGCCTCCCGGCGCACGCGGGCGCCCTGGGCAAGGCACTGCTCGCCGAACGCCCCGACTCCGCCCTGCCCGAGGGCCCGTACCCGGCGCTGACACCCCGCACCCACACCACCCGCGCGTCCCTGGCCGCCGACCTCGCCGAGGTGCGCGCACGCGGCTGGTCGGTGGACCGCGAGGAGAGCGTCCCCGGCATCATCGGCCTCGGCTTCGCCCTGCGCTACGACACCCCCGCGCAGGACGCGATCAGCTGCTCGGTGCCGGTGGCCCGCTGGTCGCCCCGGCACGAGGAGCGGATCGTCGCGGTGATGCGGGAGATCCGGGCGAAGATCGAGGCCACGGCCCCCGGAGCGGCGGGCGGAACGGTGCACTGGCGCAGGTGAGAGGCGTCGGCGGGACCCGCTGAGGCATCGCTGCTACCCCGCTTCACCCACTCCAAACAGAACGTGCCCCAGATCACACCGCCCGCCCTTCTTCGCGCGTCCCCGTGCTTGATACAAATTGCCCGCGCGTTCCTGTCCGTCGACGGCCTGCGCCCCTCCCCCTTCTGTGCCTCTCCTTCGCATGCCCTGGGAACGCCCGTGCTCGCCCCCCGCACCACCCCCTGGCCCCTCGTCGCCCTCTTCACGGCCGGGTACCTCGCCCCGTATCTCCTGCCGACCGTCGTCGGCCGGCTCGACTCGGGCCTTCCGCTCACCCCCACCCAGGCCGGCGCCATCGGCAGTGTCCTGCTGTTGAGTTCGGCGGCGGCCGGCTTCCTGCTGGCCTCCCGCGTCGACCGCCTCGGCGCCCGCAGGCTCGCCCGGGCCGGGCTGGCCCTGGCGCTGCTCGGCTACGGCGGGGCCGCGCTCGCGCACGCCGTACCGGCCGTCGTCCTCGGCGTCATGGCCGGCGGCCTCGGGTCCGGCACCGTCACCGCGGTCGCCGCCACCCGGATCGCCGCCCTCGGGGCGGACCCGGCCCGCACGGGACGCGGCACCTGGCGCACCGACCCGCACCGGGTCACCACCGCGGGCCTGCTCGGGGTCTCCGCCCTCGCGGGCGCCCTCTATCTGACGGTCCCGCACCTAGGTCCCGGCCACGACCGGCCGCTGGCGGCGATCGCGCTCACCGCACTCGCGGTCTGGCCGCTCACCGGCCGGCTCCCCGCCGCCGAGGCCCCGTCGGCGTCGGCCGCGGTCCAGCCCCCGGCCCCGCTCCCCCACCGCCGGCACGGCCTGATCCTCGCCGGCTGCATGCTCCTGTGGTCCCTCGCGCAGAACTCCCTGTGGGGCGTCAGCGGCCGGATCGGCCTGGACCAGGCCCATCTGACGGAGGCCGCCGTGGGCGCGGTGTTCGCCGTGGCGCTCGGCGCCGGGCTGCTCGGCGTGACCGGGGCGGGCGCCCTCGGGCCCCGGCTCGGCCGCGCGCTGCCCGTCGGCGGCGGCACCGCCCTCATCGCCCTGTGCATCGCGCTCAGCGCGTCCGCGACGGACCTGACGACGTTCGCGACCGGTGAGATCGCCTGGAACACGGTCTACCCGATCGTGCTGTCGTACGTCATCGGCCTGGCCGCCTCCCTCGACGGCCGGGGCCGCTGGGCGGTGCTCGTCGGCTCGGCGTCGTCGCTGGGCACGGCGGCGGGCCCGCTCACCGGGAGCGTGCTGTCGGCCGGGGCGGGCTTCCCGGTGATGGGCGTGATCCTGGCGGCGGGGCTGCTGCTGGTCGCCGTGCCGCTGACGGTGGTGGCGCTGGGCCGCCGCACTCCGGAGCCGGCCGCGACCGCGGACGTCGAGGTCGTCGCCATCCCGCTGGACACCACCGAGGCCGCCCCGGAGCGGCTGGCCCCCGCCACCTAGAAGGTCAAGAAGGCCGGCGCTTCGGGAAAGGGACCCGGAGCAGGTCGTGCGCCACGGTCAGGTCGCCGTCGAAACCGGCGGCCCGCGCCTGCCGCTCGAACTCCGCGGGGTCGGTGTAGCGCTGGCTGAAGTGGGTGAGCACCAGGTGCCCCACCCCGGCGTCCCGCGCCACCCGGGCGGCCTGACCGGCGCTCAGATGCCCGTGCTCCTCCGCGAGGGAGACGTCCTCGTCCAGGAAGGTGGACTCGATGACGAGCATGTCGCAGCCGTCGGCGAGGGCGTACACCCCGTCGCACAGCCGGGTGTCCATGACGAACGCGAACCGCTGCCCGCGCCGGACCTCGCTGACGTCGTCGAGCGTGACCCCGCCGAGCGCGCCGTCCCGCTGGAGCCGGCCGACGTCCGGGCCCTTGATGCCGTGCGCCGCGAGCCGCTCGGGCAGCATCCGGCGGCCGTCGGGCTCGACCAGGCGGTAGCCGTACGACTCGACGGGGTGCGACAGCCGGGCGGTGTGCAGCGTGTACGCGCCGGTGTCGGCGACGACCCCGTCGGCGTCGACCGGGGCCTGCGCGATCTCGGCGGTCTCCCGGTAGGCGGTGGCGTACCGCAGCCGGTCGAAGAAGCGCTGCCCGGAGCGCGGGTAGTGGGCGGTGACGGGGTGCGGCACCCGGTCGAGGTTGATCCGCTGGATCACCCCGGCGAGTCCCAGCGAGTGGTCGCCGTGGAAGTGGGTGACACAGATGCGGTTCAGGTCGTGGGCGGCGACCCCGGCCCGCAGCATCTGCCGCTGGGTGCCCTCGCCGGGGTCGAACAGGATGCCCTCACCGTCCCAGCGCAGCACATAGCCGTTGTGGTTGCGGTGCCGGGTCGGGACCTGGCTCGCCGTCCCGAGGACGACCAGTTCACGGACGGACACGGCCGCTTATCCGGGGGGCCACTCGAGACCGCGGCCGCCGAGGACGTGGGCGTGTGTGTGGAAGACCGTCTGGCCCGCGCCCGCACCGGTGTTGAACACGATGCGGTAGCTGTCCAGCTTCTCCTCGTCGGCGACGGCCTGGGCCTCGCGCAGGAGGTCGGCGGCGAGCGCCGGCTCGGCGGTGGCGAGCGCGGCGGCGTCCTTGTGGTGGGCCCTGGGGATGATCAGGACATGGGTGGGTGCCTGCGGGTTGATGTCGCGGAAGGCGACGGTCGTCTCGGTCTCCCGCACGATCGTCGCCGGGACATGCCCCGCGACGATCTTGCAGAACAGGCAGTCGTCCTGCGGCTCCCCAGCCATGGTTCCTCCGGGCGTTGGACGGCGACGGTGTGACCGGGGCATCGTATCGCCGCCGGGTGCCGCCGCGCGGAGGGTGATCGCGCGGCGGTCCCTCAGCGGTCCCTCAGCGGCCGGGCAGGGCGGGCGGGGTCTTCGCCGGCGTGGTCTCCAGCGCCTCCAGCGCGATCCGGATCGCCTCGTCCAGCTGGGCGTCCCGGCCCGCCGCCCAGTCCTGCGGGCGCTGGACGACCTCCACGTCCGGGTCGACACCGTGGTTCTCCACGCCCCAGCCGTACCCCTCCAGCCAGATCGCGTACTTGGGCTGGGTGACCAGGGTGCCGTCGACCAGGTGGTACCGGCTGTCGATGCCGATGACCCCGCCCCAGGTGCGGGTGCCGACGACCGGCCCGAGACCCAGCGCCTTGATCGCCGCGTTGACGATGTCGCCGTCGGACCCGGAGAACTCGTTCGCCACGGCCACCACGGGACCGCGCGGCGCGTCCAGCGGATAGCTGTACGGGCGCATGCCGCGCGGCAGTTCCCAGCCGACGATGCGCCGGGCCAGCTTCTCCACGACCAGCTGCGAGGTGTGCCCGCCGCCGTTCTCCCGCACGTCCACGACCAGGCCCTCGCGGGCCACCTCGACCCGCAGGTCGCGGTGGATCTGGGCCCAGCCGGGCGCCTGCATGTCGGGCACGTGCAGATAGCCGAGCCGGCCGCCGGACCGCTCGTGGACGTACGCCCGCCGGTCCGCGACCCACGCGTGGTAGCGCAGCGGCTCCTCGTCGGCGACCGGTACGACGACGGTGTGCCGGGCGTCCCCGCCGCCGGCCGGCGCGATCGTCAGCTCCACCGGTCTGCCCGCGGTGCCGACGAGCAGCGGGCCGGGCCCGGTCACCGGGTCCACCGGCACCCCGGCCACCGCGGCGATCGCGTCACCGGGGCGCACCGCGACGCCCGGTGCGGCCAGCGGCGCCCGCGCCTCCGGGTCGGAGGTCTCCGACGGCAGGATCCGGTCGATGCGCCAACCGCCGTCCTCGTGGCGCGAGATGTCGGCGCCGAGCAGGCCCTGCCGGGGTCCGCCGCCGTACGCCTGCCCGCCGACGTACGCGTGCGAGGTGCCCAGTTCGCCCTGCACTTCCCACAGCAGGTCGACCAGGTCGTCGTGGGTGGCCACGCGGTCCAGCAGCGGCCGGTAGCGGTCGAGGACGCCCGCCCAGTCCACGCCGTTCATGTCGGCCCGCCAGAAGTGGTCGCGCATGATGCGGCCGGTCTCCTCGAACATCTGCCGCCACTCCGCCGACGGGTCGACGCGCTGCCGCACCCGGCCGAGGTCCACGGCGACGTGGGAGTCGCCGTCCTCGTCGCCGGAGGCGCGCCGGTCGCTCGGGACGACCTTGAGCCGCCCGTCCGTCCACAGCAGCACCCGTTTTCCGTCGCCGCTGACCTCGAAGTGGTCGGCGTCGTCCGCGAGATGCTCCACGCGCCGCTGCACGAGGTCGTAGCGCTCCAGCTCGGTCTTCGGCTCGGGGTCGTCGAGGCCGGCCCGGGCCGCCCCGAGCACGCCGCGCACCGGGTGCCGCAGCCACAGCACCCCGTCCTTGGCGGCCCGCAGATGCGCGTAGCGGGCGGCCTCGACCGGGAACGGCACGATCCGGTCGGCGAGCCCCTCCAGGTCGATCCGGGTGGCCGGGGTGCCCTCGCTGTCGGGGGTCTCGTCCTTGTCCGGGGTGTCGAAGGCCCGCCCGTGCCGCTGTGGGCCGAACGGGGACGGCGTGGTCGCGGCGAGGGTGATCAGATGCGGCCGGGAGCCGACCACGAACGCGAGGTCGAAGACGTGCTCGTCGTAGACGGGGTCGAAGGCCCGGGTGGACAGGAACGCCAGGTGCTTGCCGTCGAGCGTGAACGCGGGCGCGTAGTCCCGGAACCGCAGCGGGGTCGCCTCGGACACCGACAGGTCGGTGGTGTTGGCGAGTCTCAGCTGGGACAGCGGGTCGGGGCCGGGGTGCGCCCAGGCCAGCCAGGCGGAGTCCGGCGAGAACACCAGTCCCGAGACGGGGCCGTCGGCGCTGCGGTCCACCTCGCGGACCTCGCCGGTCTCCCGCTCGACGAACAGGAGCCGTCCGTCGTGCGCGGCGACCGCGGCCCGGCTGCCGTCGGGCGCCATGGCCAGCTCCAGCACCCGGCCGAGCCGTCCGGCGGCGAGCCGGCGCGGGGTGGTGCCGGGCGCGAGACCGGTCGCGGGCGCGAACTCGAGGGCGTCCTCGCCCTCCGCGTCCGTCACCCACACCACCCACTCCTCGCCGTCCGCGCGGAAGGTGCGCGGCAGCCGGGCGCGGACGCCGGGCTCGGCGGCGAGGGCGCGGGCGGGGCCGGAGCGGTGGGTGACCCAGTGGACGCTGCCGCGGACGGCGACCGCGCTGCCGCGCGCGGTGTGGTCGGGGGACGCGGAGCCGAACCAGCGGGCGGCGTTCAGGAGGTACGGCCGGCGGTCGGTGCGCTGCCCGCCGAGCCGCACACCGAGGCGCCGCGGCTCGGCCGTGTCCAGGTCGTCCAGCAGCCACAGCTCACCGGCGCTCGCGTAGACGACGCGGGTGCCGTCGCCGGAGGCCTGCCGGGCGTAGAAGCCGTCGACCGGCGTGTGGCGGCGCAGGTCCGAACCGTCGGCGAGGGAGGAGTACACGGCGCCGACGCCCTCGTGGTCGGAGAGGAACGCGACCCGGTCGCCCGCCCACAGGGGGCACTCCAGGTTCCCGTCGAGTTCCTCGTGCAGCCGGACGAAGTCGCCGTCGCCCTCGCGGTCGATCCACAGCTTGCCCGCGGTGCCGCCCCGGTAGCGCTTCCAGCGGGCGGCCTCCAGTCCCATCGGCGCGGAGGCGAGCAGCAGGTGCGGCCCGTGCACGACGTCGCCGACGGGCCCGTACGGCAGGGTGGTGGCGGGTCCGCCGTCGAGCGGGACGGCGTGCGCCCACGTGCGGCGGCTGCCGCCCTGGCCCCAGGTGCTGATGGCGAGGACCCGGCCGTCCGGGGTCCAGCCGCGCACCCGGGTCCGCTGGCTGCCCCAGTGGGTGAGGCGGGTGGAGGGGCCGCCGTCGACCGGCGCGATGTGCACCTCGGGCGCGCCGTCGCGGGTGGACGTCCAGGCGACGGTCGTGCCGTCGGGCGAGATGCGCGGCGAGGTGACGGGGATGTTGTCGGCGCTGACCCGCCAGGCGCGGCCGCCGTCGAGCGGGGCGAGCCAGACGTCGTCCTCCGCGGTGAACGCGACGAGGTCGCCGTGCAGATGCGGGTACCGCAGATAGGCGGGCGGGACCGGGGTGGAGGTCGCGGGCTGTGTCACGCGATCACCCTAGGGAAGGGTGAGGGCCGCGGACAGGGCTTCGGGGCAGTTCCCCACGTCCGGTGGCCGACCGCTCACTTGCCCTCCGGCCAGCAGTTCGGGCGCTGTTGGCAGTAGACGGTCTTCGTGACGGTCACGGTGACGGTCGGGCCGGGCCGCCCGCCGTCGCCGGGCCCCACCGGGGACGGCGTGGCGTCGCACCTGCCGAGGCCGTTGACGTGGAACCACTGCTTGCCGCCGATCTTCGCCACGAGGTCGCCGCGTACGCAGGAGCCGCTGACGGCCCGGGTGATCCGGCCGGTGACCGTGATGTCCTTGCCGTCGGAGGTCTCGCCCTCGCAGTCGACCTTGACGACCGTCCGCTCGCCGGCCTTCGGCGAACTCCCGCCGCTGCCGCCGTCGTAGGAGCCGGTGCAGTTGAGCCACTGGACGTCGGCCTTCTGCCGCTCCAGCTCCTTGGTGACGGTCTGGTCGGTCGTGAACGCCACGGACGCGGCGCTCAGCCCGCCCGGATCGCAGGCGGTCATACCGCCGGCTCCCAGCACGGCGAGCGCCGTCACGGCGGCCCCTTGTGCCACACGGCCCCGGATCCTGTGCGAAACCCCCATGGAAGGGCAGCCTGCCACTGTCCCGCGTGTCGCGGTAGGGCGCATACGGCCACGCCGTGTCAGGACCAGCGGCCGGTGCGCCCCAGCAGCAGGGCCGTCGCGGCGGTCCCCGCGGTCGAGGTCCGCAGCACGGAACGGCCGAGGCGGTAGGCCCGCGCGCCGGCCTCCTCGAACACGGCCAACTCCTCGGGGGATACGCCGCCTTCAGGTCCGACGACGAGCATCAGGTCGCCCTCGGCGGGCAGTTCGGCGGTGGCCAGCGGCTCGCTGTCGTAGTCCCGGTCCTCGTGCAGGACGGCGGCGAAGGCCGCGCCGGCGAGGAGAGCGGCGACCTGCTTGGTCGTGGCCGCCTCCGTGACCTCGGGGAAGCGCACCCGGCGCGACTGCTTGCCGGCCTCGCGGGCGGTGGCCCGCCACTTACCGAGGGCCTTCGCGCCGCGCTCGCCCTTCCACTGGGTGATGCAGCGGGCGGCCGCCCAGGGCACGATCCGGTCGACGCCGGTCTCGGTCATGGTCTCGACGGCCAGTTCACCCCGGTCGCCCTTGGGCAGGGCCTGTACGACGGTGATCCGCGGCCGGGGCTCGGGCTCCTCGGCGACCGCGCCCAGGTCGACGACCAGCCGGTCCTTGCCCTCGGCGGCGGCGACGACGCCCTCGGCCCAGTGCCCCAGCCCGTCGGTGAGGACGACCTCCTCGCCGGCCCGCAGCCGCTTCACGGACACGGCGTGCCGGCCCTCGGGCCCGTCGAGGACGTACGGCCCGCCGGCGTGCTCCAGGGAGTCGACGACGAAGACGGGCGCGGTCATCGGGTGGGTCCCTTCGGGTGGGCGGACAACGCTGTCGAGGCGGCCTCCAGCTCGGCGGCCAGGACCTCCACCAGCTGACCGGCGGGCAGTTCGCGGGCCTGGCGGTGGCCCTGTCCCGCCCACAGCGCCATGCCCTGCGCGTCGCCGGACGCGGCGGCCTTCTTGCGCAGCGGCGCGGTCAGGTGGTGGACCTCGGGGTAGGCGGCGGGCGCGTACGGGCCGTGCTCGCGCAGGAAGCGGTTGACGAGGCCACGGGCGGGGCGGCCGGAGAAGGCGCGGGTCAGCTCGGTCCGGGTGAACAGGGGGTTGGTGAGCGCCTGCTTGTGCACGGCGTTCGCGCCGGACTCGTGGGTGGCCAGGAAGGCCGTGCCGAGCTGGGCGGCGCGGGCCCCGGCGGCGAGGACGGCCGCGATCTGGCCGCCCCGCATGATGCCCCCGGCGGCGACCACGGGGATGCCCACGGTCTCGCGGATCTGCGAGACCAGGGTGAGCACACCGAGCCCGGCGCGCTCGGCCTCGGGGTTGTCGCGGTGGGTGCCCTGGTGGCCGCCCGCCTCGACACCCTGGGCGATCACGGCGTCCGCGCCGGCCCGCTCGACGGCCAGGGCCTCGTCCGGGGTGGTGGCGGTGACGAGGGTGAAGGTCCCGGCGCGCCGGAGGGACTCCAGCACGTCGGCGCCGGGCACCCCGAAGTGGAACGAGACGACCGGCACCGGGTTGTCGAGCAGCACGGCGAGCTTGGCGTCGTAGCCGTCGTCGCGGCCGCTGTCGGGGTCCCCCAGCTCGGTCTCGTACCAGACGGCCTCACCGGCGAGCTGATGGGCGTAGACGTCCACCGCGGCCGGGTCGGCCTGCTCCGGCTGCGGCATGAAGAGGTTGACGCCGAAGGGGCGCTGAGTCAGGCTCCGCAGCTGCTTGATCTCCTGGTACATCCCGTCGGCGGTCTTGTACCCGGCGGCGAGGAAGCCCAGCCCCCCGGCCTCGGACACGGCAGCGGCGAGCTGCGGCACGGAGACACCGCCCGCCATGGGGGCCTGCACGATCGGGTGCGGCAGGAGATCGGTCAGCGCGGAGGACATGCCCGCATGGTGTCACGTCCTCCGAACAAGTCCGAATCGGCCCTTCCCCTTGCGGCGGAAGGGATCGGGCCGCCCGGTCAGCGCCCGTTGAAGGCGTCCTTCAGCCGCGAGAACAGCCCCTGCTGACCCGGCTGGAACTGGCCCTGGGGCCGCTCCTCGCCACGCAGCTTGGACAGCTCGCGCAGCAGGCGCTCCTGCTCGGGGTCGAGCTTGGTGGGCGTCTGCACCTCGACGTGCACGATGAGGTCGCCGCGGCCACCGCCGCGCAGATGGGTCACACCGCGGCCGTGCAGCGGGATCGACTGGCCGGACTGGGTGCCGGGCCGGATGTCGACCTCCTCCATGCCGTCCAGCGTCTCCAGCGGGACCTTGGTGCCGAGCGCCGCCGCCGTCATCGGGATGGTGACGGTGCAGTGCAGGTCGTCGCCGCGCCGCTGGAAGGTGGCGTGCGGCAGCTCGTGGATCTCGACGTACAGGTCGCCGGCGGGACCGCCGCCGGGGCCGACCTCGCCCTCACCGGCCAGCTGGATCCGCGTGCCGTTGTCGACGCCGGCCGGGATCTTGACGGTGAGGGTGCGGCGGGACCGCACGCGTCCGTCGCCCGCGCACTCCGGGCACGGCGTGGGGACGACGGTGCCGAAGCCCTGGCACTGCGGGCAGGGGCGCGAGGTCATGACCTGGCCCAGGAAGGACCGGGTCACCTGCGACACCTCGCCGCGGCCGCGGCACATGTCGCAGGTCTGCGCGGAGGTGCCGGGCGCGGCGCCCTCGCCGTTGCAGGTGTTGCAGACGACGGCGGTGTCGACCTGGATGTCCTTCGTGGTGCCGAAGGCCGCCTCGTCGAGCTCGACCTCCAGCCGGATCATCGCGTCCTGGCCGCGCCGGGTCCGCGAGCGCGGGCCGCGCTGGGACGCGGTGCCGAAGAAGGCGTCCATGATGTCGGAGAAGTTGCCGAAGCCACCGGCGCCGAAGCCGCCCGCGCCCGCGCCGCCCGCCTGGGACAGCGGGTCGCCGCCGAGGTCGTAGACCTGCTTCTTCTGCGGGTCCGACAGCACCTCGTAGGCGGCGTTGATCTCCTTGAACCGCTCCTGGGTCTTCGGGTCCGGGTTGACGTCCGGGTGCAGCTCGCGGGCGAGCCGCCGGAAGGCCTTCTTGATCTCTTCCTGCGACGCGTCGCGACGCACGCCGAGCACGGCGTAGTAGTCCGTGGCCACCTACGACTCCGCCAGGATCTGTCCGACGTAACGTGCCACTGCGCGTACCGCTCCCATCGTTCCCGGGTAATCCATGCGGGTCGGTCCGACCACGCCGAGCTTGGCGACTGCCTCGCCGCCCGAACCGTAGCCCACCGACACGACGGACGTGGAGTTGAGTCCTTCGTAGGCGTTCTCGTGCCCGATGCGCACGGTCATGCCCGAATCCCCCGCCTCGCCCAGCAACTTGAGGAGCACGACCTGCTCCTCCAGGGCTTCGAGCACCGGCTGGATGGTGAGGGGGAAGTCATGTGTGAAGCGGGTCAGATTGGCGGTTCCGCCGATCATCAGCCGCTCCTCGTTCTCCTCGACGAGTGTCTCCAGGAGGGTGGAGAGCACGGTCGAGACGGTGCCGCGGTCCTCGACGTCGAACGCCTCGGGCAGGTCCTCGACGAGCCGGGGCACGTCGGTGAAGCGCCGGCCGGCGACCCGGCTGTTCAGCCGGGCGCGCAGGTCCGCGAGCGAGGCCTCGCCGACGGGTGCGGGGCAGTCGATCATCCGCTGCTCGACCCGGCCGGTGTCCGTGATCAGCACGAGCATCACGCGCGCGGGGGCGAGCGAGAGCAGTTCGACGTGCCGGACGGTGGACCGGGTCAGCGACGGGTACTGCACGACGGCGACCTGCCGGGTGAGCTGCGCGAGCAGCCGTACCGTCCGCGCGACGACGTCGTCGAGGTCGACGGCGCCGTCGAGGAAGTTCTGGATGGCGCGCCGCTCGGGCGGGGTCATCGGCTTCACACCGGCGAGCTTGTCGACGAAGAGCCGGTAGCCCTTGTCGGTGGGGATGCGCCCGGCGCTGGTGTGCGGCTGCGCGATGTAGCCCTCGTCCTCCAGGGCCGCCATGTCGTTGCGCACGGTCGCCGGGGAGACGCCGAGGTTGTGCCGCTCGGTGAGCGCCTTGGAGCCGACCGGCTCCTCCGTCCCGACGTAGTCCTGGACGATCGCGCGCAGCACCTGGAGCCTGCGTTCACTCAGCATCTCGCGCACACCTCCAGCGGTCGGTCCCCTTGGCGCCGTTCCTGGCACTCTGTCCGTCCGAGTGCCAGCCGTCCCCGGCCAGTGTACGGCGGTGGGGTGCACCCCGGGCAAGGCCGGTCGGTTTCACCTCCGTGCTCCGCGGGGGTGTCCTGTCCGGTCACAGCGCTAGCGTCGCGGTATGACGGTGACTTGGGAAGAGCTCGGGTGGGAGCGGTTGGCGGACGGGGTGGGCAGGTGCCGTCTGCCGGGCTGGGACTGCACCGTGGGGCTGGTCGTGGGCGACGGGACCGCCCTGGTCGTGGACGCCGGTTCGAGCCTCGCGGAGGGGGCGCGGCTGCGGACGCAGGCGCAGTGGCTCACGGGTCACCGTGTGACCCATCTCGCGCTGACCCACCCCCACTTCGATCATGTCTTCGGCGCCGCGGCGTTCGCGGGCGCGGAGGTCTACGGGCCGGTGGGCGTGGAGACCGTCCTGCAGGGGCGGCGGGCGCGCGAGGAGCTGCGCGGGGACGCGGTGCGCCACGGCCTGGACGCGGCCGCGGCGGAGGAGGCGGCGGACGCGCTGGTCGTGCCCCGCCATCCGGTGAGCGGCGAGTGGACGCTGGACCTCGGCGGCGGGCGCCAGGTCCTGCTGGCGAACGTGGGTCCGGCGCACACGGCCCACGACCTGGTGGTCCTGGTGCCGGGCCGGCTCCCCGGCGAGCCGGAGGTGGTGTTCTGCGGCGACCTGGTGGAGGAGTCCGGGGAACCGCAGGCCGGCCCGGACGCCGTGCCGTCGCACTGGCCGGCCGCGCTGGACCGTCTCCTCGGCCTGGGCGGCGAGGACGCGCTGTACGTGCCCGGTCACGGAGCGGTGGTGGACGCGGAGTTCGTACGACGGCAGCGCGACGGGCTGGCCGCGAGATTCGGCGTGTCGCGGTGACCGGGGGGCCGGTTCTCCTATCGTCATCCGAATGCGCCAGTACTCCCCGGATCTGACCCCGCCCTGGAAGAAGCCCGCGTCCGTCCCCGAGGTCCCGGCGGAGCCGGGGCTGGTGGTCGAGGAGCCCGGTACGGGTTTCTGCGGCGCGGTGATCCGCTGCGAGGCGGGCACGGTCACCCTGGAGGACCGCTTCGGCAAGCACCGGGTGTTCCCCATGGAACCCCGGGGCTTCCTGCTGGAGGGCCGTGTGGTGACCCTGGTGAAGCCGGCCGCCGGCCCCACGCGCCCGACGCGCACGGCGTCCGGTTCGGTGGCGGTCCCGGGCGCGCGGGCCCGGGTGGCCCGCGCCGGGCGCATCTACGTGGAGGGCCGGCACGACGCCGAGCTGGTCGAGAAGGTGTGGGGCGACGACCTGCGCGTCGAGGGCGTCGTCGTGGAGTACCTGGAGGGCGTCGACGACCTGCCGGCGATCGTCGACGAGTTCGCGCCGGGCCCCGACGCGCGGCTGGGCGTCCTGGTGGACCACCTGGTGCCGGGCTCGAAGGAGTGGCGGATCGCACAGGCGGTGACGAGCGAGCACGCGCTGGTCGTCGGCCACCCGTACATCGACATCTGGGAGGCCGTGAAGCCCTCGTCCCTGGGCATCGAGGCATGGCCCCGGGTACCGCACGGCCAGGACTGGAAGAAGGGCGTCTGCCGCGCGCTGGGCTGGCCGTCGGACAACACCGGCGCGGTGTGGCAGGCGATCCTGAAGCGGGTCGGCTCCTACAAGGACCTGGAGCCGGAACTGCTGGGGCGGGTGGAGGAACTGATCGACTTCGTCACGGCAGGCGGTGACGCCGGACGCCCGTGAGGGTTCCGAACTCGCCCGTGTCCAGTTCCACACCGAGCGGTTCGAGCAGCACGGGATCACCGAACTTCGTGATCCACTGCCCACGATAGTCGGCTTGGTCAGTCCACCAGGTCCCTGACCACCGCGTCCGCGAGCAGGCGGCCGCGCAGGGTCAGGACCGCACGGCCCTCGTCGTACGGCCCCTGCTCCAGCAGGCCCTCCGACAGGGCTCGGCGGGACGCGCGCAGGCCCTCCTCGTGGAGCAGGTCCAGCGGGGCGCCCTCGCGCAGGCGCAGTTCCAGCAGGATGCGTTCGACGCGCCGGTCCTCGTCGGTGAGGAGTTCGCGGCCGGCGCCCGGGGAGCGTCCCTCCGCGAGGGCCGCCGCGTAGGCGCCGGGGTGCTTGACGTTCCACCAGCGGACGCCGCCGACGTGGGAGTGGGCGCCCGGTCCCGCGCCCCACCAGTCGGCGCCGCGCCAGTACAGCTCGTTGTGCAGGCAGCGGCCGGCCTCGGTGGTGGCCCAGTTGGACACCTCGTACCAGGAGAAGCCCGCCTCGGAGAGGGCGGACTCGGCGATCAGGTAGCGGTCGGCATGGACGTCGTCGTCGGTCATCGGGACCTCGCCCCGGCGGATGCGCCGGGCCAGCTGGGTGCCCTCCTCGACGATCAGCGCGTACGCCGACACATGGTCGGGCCCGGCGCCGATCGCGGCCTGAAGGGACGCCCGCCAGTCGTCGTCGGACTCTCCCGGGGTGCCGTAGATCAGGTCGAGGTTCACATGATCGAAGCCGGCCGCACGGGCCTCGGCGACGCACGCCTCGGGACGGCCGGGGGTGTGGGTGCGGTCCAGGACCTTCAGGACGTGCTGCCGCGCGC
The DNA here is from genome assembly GCF_042731455.1 of Streptomyces sp. NPDC059852. Classification (NCBI taxonomy): domain Bacteria; kingdom Bacillati; phylum Actinomycetota; class Actinomycetes; order Kitasatosporales; family Streptomycetaceae; genus Streptomyces; species Streptomyces sp. NPDC059852. The sequence goes on along the minus strand of NZ_JBHWJK010000001.1, from coordinate 342,481 downwards.
TCTGCATGCCGAACGAGATCCGGTTGAAGCCGCCCTCGCGGAGCGTGGCCAGGTAGGCCGGGTCGACCGACTCCGGGTTGGCCTCCGTGGTGATCTCGGCGTCCGGCGCCAGCCCGAACTCGTCGCGGATCGCCCCCAGCATCCGTACGAGGTCGCCGGCGGCCAGCAGGGTGGGCGTACCGCCGCCGACGAAGACCGTGCGCACCTCGCGCGGGTCGTCGCCGAGCACCTTGCGGGCCAGGCGGATCTCGTCGACGAGGGTCTCGGCGTAGTTGTCCCGGGACGCCAGGACGCCGCCGCTGCCGCGCAGCTCGGTCGCCGTGTAGGTGTTGAAGTCGCAGTAGCCGCAGCGGGTCGCGCAGTACGGGACGTGCAGATAGAAGCCGAGGGGGCGGTCGGCCGCGCCGGTGAGCGCGTGCGGGGGCAGCGCGCCGTCGGCGGGGACGGGCTCGCCGTCGGGGAGTGCGGAGGGCATGGGCTCCATTGTCCCGCACCGCGCGCGCTACTCGGCCTGGAGCACCAGCAGCGCGAGATCGTCCTCCGGCGGGCGCCCGCCGAACTCGTGCACGAGCTTGCGGATGCGCTCCGCGATGAGGTCGGCGTTCAGGCCCGCGCAGCCGGCCAGCGCGGTCGCGAGGCCGTCGCCGTCGTCGAACTGGCGGGAGCCGCTGCGCCGCTCCGTCACCCCGTCCGTCACACAGAGCAGCGTCTCGCCGGAACGCACCTCGAAGGTCTCGCTGGTGTAGGTGGCGTCCTCGAACACCCCGAGCAGCGTCTGCGGCTGGGCGGCGGTGTGGACCTCGCCGTCCGCGCCGAGCAGGAGGGGCAGCGGGTGCCCGGCGGAGGCGAGCGTGCAGCGGACACCGCCGTCGAACGGGGTCAGCTCGCCGTACAGCAGGGACAGGAACCGGGTCTGCGGGCCGTCGCCGGGGGCGATGGGTCCGACGAGGGCGCGGGCGGCGGCGTCGGCGGCCTCGGTGGCGTCGTCGAGGAGGAGCTGGTTGAGGCGGTCGAGGACGTCGGCGACCCGGTAGCCCTCCCGGGCGAGGAGCCGCAGCCAGGGGCGGGCGATGCCGATCACCACGGCCGCCTCGGGCCCCTTGCCCTGGACGTCGCCGATGGCGAAGCACCAGCGGCCGTCGCCGGCCGGGAAGAGGTCGTAGAAGTCGCCGCTCGGGCCGCCCTTGTCGCACGGCTCGTACACCAGCGCGCTGGCCACGCCGGGGATCTCGGCGACGGCTCCGGGCAGCAGTCCGCGCTGGAGCACCCGGCTGATGGTGGCCTGGCGCGCGTACTGGCGGGCCGCGCCGATGGCGAGGGCCACCCTCCGGGCGAGGTCCTCCACGAGCCCGGTGATCTCGTCGGGGAGGCTCGTCACGCCGGCCCGCCCGATGACCAGCGTGCCCAGCGGGCGGCCCCCGGCGACCAGGCGGTACGCGAGCGCGGTGCCCCGTGTGCCGCGCTCGCCGAGCGCCGCTCCCGGCCAGGGGTGGGCGACGGGCCCGGTGCGGTGGTCGTCCGCCGGGAGCGGGGGCTCCTTCTCCAGGACGCGGCGCAGATCCTCGATGTGGTTCTCCGAGGCGTGCCAGACGCGGGCCAGGCGGGGGCCGGTGCCGTCCACCGGGCCGCTCTCGCCGGGGCCGCCGTGTCCCCAGCGCCCGGCGACCTCGTCTGCCAGCCACACCGCGCACCAGTCGGCGAGACGCGGCACGATCAGCTGGCCGGCGAGCGCGGCGACCAGGTTCTCGTCGAGCTGCCCGGCGAGCAGGTCGGACGCCTCGGCGAGGAAGGAGAGGGCGCCCCGGTCGAGCCAGTCCCGCTCCCGCTCCCCGCGGTGGGGGTGCTCCCCCGCCGTATCGGGCGGCGCGGACGGGGGCGGCTCCGGCGCGAGGATCTCGGCGACGCGCAACCCGCCGTCCGGCGCGTGCTCCCTGCCGTGGGGGCGCGGGCCGTCCGCGTTGCCCGCCTGGTCCTCGGGGGGCAGCCGGGCCCACACGGTCTTGGACCCGGTGCGGTAGGTGACGCCCCAGGACTCGGCGAGCCGGGCCACCAGGCGCAGTCCGCGCCCGTGCTCGGTGGCGTCGTACGGGCCTTCCGCCTCCGTGTCGCGCGGGGCGCGCGAGGGGTGGTGGTCCAGCACCTCGACGACCAGGGCACCGGTGTCCGGCTCCAGCCGGCAGGTCAGCCGGACGTCCGTGCCGGCGTGCACGACGGCGTTGGTGACGAGCTCGCTGACGGCCAGCACGGCGTCCTGGATCTGGCGCTCCTGGAGGCGGTCGGCGCCGGGGAGACCGGAGGACGCCCACTCGGTCAGGACGGTCCGCACGAGCGTGCGGGCGGTGGCCGGGGAGAGGGGACTGCCGGGGAGGAGCGCGCGGGTCTCCGCGGGCGTATCCGTGTGCTGCGTGGGCGCGGTGCCGCGCGGGCTTCCGTGCGCGGGCGCACTCGGGGGGTGCGCGGGCGCGTCCTGGGCGCGTGGGGGCGCGTCCTCCGGGTGCGCGGGCGCATCAGAGGCACGGGTGACGGTCTCCCGTTGCACCGGAATGGCCCCCATGGACAGCTCCCCGAGCAGTTCGAACGAATACGCCTCAGCCGACGCCGCCACAGTGACAGACTGGCCGCGCCCATAAGCACCGAGTTACCGAAGTGGGCCGCCATGAGTGAGAACCGTGCTACGCCCGTGCTCGAAGACGGACCGAATGACGACCGAATTCGAGCGGCGGAGCCGCGTCCCCCGCTCGACGCGGCGGCATCCCCGAATGAGGCTTTCCCATGACCGATGAGGCAACGGCCGACGAGCGTGCCGGCATCCTTCTGGTCGACGACATGGAGGACAACCTGATCGCCCTGGAGGCCGTGCTCGCCTCCCTCGACGAGCCTCTCGTCCGGGCGCGGTCGGGTGAGGAGGCGATGGAGGCGCTGTTGCGGCAGCGGTTCGCCCTCGTGCTGCTCGACGTCCGGATGCCGGGCATGGACGGGTTCGAGACCGCCGCGAACATCAAGCGGCTCGACGAGGCCAGGGACGTCCCGATCATCTTCCTGACCGGCGCCGACGACGAGCCCGGCTTCGCGTTCCGCGGGTATGCCACGGGGGCCGCCGACTATCTGACGAAGCCCTTCGACCCGTGGGTGCTGCGGGCCAAGGTCCGCGTGTTCCTGGAGCTGCACCGCAAGAACCAGCAGCTGGCCCGGCTGCTGGCGCGCAGGCCGCCGCGCGGCGCGGAGTTCCTTCTGCGCCTGGACGCCCTGGCACGGGACCTGGACCGGGAGGACCCGCCGGACACCGCGACGCTGCGCGACCGGGTCCGGGAGCTGCGGGAGCTGGCGGACGGACCGCACGGCTCCTGACGCCGGCAGACGTGAGGACCGCGCGGCACGCCGCGCGGTCCTCCACGGGAAGGGTCCGGAGGGGTCAGGCCTCCCGCGTCCCCGCGTACATCTCCTCGATGAGGTCCTTGTACTCGCGCTCCACGACGGGGCGCTTCAGCTTCAGGCTGGGCGTGATCTCGCCGTGCTCCACGTCGAGGTCGCGCGGCAGCAGCCGGAACTTCTTGATCGTCTGCCACTTCTGCAGCCCGGCGTTGAGCTCCCGCACATAGGCGTCGACCATCGCGACGGTCTCCGGAGCGGCCACGATCTCGGCGTACGGCTTGCCGCCGAGCCCGTTCTCCTCGGCCCACGCCTGCAGGGCGATCTCGTCGAGCGCGATCAGCGCCGTGCAGAAGTTCCGGTCGGCGCCGTGCACGAGGATGTTCGAGACGTAGGGGCAGACGGCCTTGAACTGGCCCTCGACCTCGGCGGGCGCGATGTACTTGCCGCCGGACGTCTTGATGAGGTCCTTCTTGCGGTCGGTGATGCGCAGGTAGCCGTCCGGGGACAGCTCGCCGATGTCGCCGGTGTGGAACCAGCCGTCGGCCTCCAGGACCTCGGCGGTCTTCTCGGGCAGCCCGTGGTAGCCCTCCATGATGCCGGGGCCGCGCAGCAGGATCTCGCCGTCGTCGGCGATACGGACCTCGGTGCCGGGCAGCGGCTTGCCGACCGTGCCGGTGCGGTACGCCTCGCCGGGGTTCACGAAGGACGCGGCGGAGGACTCGGTGAGGCCGTAGCCCTCCAGGATGTGGATGCCGGCACCCGCGAAGAAGTAGCCGATCTCCGGGGCGAGCGCGGCGCTGCCCGAGACGCAGGCGCGCAGGTTGCCGCCGAAGGCCTCGCGGATCTTGGCGTACACGAGCGTGTCGGCGACCTTGTGCCTGGTGGCCAGGCCGAACGGCGCGGAGTGGGTGCCCGTGCGCCGGAAGTTGTCCTGGGTGACCTTGGCGTACTCGCGGGCGACACCGGCCGCCCACTGGAAGATCTTGTACTTGGCTCCGCCGCCCGCGCGGGCCTTGGCGGCGACCCCGTTGTAGACCTTCTCGAAGATGCGCGGCACGGCGGCCATGTAGGTCGGCTTCACGACCGGCAGGTTCTCGATGATCTTGTCGACGCGGCCGTCGACGGCGGTGACGTGTCCGACCTCGATCTGGCCGGAGGTGAGCACCTTGCCGAAGACGTGCGCGAGCGGCAGCCACAGGTACTGCACGTCGTCCCCGCCGACCAGACCGGTCGCGGCGATCGCCTTCGCCATGTACGCCCAGTTGTCGTGCGGCAGGCGCACGCCCTTGGGGCGGCCGGTGGTGCCGGAGGTGTAGATCAGGGTGGCGAGCTGGTCCTTGGTGATCGCGCCGACCCGCTGCTTGATCAGGCCGGGCTCCTTCTCCAGCCGGGCCGCGCCGCGGGCCTCCAGCTCGGCGAGGCCGATCACCCAGTCGTCGGTCTCCACACCGGCCGCGTCGATCACGACGACCTGGAGGAGCTGCGGCAGCTCGGCACGCTTCTCGCGCGCCTTGGCGACCTGCGCCGCGTCCTCGGCGATCAGCACCCGGCTCTCGGAGTCGGCGAGGATGAACGCCGACTCCTCGGCGTTGGTCTGCGGGTACACGGTGGTGGTGGCCGCGCCGGCGCACATGATGCCGAGGTCGGCGAGGATCCACTCGATCCGCGTGGAGGACGCGAGCGCCACCCGCTCCTCGGGCTGCACCCCCAGCTCGATGAGGCCGGCCGCGATGGCGTGCACGCGCTCGGCGGCCTGCGCCCAGCTCAGCGACTTCCAGTCGTCCGGGCCCTCCCCGGAGGCGGGCGGTGAAGGATAGCGGTACGCCTCGGCGTCCGGCGTGGCGGCCACGCGCTCCAGAAAGAGGGCCGCCACGCTCGGCGGACGGTTCTCGATCAGTGTCTGTGTGTCGCTCACGACATCCTCCGGGGGCCCCGCGACGGTGCGGCTGGTTCCACGTTCCACTCACGCTTGTTTAACTCGCGAGTAACTATCGAGCAGGCATCAGGTTAAAGGTCGACAGCCCCCCGCGTAAGAGCCTGCGCCCTGTCACTTCCTCCGAATGGTCACGACGCGCACACAGAAGGGCCCGTCGCGCTTTCGCACGACGGACCCCCTGATGCGGCGATTTGCCGGGTCACACTGCGTTACCCGCGGTCACTTCTTGCCCTTGCCCGACCCCGCGCTGTCATCGCTGCTCAGCACCGCGATGAAGGCTTCCTGGGGAACCTCCACGGAACCCACCATCTTCATCCGCTTCTTGCCTTCCTTCTGCTTCTCCAGCAGCTTGCGCTTGCGGGAGATGTCACCGCCGTAGCACTTGGCGAGGACGTCCTTGCGGATGGCGCGAATGGTCTCGCGGGCGATCACCCGGGAGCCGATGGCCGCCTGGACCGGCACCTCGAAGGCCTGCCGCGGGATCAGCTCCTTGAGCTTGGCGACCAGCCGGACCCCGTAGGCGTACGCCTGGTCCCTGTGGGTGATCGCCGAGAAGGCGTCCACCTTGTCGCCGTGCAGCAGGATGTCGACCTTGACCAGGCTGGAGGTCTGCTCGCCGGTGGGCTCGTAGTCCAGCGAGGCGTAACCGCGCGTCTTGGACTTCAGCTGGTCGAAGAAGTCGAAGACGATCTCCGCGAGCGGCAGGGTGTAGCGGATCTCCACCCGGTCCTCGGAGAGGTAGTCCATGCCGAGCAGGGTGCCGCGCCGGGTCTGGCACAGCTCCATGATCGAGCCGATGAACTCGGTCGGCGCGAGGATCGTGGCCCGCACGACCGGCTCGTACACCTCGTTGATCTTGCCCTCGGGGAACTCGCTCGGGTTGGTGACGGTGTGCTCGCTGCCGTCCTCCATCACCACCCGGTAGACCACGTTCGGCGCGGTCGCGATCAGGTCGAGGCCGAACTCGCGCTCCAGCCGCTCCCGGATCACGTCCAGGTGCAGCAGCCCGAGGAAGCCGACGCGGAAGCCGAAGCCGAGGGCGGCCGAGGTCTCCGGCTCGTAGACCAGGGCGGCGTCGTTGAGCTGCAGCTTGTCCAGGGCCTCGCGCAGCTCCGGGTAGTCCGAGCCGTCCAGCGGGTAGAGGCCGGAGAAGACCATGGGCTTGGGGTCCTTGTAGCCCCCGAGCGCCTCGGTGGCCCCCTTCTGCTGGCTGGTGACGGTGTCACCGACCTTGGACTGGCGGACGTCCTTCACACCGGTGATGAGGTAGCCCACCTCACCGACGCCCAGGCCGTCGGCGCCGAGCATCTCTGGCGAGTTCGTCCCGATCTCCAGCAGCTCGTGGGTGGCGCCGGTCGACATCATCCTGATGCGCTCGCGCTTGTTGAGCTGGCCGTCGATGACACGGACGTACGTCACGACACCGCGATAGGAGTCGTAGACCGAGTCGAAGATCATCGCGCGGGCGGGGGCGTCCGCGACGCCGACCGGCGCCGGGATCTCCCTGACCACCTTGTCGAGCAGCGCGTCGACGCCGACGCCGGTCTTGGCGGAGACCCGGAGCACGTCGTCGGGGTCGCAGCCGACCAGGTTGGCGAGCTCCTCGGCGAACTTCTCGGGCTGCGCGGCCGGCAGGTCGATCTTGTTCAGCACGGGGATGATCGTGAGGTCGTTCTCCATCGCCAGGTAGAGGTTGGCGAGGGTCTGCGCCTCGATGCCCTGGGCTGCGTCGACGAGGAGGATGGTCCCCTCGCAGGCGGCGAGCGACCGCGAGACCTCGTAGGTGAAGTCGACGTGCCCCGGGGTGTCGATCATGTTGAGGATGTGCGTGTTGCCGGGTTCGTGGGTGGGAGCCCACGGCAGACGCACCGCCTGGGACTTGATCGTGATGCCGCGCTCGCGCTCGATGTCCATGCGGTCGAGGTACTGAGCACGCATCTGCCGCTGCTCGACCACACCGGTCAGCTGGAGCATCCGGTCGGCGAGCGTGGACTTGCCGTGGTCGATGTGCGCGATGATGCAGAAATTGCGGATCAGAGCCGGGTCGGTACGGCTCGGCTCGGGCACATTGTTAGGGGTCGCGGGCACGCAGGGTCCTGTCTCTTGAGGCGCCTTATGCCTCGGGTCGGATCGATACGTAGGTTCCATGGTCCCATGGGCGGCGACCTGGAGCGGGTTTGGGCCATTCTTCGGCCCACTGGTAGCCTGGGTGGCTGTGTCTCATGCCCTCTCAGCGCGAGGCACACCTTCAAGAAATCACCTGGCACGGGACCGGTCTCCGCTTCGGGAGGCTCCTGGCCCGTGCCTGAACCTGAAAAGGCTCATTCGTGGCGAACATCAAGTCCCAGATCAAGCGGATCAAGACCAACGAGAAGGCCCGGCTGCGCAACAAGGCCGTCAAGTCCTCCCTGAAGACCGCGATCCGCAAGGCCCGCGAGGCCGCTGCCGCGGGTGACGTCGAGAAGGCCACCGAGTACCAGCGCGCTGCCGCGCGTCAGCTCGACAAGGCCGTCTCCAAGGGCGTCATCCACAAGAACCAGGCCGCCAACAAGAAGTCGGCGCTTGCTTCGAAGGTCGCGTCCCTCAAGGGCTGACATCTTCCTGATCTGACCGCCGGAGGGAATCGAGCGGGCCCTCTCTCATCCGCTCCCGTCCGGCACCCCGGATCCGCACGCGGCCTGCGTTCGCCACGCGGGTGCGGATCCAGCAGCTCGGTCCGAAGGCCCCGGCGCCCACCCTTCCCCAGGGCGGGCGGCGGGGCCTTCGGCATGTGCCCTCAGCTCCCTCGGAGCAGGTCAGCTCCAGAAGTCGTCCGCCATGTCGATGTCCGCGACGCACTCGTCGAGGTCGGTGATCTTGTCCCCGACGATCCGGAAGACGATGCATCCGGTCTGGTCGATGTGCTTGCCGCCCCGGTCGGCGGTGAAGTGGTGCGCGGACACGGCGTGCCCGCGCCCGTCGACGAACACGTCCCGCAGTTCCACCCGGAACGATCCGCCGGTCTCCGACCCCAGCCGGCCGTAGTAGTCGAAGATCGCGTCGAGTCCCTTGTGGTCCCCGGAGAGCGCGTGCGAACCGGGCACATGGTGGGTACAGTCCCCGGTCATCATGCCGCGCAGCGTCTCCAGGTCCCCGCGCTGGAACGCCGCGTACCCCTCACGGACGAGAGCCGCGTGCGGATGCTCAGCCATCGTGATCGCCACCTTTCACCGTCCGGCGACAACAGCTGATACGCCCGATTCTCCTCGCCTCGGTGACACCTGTCGTTCGGATCAGGGCGTACCTCGGAGTGGAGGAGCGAGCGGGTGGAGCGTCAGGCGCGGCCCCGGGAACGGGCGGCGCGGGCGATCGTCACGACCGCCTTCTCCAAGGCGTACTCCGGGTCGTCCCCGCCGCCCTTCACGCCGGCGTCGGCCTCGGCGACCGCCCGCAGCGCGAGCGCGACACCGTCGGGTGTCCACCCCCGCATCTGCTGACGCACCCGGTCGATCTTCCAGGGCGGCATGCCCAGCTCACGGGCCAGATCGGCGGGCCGGCCACCACGGGCGGACGACAGCTTGCCGATGGCCCGCACGCCCTGCGCGAGCGCACTGGTGATCAGCACGGGCGCGACCCCGGTCGACAGCGACCAGCGCAGCGCCTCCAGTGCCTCCGCCGCCCGGCCCTCCACGGCCCGGTCGGCGACGGTGAAGCTCGACGCCTCGGCGCGCCCCGTGTAGTAGCGCCCGACGACGGCCTCGTCGATGGTGCCCTCGACGTCCGCGACCAGCTGGCTCACCGCCGACGCCAGCTCCCGCAGATCGCTGCCGATGGAGTCGACCAGGGCCTGGCACGCCTCGGGTGTGGCGGACCTGCCGGTGGCCCGGAACTCCTGCCGGACGAACGCCAGCCGGTCCGCCGGCTTGGTCATCTTCGGGCAGGCCACCTCACGCGCCCCCGCCTTGCGGGCGGCGTCGAGCAGCTTCTTGCCCTTGACCCCACCGGCGTGCAGCAGGACCAGCGTGATCTCCTCGGCGGGAGACGCCAGATACGACGTGACGTCCTTGACGGTGTCCGCCGACAGGTCCTGCGCGTTCCGCACGACGACGACCTTGCGCTCCGCGAACAGCGACGGGCTGGTCAGCTCCGCGAGCGTGCCGGGCTGCACCTGGTCCGCCGTGAGGTCCCGTACGTCCGTGTCGGCGTCGGCGGCCCGCGCGGCGACCACCACCTCCCGCACGGCACGGTCGAGCAGCAGCTCCTCCTGACCCACGGCGAGGGTCACGGGGGCGAGGGGATCGTCGTTCGCACTCTTCCTGGCCATCGCGTACAGCATGGCACGGGGGTACGACAACGCCGGCCGGAACCCGGGGCCGCCTCCCACCCCTGGGGCTTACGGCTCCTCCCGCCAGCCCTCCCACTCCCCCGCGAACGCGTCCAGCTCCCCGGGGTCGAGGCGCTCCCGCTCGTCGCGAAGCACCAGCAGCCACTGCGCGTCCTCGGCGTCGTCCTCCCCGGCCAGGGCGTCCCGCACCAGGTGCGGCTCCTCCTCGATGCCGAACCGCTCCCGCAGCGCCTCGGCGGCCTCCTCGGCCGCGTCGCGGTCGGGCAGCACCAGCACATGTCTCACATCGCTCACGGGCCAATTCTCCGGCACCCGGGGAGGGCCGGGGGCCGGGGCCCCCGGGCTCGTGACCGTGTGGCCGTCACCCGCTCCCGGCGGGCGCGCGGACCACCGGCACCCGGTCCAGGGTGATGCCGAACCGTTCCCGATAGAGCTCCAGCACCTCCTCGTCCGTGCCCAGCTCCCGCTCCTCGCGGCTCCCGTCGGCCGCCGTCTCCTTGAACGTGCGGCCGCTGAGCGTGATCCGTCCTCCCTCCTCCGTGACCCGCGAGCACACCAGCGACTGCGTGAAGTGCGACTGGGGCGAGGTGCTGTGCCACCACGCGCCGGACACGAAGTCCGCCAGCACCCGCGGCCGCCGCTCCAGCCGGTACTCCGGCCTGCCGTCCATGACGACCTCCAGATCGACCGCCTCCGCTCCTCCCGCCGTCGCGTCCCCGCCGCGCGCCCCCGCCGCGTCCGGTCCGGCCTCGGTGATCCGGAACACCCCCGCCGGGTCCACCTGCTCGTCGCGGGCGTAGAGCTCCAGCGGATGGTGGCTGTGCGCCCCGAAGCCCACGTCCGCCAGCCAGGTGCCCCCGTCCGCCGTCCCGACCTTCAGCGCCATGTGGTCGTACGGGATGCCGAGCTTCCCCTCCTTGCCGTGCACGCGCGCCGCCAGCAGCGTCACCTCGAAGCCGAGCGCCCCGAGCAACGCCCCGAACGCGCCGTTGAGTTCGTAGCAGAACCCGCCGCGCCCGGCCCCCACCACCTTGTCCAGCAGCCGCTTCTCCTCCAGGACGATCTCCTCGCCGAGATGGATCGACAGGTTCTCGAAGGGCACGGTGCGCAGATGGCGCAGATGCAGCTCGCGCAGCGCCTCGGAGGTGGGCCGGGCCGGTCGCTCGGCCCCCAGACGGCTCAGGTAGGCATCGATCTCCACGGAATCCATGCCCTCAGTCTCCCGCGACGGCCAGATCCGCACCCTCACCGGTGACCGCAAGCGCCCCGTCCCGGTCCGTGCTCAGCACCACCGCGCCCTGGGCCCGCAACGCCGCGACCGTCCCGGGGGCGGGATGCCCGTACGGGTTGTCCACGCCCGCGGAGATGAGCGCGAGCCGTGGCGCCACCCGGCGCAGCAGCCCCGGATCCTGGTACGCGGAACCGTGGTGGGCCACCTTCAGCACGTCCACCCCGCCCAGCAGAGCCCCGGCCGGCGATCTCAGCAGGGCGCGTTGCGCCGGGGGTTCGAGGTCGCCGAGGAGCAGCAGCCGCAGGCCGGAAGACCGCACGAGCAAGGTGACGCTCGCGTCGTTCGGTCCCTCCGGGACCATCGCCGGCCCCGGTGGCGGCCACACCACTCGCCAGCTCAGGCCGCCGGTGCGGCGCTCCTCCCCGGCGGTGGCCCGCGTCACGGGGACGCCCCGCGCCGCCGCCTCACGCCGGACGAACTCCGCCTGCTCCGCCGGTTCCTGGTGACCCGTCGTCTCGATCGCGCCGACCTGCCGGCCGCGCAGGACGCCGGGCAGGCCCGCCACATGGTCGGCGTGGAAGTGCGTCAGGACGACCAGCGGGATCCGCGTGATGCCGAGGGTGCGCAGGCACCGGTCGGCCAGCACCGGGTCGGGTCCCGCGTCCACGACCACCCCGGTCCCCGCGCCCGCCGCGAGCACCGTCGCGTCGCCCTGCCCGACGTCGCACATCGCGAACCGCCACCCGGGCGGCGGCCACCCCGTGACCACCCGGGTCAGCGGTGGCGGCTGCACCACCGTCAGCACGAGCAGTACCCCGAACGCCCCGCACCACCACGGGTGCCGTATCAGCCGGCGCCCCGCGAGCAGCACGGCCATCGTGGCGAGGGCGAGCAGTGCCGCCCCGGTCCAGCTGCCCGGCCAGTCCACGCCCGCGCCGGGCAGCGCGGCACCGGTCCGGGCGACGTCCGCGATCCACCCGGCGGGCCACCCCGCGCACCAGGCCAGCGCCTTCGCCACCGGCATCGCCCAGGGAGCCATCGCCAGCGCCGCGAACCCCAGCACCGTGGCCGGGGCGATCGCGAACTCCGCGAGCAGGTTGCAGGGCACCGCCACCAGGCTCACCCGGGCCGACAGCACCACCACGACCGGGGCGCACAGCGCCTGCGCGGCGGCAGCGGCGGCCAGCGCCTCGGCCAGCCGCGGCGGGACCCGGCGTCCGCGCAGCGCCGCGCTCCAGCGGGGCGCGAGGGTGAGCAGGGCGCCGGTGGCCAGGACGGAGAGCAGGAAGCCGTAACTGCGGGACAGCCACGGGTCGTACAGCACCAGCAGCAGCACGGCGGTCGCGAGCGCCGGGATCAGCGACCGGCGGCGCCCGGTGGCCAGGGCGAGCAGGGTCACCGCCCCGCAGGCCGCGGCCCGCAGCACACTCGGATCGGGCCGGCACACGACGACGAACCCGAGGGTGAGCGCCCCGCCGAACAGCGCTGTCGTCCGCAGAGGGAGGCCGAGACGGGGTGCGAGCCCCCGGCGCTCGACGCGCTGGGCGAGCCCGGGTGGGCCGACGAGCAGGACGAGGATGATCGTGAGGTTGCTCCCGGACACCGCCAGCGTGTGCGCCAGGTCGGTCTCCTTGAACGCCTGGTCCAGCTCCGGGGTGATCCGCGCGGTGTCCCCCACGACCAGCCCCGGCAGCAGCGCCCGGGCGTCGGCGGGCAGCCCGTCGGTCGCCTCCCGAAGCCCCTCCCGCAACCGCCCCGCCAGCCGCTGGGCCGCCGACGGCTCCTCCACGACCTCCGGCACCGCGGGGTCCCGCACCCGCAGCACGGCCGCGATGTCGCCGCTCTCCGAGGGCGGCACGACCCGGGCCGTCACCCGCACCCGGGTGGAGGGCAGCAGGGCCAGCCAGGGGGACGGACGGTCCCCGGCGGTTCCCCGTGGCGGCGACCCTGTGGAGGAGGAGGTCCGCCGCTCGACGTCGACCACCATCAGGACCGGTGTCCGGGTCACCACGGCCCTGCCGTCCCGCGTCTCCACCCGCCGTACGTCCGCGTCGAACAGCACGGCGGTCGGCGCCGGTGCCGGGCCTCGAACCTTGGGCCGGAACAGCCGGGGATCGGAGGTGATCTCCGCCTCGGCGATCACCGTGGCGTACCGCTCGGCGAGCCCGGGCAGTGGTCCGCGCCGCAGATCGGCTCCATGCAGCCCGGCGGAGAGGGCGGCCGCGGCGACACAGAGCAGGACGGCGGCGACCGTCACACGCGGCCAGCCGGACCGGCAGGGCAGCCCCACCTGCGCCCGGCCCCGCGCCAGGCTCAGTAGGACACCCGCCGCGAGCAGGCACCCGACCGCCGTGCCGGTCACCCACACCGGCGCGACGTCCAGCATCACCGCCGACGTGGCCCAGGCGGCCAGGGCGGGTGGCACCAGCCGTAGATCCGTCGGCCCCTCCTGGCGCGGGTGGGACGCCCCGAGCCGGCTGCCGGCCGCCGCGTGCACGGCGGCACGGGTGCGGCGCGTCTCCTCCTCGGCCTGCCCTCCGCGCGTCTCCCCCTCGGCCCGCCCGCCGTACCCCTCCCCCGTCATGGCCGTACGAGGTTCCGCAGGTCGGCGAAGCGGCGGTCGCCGATGCCGTTCACGTCCCGCAGTTCGTCCACCGAGCGGAAGCCGCCGTGCCGGGTGCGGTGGTCGATGATGTGCTGGGCCAGCACCGGCCCCACCCCCGGCAGCGTGTCGAGCTGCTCCAGCGTGGCCGTGTTGAGCGACACCGGTGCGGTGGGCGCGCCCCCGGGACCGGCGGCGCCGCCCGTCCCCACGGCCGGGGCGGGTCCGGCGGCACCCGGCGGAGCGCCGACGATCACCTGCTCGCCGTCCACGAGGAAGCGGGCCTGGTTCAGCCCGTCCGTGTCCGTGCCGGGCCGCACCCCGCCGGCCGCCCGCAGAGCGTCGGCGACGCGTGAGCCCGCCGGCAGCCGGTGCACACCCGGGTCACGGACCTTGCCGCCGACGTCCACCACGATCTCGGCGCCGGGCGAGCCCGCGACACCCGGACCGGCGGACGTCATCGCGCCGGACTCGGCCGCCCCGCCCCGCGTCTCGTCGGCGTGGGAGGCCGCCGCGCGCACCACCTCGGGCGCCCGCACGGGCTGCACCCGGCCGGACCAGAAGTGCTGCACGGCCAGGGCGGCGGCGAGGGCGAGCAGGGCGACGAGCGCGATCACACTGCGCCGCTCCAGACCGCACCGCGCCTGCACCCACACCGGCATCCGCTCCCGCAGCACCGGCCCCAGCCTCCCCCGCAGCCCTCGCCCGCCGGGGTCACCCGGAGCAGGAGGGCCATCGGGCCCGGCGCCGAGGTCGGAGGCCACCGTGTCCACCACTTCCGGCGGCCCCGTCCCCGACTCCCGCCAATCCCCGCCCCGTTCGGCGAAGATCAGCTCGGCCCGGCGTCGCAGCTCCTGGGCCGAGGCCCGGCGCTGCCCCGCCCTGCCCCGGCCGCCGCCGTGCGCACCGCGCCGATGCCGGACGCGGCCGTCGGAGGCGGGGCCGCGTCCGGGCCCACTGGTGACCCGCGCGGAGCGAACCCGCGGAGATGTACCCGTCGAAGTGCGTGATCGAAGTGCCATGCGACGAGCATCCGGCACTCGTCGCAGCCGCGATGATCTTGCTCAATTTCCGTGGACGGGACGCCGGTTGTGGATATCCACACCACCCCGACGGGTGACCCACCCTCAGGCCCGCGTGCCGGTCACCGCGGCGAGACCACGACCCCCAGCAGACCGGGTCCGGTGTGCGCCCCGATCACCGCGCCGACCTCGCTGACATGCAGGTCGGCCAGTCCCGGCACCCGGGTGCGGAGCCGGTCCGCGAGGGCCGACGCCCGTTCGTGGGCGGCGAGATGGTGCACCGCGATGTCGACCTGGGCGCCGCCCGCCCGGTCGGCGGCGATCTCCTCCAGCCGGGCGATCGCCTTGGACGCCGTCCGCACCTTCTCCAGGAGGTCGATCCGGCCCTCGTCCAGCTGGAGCAGGGGTTTCACCGCGAGCGCGGAGCCCAGCAGCGCCTGTGCGGCGCCGATCCGGCCGCCGCGGCGCAGGTATTCGAGGGTGTCGACGTAGAAGTAGGCGGCGGTCCCCCCGGCCCGTTTCTCGGCGGCGGTGACGGCCTCGTCCACGGTGCCGCCGGCCTCCGCCGTCTCGGCGGCGGCGAGCGCGCTGAAGCCGAGGGCCATGGCGACCATCCCGGTGTCCACCACCCGTACCGGCACGGGCGCCTCGCGCGCCGCGAGCACCGCGGCGTCGTAGGTGCCGGAGAGTTCGGCGGACAGGTGCAGGGAGACGATGGCCGTGGCGCCGGACTCGGCGACCTCGCGGTAGTGCTCGGCGAAGACCTGGGGGCTGGGGCGCGAGGTGGTGACGGGGCGTCGCTTCTGCAACGCCTGGGCGAGGGAACGGGTCGAGATCTCGGTGCCCTCGAGGAGCGCCTGGTCGCCGAGGACCACGGTCAGGGGGACCGCGGTGATGCCGTGCCGCTGCATCGTCCGGGGCGGCAGGTAGGCCGTTGAATCGGTGACGATCGCGACATGGCGGGACATGAGCTGGAGGTTACCTGGCGTAGTGCCCGGGCGGCAGCCCGACCCCGCTCAGCCGGTGCCGTCGTGACCGGAACGGATCGTGCCGCGGGCTCAAGTCGTGCTCTCCGGGCGGGGCTTCTTCTGCCACGGATACGTCGGGCGGGCCGCGGGCGGCGTGATGGCGGGCCTCGTCGGCTCCTCGGCCTGCCGGGTTCGGGGCGTGTCCGGCCAGGTCTGCTCGGGTGCCGCCGCGGAGCCCGTGGCGTGGGCCTGCGGCCACGGGGGCGGCGCGGGGCGCTCGGTGGAGCCCTCCGCCGAGGGATCGGACGCGTCGGTCTGCCAGTGCCGCAGGGCACCGGCCTCCATGTCGATCTGGGCGCTGAGGGAGTCCAGGTCGTCGTCGGCGAAGCGGCGGGCGCGGTCGCGGGCCGCCCAGCGCAGTGAGTCGGCGGAGTGCGTGATGCGCTCGGTGCGTTCGCGCAGGCCGGGCAGCCGGGCGGCGAGCGTGGTGCGGTCCGGTTCGGACTCCAGGCGACGCAGCTCGCCGTCCAGTTCGTGGCCGTGGGCGCTGAGCCGCTGGAAGAGGGCGAGGGACTCCTTGACCGACTCGTCCTCGCCGGCGAGGGCCTCCAGCGCCTCCTGGGTGGCCCGCATGGAGGTGCGCAGGTCGAGGCGGAGCTGGGCGACCTCGCCCGCGGGGCCGGGGCGGCCGAACGCCTTGGCCTTGAGGGTGTGGTCCTCGACGGTGCGGCGGGCCTGGGTGATGTGCCGGTCGGCGCTGCGCTTGGCGGCACCCACGACCTTGACGGTGGCGAACACGCCGAGGGCGACGAAGAGCACGAAGAGCAGGGCGATGACTGCGATCACTGCTTCCACGGGCTCCTCCTCCTACCTGCCGCGACGCGTGTCACGCCGCTTCTCCACGGTAAACGCAACGGGCAGGTCCGGAGTTCCACCGGAACCCCGAACCTGCCCTTAGGGGATCACCCCGACACGTCGCGGCGGCGCTTACGCCGGGACGATGTTCACCAGCTTCGGCGCGCGGACGACGACCTTGCGGATGCCGGCCCCGCCCAGCGCGGCGACGACCTTCTCGTCGGCCAGGGCGGCCTTCTCCAGGTCCTCGTCGGAGATCGACGGCGCGACCTCCAGGCGGGCCTTGACCTTGCCCTTGATCTGGACGACGCAGGTGACGGTGTCGTCCACCAGGTAGGCCGGGTCGGCGACCGGGAAGTCGTGGTGGACGACGGAGTCCTCGTGGCCCAGCTTGCGCCACAGCTCCTCGGCGATGTGCGGCGCCAGCGGCGCCACCATCAGCACCAGGGCCTCGGCGACGGAGCGGGAGACGGCGCCGCCCGCCTTCGTCAGGTGGTTGTTCAGCTCGGTGACCTTGGCGATGGCGGTGTTGAACCGCATGTTCTCCAGGTCCCCGCGCACGCCGTCGATCGCCTTGTGCAGGGCGCGCAGCGTCTCCTCGTCGGGCTCGGCGTCGACGACGGTCACCTCGCCGGTGGTCTCGTCGACGACGTTGCGCCACAGGCGCTGCAGCAGCCGGAACTGACCGACCACCGCGCGCGTGTCCCACGGCCGGGACACGTCCAGCGGACCCATGGCCATCTCGTACAGGCGCAGGGTGTCGGCGCCGTACTCGGCGCAGATCTCGTCCGGAGTGACGGCGTTCTTCAGGGACTTGCCCATCTTGCCCAGCAGCCGGGAGACCTTCTCGCCCTGGTACCAGTAGGCGCCGTCGCGCTCCTCGACCTCGGCGGCCGGTACGGCGATCCCGCGCGCGTCCCGGTAGACGTAGGCCTGGATCATGCCCTGGTTGAACAGCTTGTGGAACGGCTCCGCGGAGGAGACGTGCCCCAGGTCGTACAGGACCTTGGACCAGAAGCGGGCGTACAGCAGGTGCAGCACGGCGTGCTCGGCGCCGCCGACGTACAGGTCGACACCGCCGTGCGGCATGCCCTCACGCGGGCCCATCCAGTACTGCTCGATCTCGGGGTCGACCAGCCGCTCGTCGTTGTGCGGGTCCAGGTAGCGCAGCTCGTACCAGCAGGAGCCGGCCCAGTTGGGCATGGTGTTGGTCTCGCGCCGGTAGCGCTTGGGACCGTCGCCCAGGTCCAGGGTGACGTTGACCCAGTCCTCGTTGCGGGACAGCGGCGTCTCGGGCTGGGTGTCGGCGTCGTCCGGGTCGAAGGTGCGCGGGCTGTAGTCGTCGACCTCGGGCAGCTCCAGCGGCAGCATCGACTCGGGCAGCGGGTGGGCGATGCCGTCCTCGTCGTAGACGATCGGGAAGGGCTCGCCCCAGTAGCGCTGGCGGCTGAACAGCCAGTCGCGCAGCCGGAAGTTGACGGTGCCCTCGCCGTGGCCCTCGGTCTCCAGCCACTCCGTGATGCGTGCCTTGGCCTCGACGACGCCCAGACCGTCCAGGGAGACGCGGTCGCCGGAGGAGTTCACGATCTTCGCGTCGTAGGAGACGAAGGCGTCGTCCCAGGTCGCCGGGTCGGTGCCGCGGCCGTCGGTGGGCTCGACCACGCAGACGACGGGCAGCTCGAAGGCGCGGGCGAACGCGAAGTCGCGCGAGTCGTGGGCCGGGACGGCCATGATCGCGCCGGTGCCGTAGCCCATCAGGACGTAGTCGGCGATGAAGACGGGGACCTTCTCGCCGTTGACCGGGTTGGTCGCGTACGAGCCGGTGAAGACGCCGGTCTTGTCCTTGGCCTCGGCCTGGCGCTCCACGTCGGACTTGGAGGCGGCCTGCGCGCGGTAGGCGGCGACGGCCTCGGCGGGCGTGGCGTGGCCGCCGGTCCACACCTCGTGGGTGCCCTCGGGCCAGGCGTCCGGGGTGAACTTCTCGACCAGCGGGTGCTCGGGCGCCAGCACCATGTAGGTGGCGCCGAACAGGGTGTCGGGGCGCGTGGTGAAGACGGTGATGTTCTCGCCGTCGATCGGGAAGTCGACGCGGGCGCCCTCGGAGCGGCCGATCCAGTTGCGCTGCTGCAGCTTGATCGCCTCGGGCCAGTCCAGGGCGTCCAGGTCGTCCAGCAGCCGGTCGGCGTAGGCGGTGATGCGCATGTTCCACTGGCGCAGCTTGGCCTTGAAGACGGGGAAGTTGCCGCGCTCGGAGCGCCCGTCGGCGGTGACCTCCTCGTTGGCCAGCACGGTGCCCAGGCCGGGGCACCAGTTGACCGGTGCGTCGGAGGCGTAGGCCAGCCGGTACTCGCCCAGGACGTCGGCGCGCTCGGCGGCGCTCAGCTCGCTCCACGCGCGCGTGTGGCCGGGTACGGCCCGCTCACCCGACTCGAACTCGGCGACCAGCTCCGAGATCGGCCGGGCCTTGTTCGCCTCGTCGTCGTACCAGGAGTTGAAGATCTGCAGGAAGATCCACTGGGTCCACTTGTAGTAGTCCGGGTCGATCGTGGCGAACGACCGGCGCTTGTCGTGGCCCAGGCCCAGCCGGCGCAGCTGGATCTGCATGTTCTTGATGTTGGCCTCGGTGGAGACACGCGGGTGCGTGCCCGTCTGCACCGCGTACTGCTCGGCGGGCAGGCCGAAGGCGTCGAAGCCCAGGGTGTGCAGGACGTTGTGCCCGGTCATGCGCTGGAAGCGGGCGAAGACGTCGGTGGCGATGTACCCCAGCGGGTGACCGACGTGCAGGCCGGCCCCGGACGGATAGGGGAACATGTCCATGATGAACTTCTTGGGCCTGGCGACCAGCTCGGGGTCGCCCGCCAGGTCGCCCTTGGGGTTGGGAGCCGCGTACGTGCCCTCGGCGTCCCAGAAGTCCTGCCAGCGTGCCTCGATCTCGGCCGCCAGGGCAGCCGTGTAGCGGTGCGGCGCGGCCACCTCGGCGGCGGCAGCGGGGTTCGTCTCGCTCATGATCCTCAAAGCTCCATCGATCGTCTCTGCCCGCGGCTGCGATTGTCGTGAAACGAAAAATCCCCTCGCACAGGAGGGGACGCCGCGCCGATGCCGACCATCCGAATCGCCCGGTGGTCGGGAGTGATCAGCGCGGCTCGCTAAGCAGAAGGCGTACGGCACGCATGGCGTCAGGGTACCGCAGCGCCGGAGCGGGGAGCGACGGAGTTCCGGCGGGCGCGCGCCTGAACATCCGTGCCCCCGTCTGCGTACCTGAGAGTTGTGAAGACATGGAAAAGCTGAACGATGTTCAATCGTTACCTGGCGTAACAGACGCTAAGGGACATCGGACGCCCCTCGCGGCCCGTAGATAACAACGCAATAACTCAAACGCCGTACCCCCCGGTATGGAGCCACTTAGAGTGCGGCACCGGGACCGCCTTCCCGAACCGCTCGGAGTTGCCCCCATGAACCCTCGTCGTAGTAACAGTTCGCTCCCCCAACCGGGCCGGTCGGCCTACGGGGTGGCGTCGGCCGCCGTTCTGCTGCTCATCCCCCTGGTCGTCCTGCTCGGCGGCAGCTGGCTCCAACAGTTCCTCAACTTCGGTGCCGGCGTCCTGTCGCTCGTGTGTCTCACCTGCTCGGTGATCTGGGGCCTGGTCGCCCAGGACCGGATGATCCTCGACACCCGCCAGCGGATCATCGCCCAGGGCGTCCACCGGGTCACCGCCGTGGCCTCGATCGCCTTCCTGCTGGTGCACATCGGCGTCAAGCTGGCGCTGGACCATGCCGGCCTGATGGCCGCGATCATCCCGTTCAGCCTGGTGTTCTTCGGCGGCGACGAGATCCCGGGCAGCGCCTTCCTGATCGGCCTGGGCTCGCTGGCCGCGCTGCTCATGATCTTCGTCGGCGTCACCGGCGCCCTGCGCAACCGGTTCGCCTCCCCCGCGCCGGTCGCCGCACGCTGGCGCGCGATGCACATGCTGGCCTACCCGGCCTGGTGCGCCGCCCTGATCCACGGCCTGTTCGCCGGGCGCCCCGCGAAGACCTTCTTCATGGTCAGCTACGAGCTGTGCGTGGTCGGCGTCGCCGCCGCCCTCGCGCTGCGCGCCGCCCCGCGCCCGGTCAAGCGCAAGGTCGCCGACCGAATCGCCCAGATCATCGGCAACGAGCCGGGTGTCCGCGAGGGCCTGGAGGAGAGCCGCGCGCGGGCGGCCTCCGGATCGGCGGCACCGGGCTCCGACAGCCCGCGCGCCGAGCGGCGCTCCTCGCGCGGCGAACGCGGCGGACCCCTGCCCGGCATGCCGGCGCAACCCGCGTCGGCCGCCGAGACCACGGGGGGCTTCGCCGCCGCCTACCGTGCCGTCTCCCCGCGCTCCGACGGCCGCCAGGAGCCGTACGGCGCCGACCGGACGGCCCGGATGGACCTGCCGTTCGACACCCAGCCCACCCCCCGCGCCGACGGCGGCACGGGCAGCTGGCCGATCCCCTCCCCGCCGCCGGTCGGCGAGGCGCCCCCCTCGGCCTACGACCCGCTCAACGACACCGGCTTCAACAACATCCCCGCCTACGGCACCCCGGGCGCCCCGTCCTACGCGGGCGGCGCCGCGGGCTACGGGTCGAGTGATGTGTACGACACCTCCGAGACAAACGCCGTCTTCGGTACGTACAACCAGAACGACACGTACAACAACAGCGGTCCCGCCACCCAAACGATGCCCGGTGCCCCCTACGACTTCGACGCACCGGGTCCGGGCGAACCTTGGAACACGCCTTCCGGAGGCTTTAAGTGAACGAGGCCCTGCCCGACGTTCCCGAAGTCCGCGTGGTCGGTCTTCCCCAGCTCACGTCGGGCTTCGACCTTGTGGAACGGCTCGATCTGCCCATGCACCTCAAGGTGCACGGGCCGCTGGAACCGATGGGCGGCGAGCAGCTCGCGAAGCTCGCCGAGAACATCAACCTCAAGGGGCGCGGCGGCGCGGGCTTCCCCTTCCACAAGAAGCTGCGCTCGGTCGCCGAGTCCGCGATCAAGCGCGGGGTGCGGCCGGTCGTCGTCGTCAACGGAAGTGAGGACGAACCGGCCTGCCGCAAGGACACGGTGATGATCAACCGTGCCCCGCACCTGATCCTCGACGGCGCGCTGCTGGTCGCCGAGGCCCTGGGAGCCCGCACGCTCGTGGTGGGGGTCACCCGGGAGTCCACCCAGCGGTCCATGGAGGCCGCGCTCGCCGAACGCGGCCTGAGCAACAGCCGCCGCTCGGCGCTGCGCGCGTTCGTGCAGCGCAACCCGGTGCGCATGGTGACCGGCGCGGCCGCGTCCCTGGTCCGCTCCATCGACGGCGGCCCGGCGATCCCGCCCGGCCGCAAGGTCAGCGCCTCGCAGAACGGCGTCGGCGGCGCACCGACCCTGCTGTCGAACGCCGAGACGTTCGCCCAGCTGGCCATCGCCGCCCGCATCGGCCCGGAGCGCTACGGCAACACCGGCCTGTACGACGAGCCGGGCACCGTGATGCTCACGGTCTCCGGCGCGGTGGCGCGCCCCATGGTCATCGAGGTCCCCACGGGTGTGCCGCTGCGCTACGTGCTCCAGCTCGCCGGGGCCCCGCCGATCCCGCAGGGCGTGCTCACCGGCGGCTACCACGGCAAGTGGATCGACGCGGCGACCGTGAACGAGGCGATCGTCTCGCGCAACTCGCTGGACGCGGTGGGCGGTTCGCTGGGCGCCGGCGCCATTCTGCCGATCAGTCAGGAGACCTGCCCGCTGGGCGAGTCGCTGCGGGTGGCGCAGTGGCTGGCCGAGGAGAGCGCCGGCCAGTGCGGGCCCTGCTACCTCGGTCTGCCGGCCGCGGCGCGCGGCATGGAGGACATCATCAACGGCGGCGGCCCGGCCGCCCTGGAGGCGCTGAAGCAGGTCGCCAAGAACGTGAAGCGGCGCGGTGCCTGCTCGCACCCGGACGGCTCGGCGATGTTCCTCGAGTCGACCATCAAGGCGTTCACGGACGACCTCGCCGCCCATGTCCTCGGCAACGGCTGCGGACGGCCCGTGGAGGGCGTTCTGCCGCTGTTCGAGGGCGGCAGGGCTCCGACGGGCATCCCGGGCGGCGGCGAGGCCGAGGAGGACGGCCCCAGCCGGCAGAAGATCTTCGTCGACTGGACGCTGTGCCGTGGCCACGGCCTGTGCGCGGACATCCTCCCGGAGGTCTTCCAGCTCGGCGCCGACGGCTTCCCGACCGTCGCCCAGGCCAGGGTGCCGCGCTACGCGGAGGCCAAGGCCCTTCGGGCGGTGCGGCGTTGCCCGGCGCTCGCCCTGCGCATCGAGGAGGACACGCGGGCGCAGGACACGTCCCGCTCCAACCTGCCGGTGCTGTCCCAGGGCCGCGAGGGCCGGGGCCGGCGGGCGCTGGGCCGCTGAGGGGCCGTCCACGCGCGCGAGAGGGGCCGTCCGATCCGGGCGGCCCCTTCGTGCGTCCCCGCGCAACGGCACCCGCGCGGCACGCACATGAAAAAGATCCCCCGGGTCTCATCGACCCGGGGGATCTCGCTGTGGAGCTAAGGAGAATTGAACTCCTGACCTCCTGCATGCCATGCAGGCGCTCTACCAACTGAGCTATAGCCCCTTGCTTCGTCCGCCCGGTCTCCCCGGCGGCGACGCCAACATTACCGGTCGAGAGGGTGGAGCACCAAATCCTTTACCCCTGCGCCCGGCATGTCCATCAATGTCGGATTTCATGACAGTTGAGGGACCCGCGGAAGCGTCACGCCGTGACGAAGGAATAGAAGCGCTTGAGCGTGCAGTGCTCCTCGAGCAGCCGCCCGTAGATCGGCTCGCCCTCGAGTTCCCGGTAGGTCTCGATGGGGTCGCCTTTTATGATCAGCGCCCGCGCGCATTCCTCGCACCAGTACTGGTAGTCGGGGTTCACCGGTTCCATGTCACGGACGATCGGCGTTCCGCTGCCGCACCAGTCGCACTTTCGCCTGTGTGCACCCATCGATCAGCTCCAGCTGTGGCCGCAGGCCGTGCACACGTAGGAGATTCCGCCGTTGTCCCCGAGAAGCTGGGCGACATGGGCGGAACCGCAGGAAGGGCAGCTGAGGCGAGTGATCGTGTCCCGTGCCAATGCCGTCTCGAAGAGGTGACCGACCTCTCCGA
Organism: Streptomyces sp. NPDC059852; assembly: GCF_042731455.1. NCBI lineage: Bacteria > Bacillati > Actinomycetota > Actinomycetes > Kitasatosporales > Streptomycetaceae > Streptomyces > Streptomyces sp. NPDC059852. The sequence continues at coordinate 319,036 of NZ_JBHWJK010000001.1, read as the reverse complement.
GGATGCTCGCAGGCATCACTGCTCCCTCCCGTCGGGACGCGCCCCCTTCCGGCCGTTTGATTCTGCCACGGCCGGGCCAATACGGTCAGCGACGCCTCAGTACCAGTCCGGACACGGCGGGCCCGTCGCCGTACGGGACCGCGCGTCCACCGCGCCTGGACGCCTCCTGGAGAGGTATACGCCTGCGGGGCCCGAGTCACTCAAGCAGGAGCGGAACAGTTCGCTCGGGACGTGTCCCGTGCGAACCGCCGCCGCGCCTGAGGAGGTTGGTCAGGACACCGTGCCGGATACCAAAGATCCCGCCGATCGGATCGATCGGCGGGATCTTGTTGTCTCGCTGTGGAGCTAAGGAGAATTGAACTCCTGACCTCCTGCATGCCATGCAGGCGCTCTACCAACTGAGCTATAGCCCCTTGTCGCTGTTCTTCCCGCTCAGCGGGGCGAACAAGAAGAACTTTAGCCTGCGACCTGCCGGAAAGTGAAATCCGGGTCCCGGGCCGCCCCGGCCGGGACCGTCGGCGTCAGTCGTCGTCGCCGAGCACCGGCTCCGGCAGGGTGCCGGCGTTGTGCTCCAGCAGCCGCCAGCCGCGGGCGCCCTCGCCGAGGACGGACCAGCAGCAGTTCGACAGGCCGCCCAGGCTCTCCCAGTGCTGCGGCTCCAGGCCCAGCAGACGGCCGATCGTCGTGCGGAGGGTGCCCCCGTGGCTGACCACGACCAGCGTGCCGTCCGCGGGGAGTTTCTCGGCGTGCCGCAGCACCACCGGGGCGGCGCGGTCGGCCACCTCGGTCTCGAGTTCTCCGCCGCCGCGGCGGACCGGCTCACCGCGCTTCCACGCGGCGTACTCCTCGCCGTACCGGGCGATGATCTCCTCGTGCGTCAGGCCCTGCCAGACGCCCGCGTAGGTCTCCCGCAGGGCCTCGTCGTGGGTCACCTCCAGGCCGGTGAGCTCCGCCAGCTCGGCGGCGGTCCGGGCGGCGCGCCGGAGGTCGGAGGCGATGATCGCGTCCGGCTTGAGGCCGGCGAGCAGCCGGGCGGCGCGGCGGGCCTGGGAGACGCCGACCTCGGTGAGGTCGACGTCCGTGGAGCCCTGGAAGCGGCGCTCCACGTTCCACGAGGTCTGGCCGTGCCGCCACAGGATGAGCCGGCGGCCCCGGCCGGGGCGGCCGGCGGTCACCTCACCGGTGGCGCTCACCGCCACTCACCGTCCAGCTCGGCGGCCTCCTCCGCGGCCTGGAGCTCGGCGTGCTCGGCGGCCTTGCCGCGGGTGGCCTTGGCGTCCTCGGGGAGGTCGAGCTCGGGGCAGTCCTTCCACAGCCGCTCCAGGGCGTAGAAGACGCGCTCCTCGCTGTGCTGGACGTGGACGACGATGTCGACGTAGTCCAGCAGGACCCAGCGGGCCTCGCGGTCGCCCTCACGGCGGACCGGCTTGGCGCCGAGCTCCTTGTTCAGCCGCTCCTCGATCTCGTCGACGATCGACTTGACCTGGCGGTCGTTGGGCGCGGAGGCGAGCAGGAAGGCGTCGGTGATCGACAGGACGTCGCTCACGTCGTAGGCGATGATGTCGTGCGCGAGCTTGTCGGCGGCGGCCTGCGCGGCGGTGCGGACGAGCTCGGTCGAACGGTCGGTAGCGGTCACTACAAGGCTTTCGGTCGGTGGGCACTTGTCTCCAAGGGTCTCACGGACCGGTGACAGCACCCCACGTGAATACGGGCGCACGTGGGGTGCCGGGTGCTCACGAGGACGGGTGGTAGTCCTGCCCGAGGACGACCGTCACGTCCGCGTTCGCCGACACGTCGCCCTTGGTGACCGCGCCCGCGGGCAGGCCCAGGGTCTTGGCGACCTCGGTGGCGTCGGCCTTGTCGGCGGCGTCGGCGTAGCGGACCTGGCTGGTCGACGCGGCGGACGCGGTGCCGCCCTCCAGGAAGGTGAAGCCGCCGTTGAGCAGCACCACGCGCGCCTTGGCGGAGTTGCCCTCGACGCCGCTGGCGTTGCGGACGGACACGCGGACGGCGGCGTCCTTGTCGGGGCTCTTCGCGGTGCCGCCCAGGACGTCCTTCACGACACTCGCGCTGGCCTCCTCGCTGAGCGTGCCGTCGTCCCGCACGGGCAGCAGGGCCGTCTTGTAGTCGCCGCCCTTGGCGAGGTCGGCGAGCCGGGCGAGGAACGCACCGAGGTCCTTCTCGGTCAGCGGCGGCTCGATGATCATGCCGAGGGTCCGCACGGTCGTGGTGGCGCCACCGGCGTCCGAGGTCAGCTTGCGCAGTACGGCCTGAAGGACCTGCCCGAACCGCTGCAGTTGCGCGTTCCGGGCCTCGCCGGAGCCCTGGTAGGTGGCGTAGGCGACGGCCGTCTTGCCGCTGAGGGTCTGCGCCTTGCCCTTGCGGACGAGGGGAGCGGCGCCCTTGGACTTGGCGGCAGGGTCGGGGACGTTCACGTCGGTGTCGACCTCGATGTTGCCGATCAGGTCGACGAGGTTCTGCAGATAGGGGGTGTCCAGCCGCCAGGTGCCCTGGATCTCGGTGCCGAGGACGGTGTCGATGGCGTCGCGGGTGCCGGAGGAGCCGTCGTCGTCGACGGACTTGGCCAGGGTGGTCGTGCTGCCGTCGTCGGAGCCGAGGGCGAGGGAGTTCGGCAGCAGGACGGTGGTGCCCTGCTTCGTGGTGGTGTTGTCGACGAGCAGGGCCGTGGAGGTGCCGCCCTTGGCGGTGTTGTGCAGATGGACGACGATCACGTCGCGCTTCTGCGCGCCGGCGGGCGTCGCGCTGTTCGTCTTCCCGTCCGAGCCGCCGAGGCCCGGGAGCTTCCCGGCGTACCAGAGGTAGCCGACGCCGCCGGCCGCGACGAGGGCGAGGACGACGACGAGCGCGATCACGCGCGCGCGTGCCCGCCGCCGGGCCTCCTCGCGCCGCTCGGTGCGGTTCTCGGTGAACTTCAGCCAGTCGATGACGTCCTCGGAGTCCTGGTCGGGCTCCTCGACGAACGCGAACTGCTCGGTGCGGTAGTCCCGGTCGGCGCGCTCCCCAGTGCCGGTGTCCTGCTCCTCGGCCGGGCCGGCCTGCTGCGGGATGTAGGCGGTCTGCTCGGCGACCCGGGGCCGGCGGCCGTCGGCGGCGGTCTGCCCGTAGGGGTCGTAGGGCGCCTGCGTGCCGGTGTCGTACGGGTCGTAGGCGGGGGCCGGGGCCTGCGGACCGGTGTCGCCGTAGGGGTCGTACGGCGGGGGCTGCTGCTGGGCGCCGGTCGCGTACGGGTCGTATCCGTAGCCTTGCTGAGCGTAGGGGTCGTAGTGCTGCTGGGGCTGCTGCTGCGCCGGGACCTGCCGGTAGACCGGCTGTCCGTACTCGTCGTAGCCGACCAGTTCGTACGGGACGTCCCCGTAGCCCGCGTCGTATCGGTCGTTCACCGTAGCCCCTCTCGGCTCACTCGCCTCACTCGCCGCGGTACAGCTCGCGCTTGTCGATGTAGCGCACGACACCGTCCGGCACCAGATACCAGATGGGGTCCTTCCTCGCGACTCTCGCACGGCAATCGGTGGACGAGATGGCCAGCGCGGGGACCTCGACCAGGGAGACGCCGCCCTCGGGCAGGCCGGCGTCGTCGAGCTGGTGGCCGGGGCGGGTGACTCCGACGAAGTGCGCGAGGGAGAACAGCTCCTCGGAGTCGCGCCAGGTCAGGATCTGGCCGAGGGCGTCGGCCCCGGTGATGAAGAAGAGGTCCGTCTCGGGGTTCAGCGCGCGCAGGTCGCGCAGCGTGTCCACGGTGTAGGTCGGGCCGCCCCGGTCGATGTCGATGCGGCTGACGGAGAACTGCGGGTTCTCCGCCGTGGCGATGACCGTCATCAGATAGCGGTCCTCGGCCGGGGAGACGTGCCGGTGACTCTTCTGCCACGGCTGGCCGGTCGGCACGAACACGACCTCGTCCAGGTGGAACTGCGCGGCGACCTCGCTGGCCGCGACGAGGTGGCCGTGGTGGATCGGGTCGAACGTCCCGCCCATGACGCCGAGACGGCGCTTGCCGGGGTTCGTCGGTCCGTTACCGGGGCCGGTAGGCATGTCCTGCTCTCCCATGCGTGCAGACCCTACCGGCCCCGCCTGAGAGCCCCGGCCGGCGGTCGCGCGGGCGGAGCCTGGAGGCCGGCCGGGATCAGCGGTCGCGGTTGAAGCGGGTGGTGACCCACAGCAGCAGGAGGAGGATGACGAAGGCGCCGCCGCCGGTGAGCAGCGGGCTGATGCTGTCGTGGTTGCCGCCGTGCTCCTCGCCCTCGGCGGCGAGGGTGACCAACTGGGCAGCTGCGCTGTGGAAGCTCATCTTCGGCGTGACCTATCGGTGTGGGCGGGATAAAGACGTCGGCTCATCGTATGCGGCCACCATGACGGCGATCACGCCGACTCCACCGTTGGTGGCGCTCCGGCCCGCCCGGGGAACCTTCCCCGCGGCTCAGTCGTCCTTCTGCCTGTAGCCCCGCAGCAGGAACCACGCGGTCAGCACACAGCCCACGACCATCACGATCAGCACGATCCGGAGCAGATTGCCCGAGCCCGGCTGCTCGGCCGCGCGTGCGGCCTCGGTGACCCAGGCGGCCGCGGTGATGTGCTCCATGACGCCGAACTCCTTCGCTGTAGTGCCGGTCCACGGTAACTCCGCCTAGGCTGGGCCCAGCCTCGGGGACGCAAAGGGCCGCACAAGGGTCCGCAAAGGGCCACACTCACGCACATGGGGGAAAAACATGTCCGACGGCCACGAGCACAGCGGGCGGGAGCAGGTGCCGAGCAGGCGGCGCACGCGCTTCCCGGGGATCTCCTCGCGGGCGTACGAGCACCCCGCGGACCGCTCCGCCCTGGTGGCCCTGCGCAAGCTCACCGGCTTCGACACGGTCTTCAAGGCGCTCAGCGGCCTGCTGCCCGAGCGCAGTCTGCGGCTGCTGTTCCTGTCGGACTCGGTCCGGGTCTCCGACGAGCAGTTCGCGCACCTGAACGACATGCTGCGGGACGCCTGCTACATCCTGGACCTGGAGAAGGTCCCCCCGATGTACGTCAACCAGGACCCGGTTCCCAACGCGATGTGCATCGGCCTGGACGAGCCGATCATCGTGGTCACGACCGGGCTGCTGGAGCTGCTCGACGAGGAGGAGATGCGGGCCGTCGTGGGCCATGAGGTGGGCCACGCGCTCTCCGGTCACTCGGTGTACCGCACGATCCTGCTGTTCCTGACCAGCCTCGCGGTCAGGGTCGCGTGGATCCCGCTGGGCAATCTGGCGATCATGGCGATCGTGACGGCGCTGCGGGAGTGGTTCCGCAAGTCGGAGCTGTCCGCGGACCGGGCGGGCCTGCTCGTCGGCCAGGACCTCCAGGCGTCGATGCGCGGCCTGATGAAGCTCGCGGGCGGCCACCATCTGCACGAGATGAACGTGGACGCCTTCCTGAAGCAGGCCGAGGAGTACGAGGCGGGCGGCGACCTGCGCGACTCGGTCCTGAAGATCCTGAACGTCCTCCCCCGTTCGCACCCCTTCACCACGGTCCGCGCGGCCGAGCTGAAGCGGTGGGCGGAGTCCCGCGACTTCCAGCGGATCATGGACGGCCACTACCCGCGCCGCTCCGAGGACAAGGACACGTCGGTGACCGACTCCTTCCGTGAGTCGGCGTCCCACTACGCCGACCATGTGAAGGCGTCCAAGGACCCGCTGATGAAGCTCGTCTCGGACATCGCCGGCGGCGCGGGCGACCTGGGCGGCCGGGTGCGCAGGGGCTTCGGCGGCTTCACGGGCTCCGGCTCGGCGCCGAAGGACGGGCCCGCGCGCGAGGACGGCGACGGCGCCGCGGGCGGCCCGGCCTGACGCCCTGAGGCGGACGGTTCACACCTTCGGCTGGGCGCCCGGCGCGAGCGAGCCGCACAGGGCCGGCGCCCCGCCCGTGGCGTACGGGTCGGTGCCGGCCGGTCCGCCCTCCTTGGCGGTCTGGCCGGCCAGCAGCGGGTGCAGCCGGTTCACGGAGTCCTCGGCGCAGGACAGCGGCCCGGCCTGGACGTAGGAGACGACCAGCTGGGCTTGGTGCAGCCGCAGGTCCTCGCGGTCGAACCGGAAGTGCAGCTCCCGCCGCAGGGTGAACAGCGACGCGTCGGCCTTCCGTCCGCCGGTGGCCTCGCGTACGGGGCGCAGGGCGTAGACGAAGGTGTGGTCGGCGGTGACCTCCAGCGTGGCGGCGTCGGTCTCGGCCGCCTGGAGGGTGCCCTGCACCCGGATGCCCCGGTCGGCGAGCTCCGTCCGGGAGGGGTCGAAGCGCACCAGCCAGCCGGTCGGCGCGTGCCGTCCGTCGGGGGCGGGGTGACTGAAGCTGCGGTCGAACTGGTCGAGCTGGTCGGGGTCGAGGAGCATCCGCACCGGGCGGGTCCGGTCGCCGGTCAGCACCTCGGGGTAGAGGGAGGACCGCACGATGTAGTCCTTGGCGATCGTCAGGGCGCCCGTGACCTGGCTGTCCGAGAAGTGCGCGGTGCGCCGGGCGGCGGGCAGCGGGATGCCCTCGGCGCCGACGCGGAACTGCGCGGCGGGGCTGCGCGCGTACAGCAGGTCGGTGTCGCCCGCTCCGGGCACCTCGCCACGGGGGGCGAGCGGGATGACGGTCATCCGCAGCGGCTCGGCGGGCGGCCCGGAGCCGTCGGGGGCCTGGTAGGGATGACGTACGCCCATGTAGATCGCGGTGCCGAAGGCGACGGCCATCAGCAGGACGAGGATCAGGGCCTGCCGGGACAGCCCTCTGCGCAGCGGCGGGAGGCGGCGGACGGCGGGGGCGTGATCGGTGATGCGCTCCTGGGCGGAGAACTCCTGGAGGCGGGCAGCCCGCACGAACGATTCGTCGAAGACGACGGACCGGTATTCGTCCTCGCCACCTCCGGGGCCGCCTTCGGGTGTCCCCTCAGGTGGGTCTCCTGACCCTCCCATATCTTCAGGGTAGGTCTCGCGGAGCCCGGGTAAACGCCCGTGCCCAGGACAACTTCTGACGGGTCCTCACCGGATTCGGCCGGTCGGCCGAAAGAGCGCGGTGCCCCTCCGTCAGGGCTCGGTGCCCCCTGCGTCAGGGTGTGGTGCCCCCTCCGTCACGGGGTGCGCGGGATCGCCGAGACGGTCGGCCGGGAGTAGTCCGCGGAGGCCGAGGGCACCGGCCCGCCGCCCTGCTCCAGTCCGGTGGTGGCCGGGACCGGCGCCTGGTCGCCGCTGCTGGAGGAGGCGCCCCGGTAGACGGCGGCGAAGGCCAGCGCGACCATGCCGACGCCCATCACGACGGCGAGGACCCAGGCGACCGGGCGATGCCAGCGGACCTGCTTGCCGAACGCCCCGGAGCCGCCGTAGCCGTCCTCGAAAAGGTGGCGGTCGTCCAGGTCGTCGAAGTCGGGGTCGCGGCCGAAGCCGGTGAGCTCGCCGTAGGCCTCGTCGAAGCGGTCGCCGCGGCCCAGGGCCCGGCGGGCCTCCGCCTCGGAGGCCTCGGCTCTCGCCTGCGCGGCGGCCAGGAGGCGCTCGACGGCGGTCGGCTCGTGCACCACGGCCGCCTGCACGAAGGCCTCGTCGAAGACCACGGAGGCGAACTCTTCGTCCGACACCCCGTGGTCGTGGTCGTCGTCGGGCTCCCAGCCGTCAGGGAACGGCGTGCCCCCCACGTCCTCCGGCACGGATCCAGAGTAGACCTGGGGGGTCATTTTGGGCAGACGGTATGGAAATTCATCCGCCTGCTGAGACGCCCTTCCCGTGGCACGGACGTGTGCGGGGGCGCGTGTCGGACGCATATGCCGGGGGCGTGCGCCGGGCGCCCCGAGGCTTCTCGCGGGCGCCCGGCGGCCGAATCGGAGAGGGCCCCGGATCAGCGCCGGATGTGCCCGTCACCTGTGACGATGTACTTCGTGCTGGTCAGCTCGGGCAGTCCCATCGGGCCGCGCGCGTGCAGCTTCTGGGTGGAGATGCCGATCTCCGCGCCGAAGCCGAACTGACCGCCGTCGGTGAACCGGGTGGAGGCGTTCACGGCGACCGTGGTGGAGTCCACCAGCTGGGTGAAGCGGCGGGCGGCCTGCTGCGAGGTGGTGACGATGGCCTCGGTGTGACCGGAGGTCCACAGACGGATGTGCTCGACCGCCCGCTCCAGCGAGTCCACGACCGCGGCGGCGATGTCGTACGAGAGGTACTCGGTCTCCCAGTCCTCGGCGGTCGCCTCGACGACGGTGGCCTTGGAGTCCTTGGCGTACGCCATCACCCTGTCGTCGGCGTGCACGGTCACGCCGGCCTCCGCGAGCGCGTCCAGGGCGCGCGGCAGGAACTCCGGCGCGATGTCCTGGTGGACGAGGAGGGTCTCGGCGGCGTTGCAGACGCTGACGCGCTGTGCCTTGGAGTTGATCAGGATGTCGACGGCCATGTCGAGGTCGGCGTGGGCGTCGACGTAGACGTGGCAGTTGCCGGTGCCGGTCTCGATCACCGGGACGGTGGACTCGGCGACGACCGTCTGGATCAGCGAGGCGCCGCCGCGCGGGATCAGCACGTCGACCAGGCCGCGGGCCCGCATCAGCTCGCGCACGCTCTCCCGGCTCTCGCCCGGCACCAGCTGCACGGCGTCGGCGGGCAGCCCGGCGCCGCCGACGGCGTCCCGGATCACCCGGACGAGCGCGGAGTTCGACTCGTACGCGGAGGCCGAGCCGCGCAGCAGCACGGCGTTGCCGGACTTCAGGCAGAGGGCGGCGGCGTCCACGGTGACGTTCGGGCGGGCCTCGTAGATGATGCCGACGACACCCAGCGGGACGCGGACCTGGCGCAGGTCGATGCCGTTGGGCAGGGTCGAGCCGCGGACGACCTCACCGACGGGGTCGGGCAGCGCGACGACGTCCCGCACGTCGGAGGCGATGGCCCGGACCCGCTCCGGGGTGAGGGTGAGCCGGTCGACGATCGCCTCGCTGGTGCCGGCCTCGCGGGCCTTGGCGATGTCCTTGGCGTTCGCCTCGACGATCTCGCTGGTGCGGACCTCCAGGGCGTCCGCGATGGCCAGCAGCGCGTCGTCCTTCTCGGCCCGCGGCAGGGGGGCCAGGTCGGCCGCGGCGGCCTTGGCGCGGTAGGCGGCCTGGGTGACCGGGGTCATGGCGTCGTACGGGGAGAGCGAGGTCATACAAGGAAGGGTAGTGCGCCCGCCGTATCGTTCCAGCGCGCATTCCGCACCGCGAGACGCGGGCCCGTGGGACGTACGGGGCGGTCAGAAGGGGTGGACGCCGACCGGCGTGGCCGGCAGCGGCCCGTACCCCTCCGCGATGCGCTGGTGGTAGGTCTCCCGGTCGATGACCTCGAGGCCCACGATCTCCCACGGCGGCAGGCCCGCGGTCTGGCGGTGCTCGCCCCACAGGCGCAGCGCCACGGCGGCCGCGTCGTGCAGGTCGCGGGCCTCCTCCCAGTAGCGGATCTCCGCGTGGTCGTTCGCGTACCGGCTGGTCAGCAGAAAGGGGTGGTCGTGGGCCAGCTGTTCGAGCGAGCGGCGGACGTCCTTCAGCGGCGCCTCCCTGCCGGAGACGCTGAGGGTGACGTGCCACAGGCGGGGCAGTTCCTCGGGCTGCTCGAACCGGTCGCCGGCCGCGACGCTCGTCAAGGCGCGCTCCTCGCCGGCCGCGCGGGACGAGCCCCCACCGGCACTGCGGGGCGCCGTCCCAGGGCGCACTCGTCTCACGACGGCCTCCTTCACGCAGTGACCGACCGGATGGTCGGCGGAATGTCTCCGTGAGACAAAGTTGAGCAGGCCGCAAGGGCTCGTGGGGCGGTTTTGCGGAACGTCCACCTCATGACGACGTTCACAACGGGGTGTTCCCCCTGTTTTCGGCTTTTCCCGCGTGCGCGGAGAGCCGGCAGGAGGCCCTTCTAGGACGTCAGCAGCACCAGGTCGTCGCGGTGGACGACCTCCCGCTCGTACTCCGCGCCCAGCTCCCGGGCCAGTTCGCGGGTCGAGCGGCCGAGGAGCTGGGGGATCTCCTTGGCGTCGAAGTTGACGAGACCGCGGGCGACCGCGCGCCCGGTGCCGTCGCGCAGTTCGACCGGGTCGCCCGCGCTGAACTCGCCCTCCACGGCGGCGATCCCGGCCGGCAGCAGCGACTTGCGGCGCTCGACGACCGCGCGGACCGCGCCGTCGTCCAGGGTCAGCGAGCCCTGCGGGGTGGAGGCGTGCTGGAGCCAGAGGAGACGGTCGGCGGAGCGCTTGCCGGTGGCGTGGAAGTACGTGCCGGTGTCGCCGCCGGAGAGCGCCTCGGCGGCGTGGACGGCGCTGGTGAGGACCACCGGGATGCCGGCGGCGGCGGCGATGCGGGCCGCCTCGACCTTGGTGACCATGCCGCCGGTGCCGACGCCGGCCTTGCCCGCGCTGCCGATCTCGACGTCGGCGAGGTCCTGCGGGCCGTGCACCTCCGCTATCCGCGAGGTCCCCGGCTTGCTGGGGTCGCCGTCGTACACGCCGTCCACGTCGGACAGGAGCACCAGCAGGTCGGCGTGGACGAGGTGGGCGACGAGGGCGGCGAGCCGGTCGTTGTCGCCGAAGCGGATCTCGTCCGTGGCGACGGTGTCGTTCTCGTTGACGATCGGGAAGGCGCCCATCGCCAGCAGCTTGTCGAGGGTGCGGGAGGCGTTGCGGTGGTGGGCGCGGCGGCTCATGTCGTCGCTGGTGAGCAGCACCTGCCCGACGCGGACGCCGTAGCGCGCGAACGAGGCGGTGTAGCGGGCGACGAGCAGGCCCTGGCCGACGCTGGCGGCGGCCTGCTGACGGGCGAGGTCCCGGGGGCGGCGGCGCAGCCCCAGCGGGGCGAGCCCGGCGGCGATGGCGCCGGAGGAGACGAGCACGATCTCCCGCTCCCCGCCGCTGCGGCTCTTGGCGAGGACGTCGACCAGCGCGTCCACCCGGTCGGCGTCCAGGCCGCCGGAGGCGGTGGTCAGCGACGACGAGCCCACCTTGACGACGATCCTGCGGGCCTCGTGCACGGCCTGCCTTGCCCCTGCCACCTCTGCTCTTTTCCCTCGTGTCCGCCGTTTCCCCTTCCGGCAATCTACGCGAAGGGGATCGTGCGGCGCGCGGGCATTCCAGCTCCCGGACAGGGCGGGCGGTAACCGCTTGCTCACGACACGCGTACGGTGAAAAGGTTGCGTCGGTTGCCTCTGGAAATCAAAGATGCGGCAAATCTAGGGTGACGTCGTGTCACACGCTCCCCAGGATCACCGCAGCACACAGCGACTTCTCCTCCGTTCGGGCAAGAGTCCCTACGACGTCGTCTCCGTCGAGGAGGCCCTCGAACAGGACGTCATCGCCACCAACTCCGGCAACCTGATCTTCAGCGACGCCACCCACAAGATTCTCGAGACCCCGCGCACGGAGGTCGTCTCCAACGGCATCCGTACCGACGTCTCGGCGGCGGGCCGGATCAACGAGGAGTTCGACGCCTTCGTCATCCCGCTGGCGAACGCGTTCCGGCCGTCGTTCGAGGCGCAGCTCAAACGGCTCACCCGGCTGATCGAGAAGCTGCGCATCCCGGTGATCGTGGTCGGCGTCGGCGCGCAGGCCGGACTCGGCTACAACGCGGCACGGCTGAAGGGCATCGAGCCCGCCGTACGCGCGTTCGTCTCCGCCGTGCTGGACCGCAGCGCCTCGATCGGCGTGCGCGGCGAGTTCACCGAGAAGTACCTCAACGACCTCGGCTTCCGGGACGTCGAGGTGATCGGCTGCCCGTCGCTGTTCCTGTACGGCAAGGAGCTCACGGTCACCAAGAAGGAGCCGGCCCTCGGCGCCGGCTCCCGGATCGCGGTCAACGGCTCGCACAGCGCCGTGAAGTCGCAGGGCCTGGACAAGGTGCTGAAGCAGGCGCACGCCCGCTATCCGCACCTGCGCTTCATCGGGCAGAACCTCAGCGACGCCCGGCAGCTGTACTGGCGCGATCTCTCCGACCCGAACGGCCTGGTCACGGCGATGCCGACGCATCCCGAGCACCCGATGTACCGGGAGGACAAGGTCCGCGTCTACATCGACCCGGTGACCTGGATCGACGACCTGCGCGGCTTCGACTTCTCCTTCGGCTCCCGCATCCACGGCAACATCGCCGCGCTGCTCGCCGGCACCCCGGCGACCGTGCTGTGCGGTGACTCACGGACGCTGGAGCTGTGCCGGTACTTCGGCATCCCGCACCGCCGGATCGACAAGCTGCCCGAGGACCTGGACCCGGCGTCGCTGTACGAGGAGGCCGACTTCGGCCCGCTGATGAGCGGGCACCAGGAGCGCTTCGAGCGGTTCACGGCGTTCCTGGACCGCAACGGCCTGGAGAACACGTTCACGCACGGGGACGGCGGCGCCGCCTTCGACGAGCGGATGCGGTCGCTGACCTTCCCGGCGGGCATCCGCCCCTGGAACGAGTTCGACCTCGCCTCGATGGCCGGCCGGTTCGCCTTCCTGCAGCGCCGGGTCGGCGAACTCGCCAAGGACAACGAGCGGTTGCGGCGCGACCTGGCCCGGACCACGCCCGCCGGGGGCGCGCTCCCCAAGTCGGTCTACCGGCGGGCGCGGCGGGTGGTGGGCGCCCCCATCCGCCGGGCGCTGCAGTCCGGGCGGTAGGCACCCCGCAGCACCGCGGTCACTCCAGGCACCCGGCGACCCGAGCGTGTCGTCCTTGGGCCACCGAGCGTTGAACCGGACGCACGACGTCCCGCGCCGACCTTGGAGTGACCGCGTTGCCCGCACCCCTGTCCCGCATCCCGGCGGGAGCACTCGTCTCGGCCCTGCTGGCCGCCGCCTTCTGCGTCCAGGCCGGCGCGGCGCTGCGCCCCCACGTCCCGCTGCTGCTCGCCGCGACGGCGGTGTCCCTGGCCGTCGAGGGCGTGCTGCTGCGCTGGCAGCGCGTCGTGCTGACGGCGTTCGCCAAGTCGCACGCGGACATCACCGTGCGGCATGTGCTGCGGGACCTGCTGCTCGTCGTGGCCCTGCTGCGGCTCGGCGAGCAGCAGGAGCCGCTGTACACCCCGCTCGTCGGGGGTCTGCTCGCCTTCTACGCCCTGCACTGCGCGATCCAGGCCGCCTCGGTGCTGGTCCGCCGTACACGCACGCTACCGGTCGTCACCCGCAACATCGACGCCTCCGCGCTGCGGCTGTCCCCCGCGCCGCCGCTGCTGCTGCGCCGCCCCGGCCCCCGTCTGCTGCTGTTCGGGCTGCCGGCCACCCTGGGTCTGCTCGTCACGGCGGCCACCGGCGACCCCCGGTGCGCGGCCCTCGGTGTGGCCCTGTCCCTGGGGCTGGCCGTCCTGGGCCTGGCCGATCTGCTGCTGCGGCTGCTGCCGGGCCGCCGCCCGGTCGGTGAGCGGGCGGCGCTGGAGTGGCTGGACGCCTGGCTGGCGGAGTACCGGCCGACGGCCGGGCTGTACTTCTCCGGCGGCGCGTCCTCGGCGTACCAGGCGAACATGTGGCTGGAGCCGCTCGCGAAGCTGGAGGGCCGGCCCCTGATCGTGCTGCGCGAGCGGTTCATGGTGCAGAAGATCGCGCCGACCGACGTGCCGATCCTGTGCCTGCCGAAGGTGTCCACGCTGATGCGCCTGGAGGAGTCGTCCCTCCAGGTCCTCATCCACCCCTCGAACTCCGGGAAGACCTCGCAGGTCTTGCGCATCCCCACGCTGAAGCACACCTTCGTCAACCATGGGGAGAGCGACAAGCTGTCGTCGTGCAACCCGTACGCGAAGGCGTACGACGAGGTGTGGGTGGCGGGTCCCGCGGCGCGGGAGCGGTACGCGTACGCCGAGGTCGGCGTCGAGGACAAGGACGTCGTGGAGATCGGCCGCCCCCAGCTGGACGGCGTCCTGCCGTACCAGGGTCCGCCCACCGGTCCCTGGACGACGGTCCTGTACGCGCCGACCTGGGAGGGCTGGGACGGCAACCCGGGCAACACCTCGGTGATCGAGGCCGGCGAGAACGTGGTGAGGGCACTGCTCGCCGACCCCGGGGTGCGGGTGCTGTACAAGCCGCATCCGCTGACCGGTTCGGTGGACCCGCGGGCCGGGGCGGCCGACCAGCGCATCCGCGAGCTGATCCGGGCGGCGAACCGGGAGCGGTCCGTGCCGCGCCCCCGCGACACCGGTGAACTCGCCGCGCTGACCCGGGAGCTGGACCGGCTGACGACGCTCGCCGGGCGACCCGGCGCCGACCAGGTCGAGCGGATGCTCGTGCAGTCGGCGCCGGAGCCCGGGCGGGCGGAGGCGGTGACGCGGGCGACGGCCGCCTGGGAGGAGGCGTACTGGGCGTCGCTGCCCGAGGGCGAGCACCAGATCGTCGTCGACGTCCGGCCCACCCTGTACTCCTGCTTCAACCAGGCGGACCTGCTGATCAGCGATGTGTCGAGTGTGATCAGCGAGTTCCTGGTGAGCGGGAAGCCGTACGCGGTGGCCAACACCAGCGGTCTGACGGAGGACGTGTTCCGCAAGACGTTCCCGACCGTCCGGGCGGCGACGGTCCTGACCCCGGACGCGGCCGGGGTGCCCGCACTGCTCGACGCGGTGCGGCATCCCGAGAGGGACGAACTGGTGCAGGAACGCGCCGAGTTGAAGCAATACCTGCTGGGGCCGGACGAGCCGGCGTCGCAGGAGCGCTTCAACCGGGCGGTCCAGGCGCTGTGTTCGGCGGCCCTGGCACACCGGGCGCGGATGGCGGAGCGGATGGCGGCGGAGGTCCCCACCGAGATCCCCGACCAGCGGCGGTCCGCTACACCGCCGCAGCGCGCCCACCCGTAGCGGCGGCGGATCTCAGCATCCGCCGCGCCTTGCGCGCCGCCCTCCTGAGCAGCGAGCCCGCGCCACCCTCCCGGTAGCCGGGGTAGGCGCGGGCCTCGCGCGGTTCCGCGAGGTACACGGAGTCCGGGACGCCGGCCGCGGCGTCGCGGAAGTGCGGGTAGGCGAGGTAGAGACGGCGTCCGCCGCGCTCCAGGAGGACCGCCGGCTGCTTCTTGTCCTTGAGGAACCGGGCCACCGACACCAGGAGTTCGGGCCGCTGTTCGGCCACGAGGTGCAGCCGCAGCCGCTCCTCGACCTTGAGCCGGCGGGCGACGCCGGGGGTCCAGTAGGCGTCCATGAGGGGCTTCGCCAGTTCGAGTTTGCGCCGGCGGACCTTCTCACTGTCCTTGGCGAACCGGGGCCCGAACTGCGGGAGCAGGGTGACCACCAGGGGGCGGGTCATGAGCAGGTCGCGGCGCTCGCCCGCCGGCAGGTGCTCGGCTATCAGGTGCATCAGGGCACGTGCGGAGTCGAAGCGCAGCTCGTAGCCGCCGCTCTTCGTCACATGCTTGCCGTCGTCGCGGCCCACCAGGTAGTAGCAGGTGTAGTCGGCGATCACGGAGACCCCGTCCGCCCGCAGGTACGCCTCCATGGTGAAGAGCGCGTCCTCGCCGGTCCACAGCGACTCGTCGAAGCGCATGCCGTGCCGGGTCAGCAGCTCACGGCGGAACAGCTTCTGGGCGCTCAGCGTGTAGCGGATGTTGGACGAGAAGACGTCGGTACGGTCCAGCGTCCGGCCCCACATCGACTTGGGCGCACCGCGGTTGACGCCCTCGATCCGGCCGAGCACCACATCGGTGCCGTTGCGGTCGGCCATCGCGACCATGCGTTCCAGCGCCTCGGGACCGAGCCGGTCGTCGGCGTCCAGGAAGAACACATAGCGTCCCGTGGCCTTCCCCAGGCCGACGTTGCGCGGGCCGCTCGGGCCTCCCGAGTTCTCCTGCCTGATCACGGTCACCGGCATGGCCGCCCGGGCCGCGAACTCCTCCAGGTACTCCCCCGTGCCGTCCGTGGAACCGTCGTCGACGGTGATGACCTCGATGCGCTCCGGGTCGATGGTCTGTGCCTCGACCGACGCGAGGCACTCGACCAGATACGGCATCGCTTCGTACGCCCCGATGATCACTGACACATCAGGCTGCGTCACGTTTCCCCCTCGTCAATGGCATATTTCCCCCGTATCGCCTCATTCGCTACCTACTAGACGGCCGGCCGTGACGGGGGGTTGCCTGTGAGGCAGGTTTTGGTGAGTCAGATCACAATGCGAAGGCGATAAGGGAATTCACCCGGCGGGAAAAGTAAGAGGCCGGAAAGAAAAAGGCGCGGCCCCCGAGGAAAGAGTTCCTCGGGGGCCGCGCCGGGTTTTCCGGGACGTGGATCAGGCCGTCGTCACATCGTCCCCGGCCGCCGCGACCCGCTGGGCGGGTACGGCCGCCGCGCGCGACTCCTGGCCGACGTTGCGGGTCTCGGCCTTGATGGCGAGGTCGGCCACGGCCGCGTTGAACTGCTCGATGGACGTCGGCTCGTCCGGGCCGAGCAGGTAGCGCTTCAGCTCGGTGCGGTCGGCGGCCAGCGGGTCGCCGGACGGGTCGCGGACCGCGTCCAGCAGCTCGCCCAGCGGCTCCGCCCGGTTCGACAGGATCGTCGCGGCGCGCACGGCCGTGTTCTGCCGCTTGAACTCCTCCACGCCCAGCTCGGCGGAGTCCGTGACGGCGTACGGCTTGCCGCTGGCGATGAAGTCGGAGACGACGCTGGAGATGTCGGAGACCATCGCGTCGGAGACGTTGAAGCAGTCGTACAGGCGCGGCTCGGCGCCGGTGATGACGCGGTGCTCGTGGGCCGGGAAGGAGCGCCAATAGGCGTCGTTCCACTCGGCGCGCAGCCGGGCGACCTCCTCGTGCCGGACCGGGTCGAGCAGTCCGTCGCGGGTGGCCTCGGCCTCGTCGCCGCTGGTGCCGGCCTTGCCGGACAACTCGGCCAGCCGCGCCTCGATGCGGGTCAGCTCGGCCTTGGCGGCGGCCTGCGCGGCCGCGTCGGCGGGGAAGCGCGGGTCGGCGGCGCGCTCGGCGGCGGCCTTCTCGACCAGGGCGGTGATCCGCTGGTGCGCGGCGCCGGCCTCCTTGCTGACGGTGCCGGTGAAGGGGTGCGGCTTGTACAGCACGCGGACCGGCGGGTCGGCGGCGACGAGCTTGCGCACGATGGTCTCGCCGGCGAGCACGATCGAGGTGTTGCCGGGGTTGCCGTCCCAGCCCTCCCAGGTGGGGGCGTACAGCACGGTCGGGATACGGCCCTCGGGGACGCCCTGCCAGGTCTGGATGGGGGCGAGCTGCGGGCGGCCGACCTCCACTATGTCCTCGTCGCGGACGCCCACGTCGGCTATGGCGTAGCGGTCGCGGCCCGCGCGGCCGGCGGTCCACACCTCGTCGTACGCCTTGCTGAACGGGTTGACGCTGGCGAGCTTGTCGCTGTCGCCGTGGCCGATGAAGACGTGCTTCATGGTGGGCACGCGCAGCAGGTGGATGTTCTTGCCGACGTTCGCGGCGTACAGGGCGACGCGGACGGTGCTCAGGTCCAGGTTCATCAGGTGCACACCGCCGGGCACGCAGACGACGGGGACCGTGGTGGGCGCCAGGTTCGCCAGGATGGCGCGCTCGCGCAGGATGATCAGCGGCTTGGAGTCCAGCTGCTCCATCGTCTCCAGCCACATGTTGACCTGGTACGCGGAGTCCTTGGAGCCGGAGAAGTACAGCACCGTCTCGGGCCGGTAGGCGCGCAGCCAGTCGTCCACGGCGGCCAGGACCAGCTCGGCCTTCGGCGGGACCTTCCGGCCGCGCACGTACGGCATGAGCGCGAGGACGTAGAGCAGGCCGAGGCCCACCGTGACGCCGATGCCGACGAAGCCGATGGCGGAGTGCTCCAGCCAGGCGGAGACCAGGATGCCGGCGACGGCCACGAGGTCGAGGTGCAGCATCTTCTCGGCGGAGCGGTGCAGCAGCCGGCGCGGCGGGGCGTCGGGGATGCGGATGCGCGAGGCGAGGTCGACGTTGCGGGTGGCGACCGGCATCCGGCGCCGGTTGCGGATCAGGGTGACCAGGGCGCCGTGCGGGGCCTGGAGGCCGTAGAAGGCGATGAAGCAGGCGATGGCGCCGTAGTAGACCAGGTTGTCCGCCAGGCTGAGCCGGGCGAGCAGCAGGAGCAGCAGCAGCTCCCTGATCAGGAAGCGGATCGACAGACCGGCCCGGACCTTGCTGAGGCGGTTGACCAGGTAGCTGCCCTTGCGGTGCAGATAGTGGTCCGCCAGGTACGTCACGGCGGCCGCCGCCGCGAAGGCGGGAATGCTCGGGACGAGCGCGGCCAGCATGAGTGCCGGGAATCCCAGCATCATGAGGACCGCCGCGGCCAGCTCGGCCGCACTGCCCACCCGGGCGACGCGAATAGCGGTGGATATCACGGAGAACCTGCTCAGGGAGAGGGGCCGGTCTGAAGAGGGAAGGACTCAGGCCCCTGTGAATTCTTTGTGAACAAAGAATCGCAGAGGCCTGAATTGCATAAGGCTATTGATGGCTGATTATGCCACGCCGTCCTGGCGGTCCAGCACACTGGCCAGTGCCTGCTCGAAGCCGGACGCCTTGCCCGCCGCCGCGGTCGGGTCCTGCTGGCGGACGTCGATGACGTGCCCGGTCAGCTCGGAGAGCAGGACGTCGAGCGAGGTGCGGGCGACGGCCTCGGAGGAGAGCAGCGAACCCGCGGGCTCCTGGCCGAAGGCCTTGGTGCGCATCGGGGTGGCCGTCCGCTCGGGATTGATGCAGTTCACGCGGATGCCGTCGCCGGCCCACTCGTCGGACAGCGCCTGGGTGAGGTTCACCATGGCGGCCTTGGTCGAGGAGTAGAGGCTGTACTCGGCGCGGCCGCGGGTGTAGCTGCTGGAGGTGTAGAGGAGCAGCTGGCCCTTGGTCTCGGACAGGTACTTGTACGAGGAGCGCGCGATCTGCACGGGGGCCAGGTAGTTGACCTTCAGCGCCTCCTCGATGGTGGCGTTGTCGGTCTCGGCGAGCTTGCCTATGCGCAGCACACCGGCGGTGTTGACGACGTAGTCGATCCGGCCGGTCTCGCCGTACGCCTTGGACAGCGCGTCGTCGACCTCCTCCGGGTTCTCCACGTGGGTGCCGGTGGTGGAGCGGCCCAGGGCGTAGACGTCGGCGCCGTAGGACTCGGCGAGCTCGGCGATGTCCTTGCCGATGCCGTAGGAGCCGCCGAAGACGACGATCGTCTTGCCGGTGAGCAGCTCGCGGTACGCCTCCTCGCCCACCTGCTCGGGGGCGGCGGTGGAGGCGAGCTGGAAGAGCTTGTCGGCGATGAAGACGTCGACGGGCTGAGTGACCTTCATGTTGTACTCGTCACCCGCGACGACGTGGATCGGCACGTCCGGCAGGTACTTGAGCACGACGGAGCAGTCGTCCGTGGCCTGGAAGTTGGGGTCGCCGGAGGCCACCTCGTAGGCGCGCTTGATCGTGGACAGCTTGAAGGCCTGCGGGGTCTGGCCGCGGCGCAGGCGGGAGCGGTCCGGGATCTCGGTGATGAACTCGCCGTCCTCACCGTGGGTGCGCGTGACGATGATGGTGTCCGCGGAGGGGATGGCGACGTCGACGGCCTGGAAGCGCTCCAGCGCGGTGACGCAGTCGTCGATGACGCGCTGCGAGAGCAAGGGGCGCACGGCGTCGTGGAAGAGGACGTTGAGGTCCTCGCCCTCGGCCAGGCCCTCGCCGAGGGCCTCGATGGCGCGCTCGGTGGTCTCGTTGCGGGTGGCGCCGCCCTCGATGATCTTCTTGACCTTCGTGAACCCGGCCTTGGCGACGATCTTCTCGATGTCCGGGACGTATCCGGGTGCCATCAGCACGATGACGTCGTCGATCGAGTCGGCCTTCTCGAAGGTGGTCAGGGTGTGCTCGATGACTGCCTTGCCGGCGATCTTCAGCAGCTGCTTGGGGATCGACAGACCCACGCGCTGACCGGTTCCACCGGCCAGGATCACTGCGGTGGTACGGGGCTTGGCTATGTGCTGGGACACAGGTGACCTACCTTGTGGCGACTGGGAACTTCGAAATGGTCCCACTTGGGGTTACCGCGATGCAAGGTGAGCGTCCTCGGCCGCATATGTGCGCGCAACCTGTCATTCACCTCGTACCCATGGTCCTTGCCGAGCGGCACTTCGAAGGTCCCTGGAATTGCTGTGAGTAACGGCACAGGCTCACCGCGGCCGTGACACGGGGGCTTCGGGCCATGGTGTCCGGGCGTTCCCACGGGATCCCTGGACGATGTCCCCCGAACCGTACGCGACGTGGCGGCCGCGGTGTACCGCGCGGCCGCCACGTCGGGGGTGCGTGTCTTCACTGTGACCCGGCGGAGGCCTGACTCCGGGGCCACGACGGGGTGTTACCTGGGTCACACCATCTCGACGCCGGGTCTGCCGGCCTCGACCCGCAACCGGGCCAGCGTGCTCGCGGTCGCCGTCGGGGTGCGGACCGTGTCCACGATCCGCACGCGCGCGTCGATGCCGTCGTGGCCGATGTCGAGGAGGTGGTAGCCGCGGTGGGCGTCGATCAGCTTCCAGTGCGGGTTGTCCGGCACCCTCGGGTCCCACTCCCGGTGGAAGGCGTCCTGGTCCTGGTCGCCGTTGCTGGAGACGGACGTGCCGACGAACTCGGCGCCGACGACCTCGGACTCGGGGTCGGCGAAGTCCCGCTTCAGATCGCTGACCATCGTGAAGTGCCGGTCCCCGGTGAGCACGACCGGGTTGCGGACGTGCCGCAGCTCCTCCATCAGCGCGTTGCGCTCGGCCTGGTAGCCGTCCCAGGCGTCGTAGTACCAGAGCTTGCCCTCGCCGACCCGCAGGTCGGTCTCCGCCATCATGATCTGCGAGCCGATGAGGTTCCAGCGGGCCGGCGAGCGACGCAGCCCGTCGAGCAGCCACCGCTTCTGCTCCGCTCCGAGCATGGTGCGCGCCGGGTCCTGGGCGCCCTCCTGCGTGGTGGCCTGGTCGCTGCGGTACTGGCGGGTGTCCAGCACGCTGAGCCGCGCGAGCCGGCCGAACTCCAGGCGCCGGTGCATCCGGATGTGCGGGCCGTCGGGGACGGCGCTCGCCCGGACCGGCATGTGCTCGTAGTACGCCTGGTAGCCCGCCGTCAGCCGGGCCACGAACGCGTCGTGCGGCTGCTTGTCCGGGTCCTGCGGGATCTCGCCGGCGAAGTCGTTGTCGATCTCGTGGTCGTCGAAGGTGACGATCCAGGGCGCGGCCGCGTGCATCGCCGCGAGGTCGGGGTCGGTGCGGTACTGGGCGTACCGGTTGCGGTACTGGTCGAGGGTGTACGGCTCACCGCTCCCCTCGTGCCGCCGCACACCGGTCGACGACGGCGTCGACTCGTAGATGTAGTCGCCCACGAACAGGACGGCGTCGGGGTCCTGGGCCAGCATGTCGGCGTACGGCGTGAAGTAGCCGTGCTGCCAGTTCTGGCAGGAGGCCAGGGCCAGCCGGAGCCGGCCGCCGGAGCTCGCGGGGTGCGGGGCGGTGCGGGTGCGGCCGGTGGGCGAGAGCTGCCCGCCGGCGCGGAAGCGGTACCAGTACGTCCGGCCGGGGCGCAGCCCGCGCACGTCGACGTGGACGCTGTGGCCGAGTTCGGGCCGGGCCTGGGCGGTGCCCCGGCGCACGGGCTTGCGGAACCGCTCGTCGCCGGCGATCTCCCAGTCGACGGCGACGGGCCGGCCGGGCATCCCGCCGCCGTTCAGCGGGTCGGGCGCCAGCCGCGTCCACAGCACGACGCCGTCGGGCAGCGGGTCGCCCGAGGCGACGCCGAGGCTGAACACCCCGTCCGGCAGCGGCTTCCCGGTGGCACGGGCGGCCGTCGGCAGCCACAGCTGCGCGGAGGCCGCCGCGCCGAGCACCGCGGCACCCGCGGTGAGCACTCGGCGCCGGTCGGGCAACATGGATCCGGATACCCCGGTCATCGTGAACTCCCCTGCCTCGCTTGCCTCGTGGACACTTCGGATGCTCGCGCTCCCGGGCGGACCGGGCGCTGAACAGCGAGCCTCGCGTGCATGACAAATGGGGAGACATCCGAGGACCCGTCACGGCACGGCGGTGCGCTCCGGCGCGTCTGGGGGTGTGGGGTGCGCCGGTGCGGGAGCGCCGCGACGGGTCCGGTGTGCGGCCGGGTCAGTCGTCGAAGCCGGCCCCCAGCCTCGCCTTCGCGGCGACCGTGCCGAGGGTGCCCGCGCCGAAGGTGGACGAGCCCGTCGCGCTGATCCCGGCGGACGACGAGGGGAACACCCACACCGACCCGGCGTTCTCGTTCTCTCCGGGCGCCCCGACGACGAGTTCCGCACGTCCGTCGCCGTTGCCGTCGACGAGATGCGTGGCGCCGCCGAACACGTCGTTCGTCTCGGCCACGCCCGGCACCGAGGCGGTGTCCTGGTTGACGCCCTGGGCCCCGGTCCCGGTCAGACCGGCCCGGGAGCCGCGCAGGAGCACGGTCCCGCCGGCGTTGCCCAGCCCGTCGAAGTCCTCGCCGGGCACGCCCACGGAGACGTCCGCGTAGCCGTCGCCGTTCACGTCGGCCACCGTCACGTCGGTGCCGAAGCCGTCGCCCCGCTCGGCGGCACCCGGCACCCCGGCGCTGTCCTGGTTGACGTACATCGCCCCGGTGCCGACCGGGCCGGTCGCGGAGCCGGGGACGAACGCGACCCGGCCGCCCAGCGGGATCGGGGTGTCGAGGTCGCTGTCGTACCCGTCGACGGAACGGCCCACGACGATGTCCTCGAACCCGTCGCCGTTCACGTCGCCGACGTCGACGAACTCACCGCCCTGCAGCTGCCGGCCCCGCGCGTCGTGCGGGATGGCGCCCTCGGCGAGGCCGTCCCGCGTGCCTCGCCAGTACACGATGTGCCGGGCGTCGTACTCGTCGCCCTGGTTCAGGGTGCCGACGACGTCGTCCACGCCGTCGCCGTTCACATCACCCGTCGCCAGGTCCAGGAACCGCGCGTCGGAGTCGTCCGGCACGGTCTCCTCGCCGCCGCGCGCGGCCCCGTCCCGGCCGAACGGCCCCCGGATCACGCGCAGATCGGCGTTGCCCTGCACGACGACCAGGTCGGCCTTCCCGTCGCCGTTCACATCGCCGACGGCCAGCCTCCCACGGTCGCTGAGCCCGTCGTACGTGTCCTTCCCGTACGCCAGCGCCGCCCCGCCGGACAGCCCGTTCGCGCCGCCCCACACGACCTGGACGAGCCCGGTCCCGGCGCCGCCCTCGACCGAGTCCTCCCCGGTGACGCCGACGACGAGGTCGGTGTAGCCGTCGCCGTCGAGGTCGGCGCCGCTCACCGCGCTGCCGAAGTGGTCGGCCGTCTCGGCGGAGTCGGGGACGCCGGGCGTGTTCTGGCTGATGACCTGCTTCGACGCGGGCTTCAGCCCGGTCGCCGAGCCGTACACGACGGCGACGTACCCGGCGCCCGTCTTCCCGTCGACGGCCGCGTCGGGCGCGGCCACCGCGAGATCCGCGTAACCGTCGCCGTTGAAGTCGGTCCTGATCCCGGCGGTGCCCGACGGGGCGGCGCCGGCCGCCTGGGCCGCGGGAAGGACGGCGGCGCCCGTGGCGGCCGCCACGACCGCGAGGGCCACCCGCCATGCCGGTCCATGAGTGCGCATCTCGGTCTCCAGTTCCGCGTGTGGGGGGGGAGTTGGTCGGCCGTCAGCCGGAGACGGCGGCGCCGAAGCGGGCCTTGCTCGCGGTGAAGCCCATGGTGGTGGGGCCGAACGAGAAGGAGCCGGTCGCGGTGACGCCGGTGGAGGTCGTGGAGAAGACCCACACGGAGCCGTCGGTGGCGTTCTCGTCCGGGTCGCCGACGACGAGCCCGTTGCGCTTGTCGCCGTCGGCGTCGACGAGCGCGGTGTCCGCCCCGAACCGGTCGCCCTTCTCGGCGGTGCCGGGCACCTTGGCGGTGTTCTGCGTGAACGCCTTGCTGCCGGTGCCGGTCAGACCGGACGCGCCGCCGCGCAGCACGAGCACGGCGCCGGCGTCGGTGACGCCGTCGAGGTCCTCTCCGGGCAGTCCGGTCGCCACGTCGAGGTAGCCGTCGCCGTCGGTGTCACCGATGGACAGCCCGGTGCCCATGCCGTCGCCCTTCTCGGCCGCGCCCGGCACCCCGGCGGTGTCCTGGTTGATCCACACCGCCTTGCGGGTGGTGGACACGCCCTGCGGGCCGCCGTGGACGACGGCGACGGCACCGCCCTTGGTGGGCAGTCCGGTGGTGCTCTCCGAGGAGTGGCCGACGACGATGTCGCCGTAGCCGTCCTTGTTCAGGTCGCCGATCGCCACGTCCTCACCGGGGACGGTCCGGCCCTGCGCGTCCTTGAGGAGGCCCTTGCGGGTGAAGCCGCTCGTGCCACCGAGGAGCAGTTCGACCCCGCGGGTCCCGTCGGCCTTCGTGGTCCGCACGGCGAGGTCGGCGGCGCCGTCGCCGTCGACGTCCCCGGCGGTCAGCGACTGGTAGCTCTGCGTCTGCCCGGCGATGGTGAAGTAGTCCTTCTTCGCGGGACGCCCCTCACGGTCGAACGGGCCGTGGAACACGGTGCCGTCGCCGTTGCTCTTCTCGGGGTCCCAGCTCTGCCAGTCGTCGTTGCTGAGCGTCACGAGGTCCGGGTGCTGGTCGCCGTCGACGTCCGCCACGGTGAACAGCCCCGTCGAGGCGGGCACCAGCGGCGTCCACATGAGGGTGGTCGGCTGGGACGACAGCCCGCTCGGGCCGCCCCAGTTGACCTGGACCGTGTAGCCGTCCTCGATGTCGACCTTGTAGTCCTGGATCACCGAGACCAGGTCGGCGTAGCCGTCCCCGTCGAGGTCGGCGCTCTCCAGGTGACTGCCGTACAGGCCCCGCCAGCCCTCGGGGTCCTCGACGCCCGGGCCCTTCAGCACCTGCTTGCGGGAGGTCGACAGCCCGCTCGAGGAGCCGTAGAGCACGCTCACCGAGCCGGCGCGGGCCTGGGTGTTCACGGTGGTGCCCGGCGCCCCGACGGCCAGGTCGGCGTACCCGTCGCCGTTGAAGTCGTCGTGCAGCCGCTTCGCGCTCGCCTTGGCGGTCACCGCGGACTCGGTGGCGGCGTTCACCGCGGGGACGGCGATCGCCCCGGCGACGAGCACGACACCGGTGGCGAGCCCCAGACGTCTGCGACGCGAGAGCGGGGTACGGCGGTGGGAACGGGAGGGCACGGCAACTCCGTTGGATCGAACGGTGGTTGAGGCACGGCGAGGTTCAAGATCCTCGTGCGCGCCGCCCAGTACGACTCACCGGGCCGCCCGGGGGTTGCCCTCAGGAACCCCACGAGTTTCCCCACGGTTCACCGATCCGGCCACGGCGTCCGGCCGAAGGGCGCGGACACGACGACGCCGGGACCACCGTGGTGGCCCCGGCGTCGCTCACACCGGTCGTTTCCGTGTCGGTCAGAACGGCTCGAAGTCGTCGAACTCCCGCGACGCCTCGTCCCGCTCGGCCTGCCGGTCGCGCCGGCGCTGCGCGGCGGGCCGGGGCTCCTCCAGGCGGTGGTCCTCGCCACGGCGGCCCAGCATCTCCGCGCCGGCCATCACCGTCGGCTCCCAGTCGAAGACGACCGCGTTGTCCTCGGGGCCGATGGCGACGCCGTCACCGGAGCGGGCGCCGGCCTTCATCAGTTCCTCTTCCACACCGAGGCGGTTGAGGCGGTCCGCGAGGTAGCCCACGGCCTCGTCGTTGTTGAAGTCGGTCTGCCGCACCCAGCGCTCGGGCTTCTCACCGCGCACCCGGTACAGGCCGTCGTCCTCGCGTACGACGGTGAAGCCCGCGTCGTCCACGGCCTTGGGCCGGATGACGATCCGCGTCGCCTCCTCCTTGGGCTTCGCCGCCCGCGCCCTGGCGACCAGGTCGGCGAGCGCGAACGACAGCTCCTTCAACCCGATGTGGGCGACGGCGGACACCTCGAAGACCGTGTAGCCACGGGCCTCCAGGTCCGGCCGCACCATCTCGGCGAGGTCCTTGCCGTCCGGAACGTCGATCTTGTTCAGGACGACGAGCCGCGGACGGTTGTCGAGGCCGCCGTACTCGCGCAGCTCGGCCTCGATGATGTCCAGGTCGGAGACGGGGTCGCGGTCGGACTCCAGCGTCGCGGTGTCCAGGACGTGCACGAGCACGCTGCACCGCTCGACGTGGCGCAGGAACTCCAGGCCCAGGCCCTTGCCCTGGCTGGCGCCCGGGATCAGACCGGGGACGTCGGCGATGGTGTAGACGGTCGAACCGGCCGTCACCACACCGAGGTTGGGCACCAGCGTGGTGAACGGGTAGTCGGCGATCTTCGGCTTGGCGGCGCTCAGCACCGAGATCAGCGAGGACTTGCCCGCGCTCGGGTAGCCGACCAGCGCCACGTCGGCGACGGTCTTCAGCTCCAGCACGATGTCCTGGAGGTCACCGGGCTCGCCGAGCAGCGCGAAGCCGGGCGCCTTGCGGCGGGCCGAGGCCAGCGCGGCGTTGCCGAGGCCGCCCCGGCCGCCCTGCGCGGCGACGAACGACGTGCCGTGCCCGACCAGGTCGGCGAGGACGTTGCCCGCCTTGTCCAGCACCACCGTGCCGTCCGGCACCGGCAGGATCAGGTCCTGGCCGTCCTTGCCGGAGCGGTTGCCGCCCTCACCGGGCTTGCCGTTGGTGGCCTTGCGGTGCGGGGAGTGGTGGTAGTCGAGCAGCGTGGTGACCGACTGGTCGACGGTGAGGATCACGTCGCCGCCGCGCCCGCCGTTGCCGCCGTCGGGTCCGCCGAGCGGCTTGAACTTCTCACGGTGGACGGAGGCACAGCCGTGGCCTCCGTTACCCGCGGCGACATGCAGTTCGACGCGGTCCACGAAGGTGGTCATGGTCAGTGCCTCCAGAAAGTACGGGGTGGTTCTTCGTTAACACGCGAAAGGCGGACCCGCCTTCCCGACCGGGAAGTGAGGTCCGCCTCGCGCATCGTTCGGTCGAAGCCCTGCGTACAGGGCGGTGAGTCGCAGGACTCAGGCGACCGGGACGATGTTGACGACCTTGCGGCCACGGCTGGAGCCGAACTCCACCGCACCGGCCTGCAGCGCGAACAGCGTGTCGTCGCCGCCACGGCCGACGCCCGCACCGGGGTGGAAGTGGGTGCCGCGCTGGCGGACCAGGATCTCACCCGCGTTGACGACCTGACCGCCGAAGCGCTTCACGCCGAGCCGCTGGGCGTTCGAGTCGCGACCGTTCCGGGTGGACGATGCGCCCTTCTTGTGTGCCATGTCTCCTCAGTCCCTTACTTCGCAGCCGCGGGGATCTCAGTGACCTTGATCGCCGTGTACTGCTGGCGGTGGCCCTGACGACGGCGGTAGCCGGTCTTGTTCTTGTAGCGCAGAATGTCGATCTTCTGCCCCTTGTGGTGGTCCACGACCTCGGCCTGGACCTTGATGCCGGCCAGCACCCACGGGTCGCTGGTCACAGCGTCGCCGTCGACAACGAGCAGGGTCGAGAGCTCGACCGTGTCGCCAACCTTGGCAGTGGAAATCTTGTCAACCTCAACGATGTCGCCGACAGCAACCTTGTGCTGGCGACCACCGCTGCGCACGATGGCGTACACGCGGATCTCACTCTCTCGCTCGGGAACGGCACCCCCGCAGTCCAGCCGCCCGGCACGCGGACGGCCTCTCCGAAGCACCCGGTGCGTCGGAGGACGAGGTTTACGGGGATGTGGCGCGTCCTATATCCACGGACACACCGAGGGTCAAGGTTACGGGGCCGCTGCCGAGGGGGTCAAACCGGGCCCGGCCCCGCACACGTGCGGCCGGTCACAGGGACCGGCCGCACGTGTTGTCACACGGGACGCGTCACTCGTCGGTGCTCGCGGTGACCGTGGTCTTCTTCGCCGTCGACTTGGCCGCGGCCGTCTTGGCGGTCTTGGCCGCCTTCTTGGCCGTCGCCTTCTTCGCGACCGTCTTCTTGGCCGCCGTCTTCTTGGTGGCGGCCTTCTTCGCGGTGGCCTTCTTGGCCGTCTTCCGGGCCGTCTTCTTGGCCGGAGCGGCCTCCTCGACGCCGTCCTCGGCAGCCGGCGCCTGGTCGGCGGCAGGTGCCTCGTCGGCCGCCGGTGCCTCGCCCGCCGCCGGTGCCTCGTCGGCGGCGGGGACGACCACGACGGCCGCCTCCTCCGACGCGGTCGGCGCGGTGGCCTTGCGCACCGCGCGGCGGCGCGGACGGGCCGGGGCGGCGCTCTCCACGACCGGCTCCGCGGGCGCCTCGGCCTGCTCGGCCGGGGCGGCCTCGGCGACCGGCTCCGCGACGGGCTCGGGCGCCGTCTCGGCGACCGTCACCACGGCGGCCTCGGCCCCCGCGGGGGACCCGGCGGGCGCGGACACCTTGCGGGTGGCACGGCGCCGCGTCCGTCCCTTGGGCGCGGCCTCCTCGGCGGGCGCCTCGGTGGCGGTCGCGGCCGGCACGACCGCGTCCTCCACGGCCGCCGGCTCGGCGGTCGCCTCGGCGGCCGGCTCCGGCTGGACCGGACGGGCGATCTCCTCGGCGACGGTCACGTCCTGGGCGGTGGGAACCGCCTCGGCCTTCCGCGGCGCACCGGCCGGGGCCGACGCGCGCCGGCCCCCACGGCGCCGGGAGCGGCCGCCGCGCGCGGCGGCCTCCGCCTCGGCGATGCTGCTGTACAGCTCCTCGTCGGGCGCGAACGCGGGCTCCGCGAGCGCGGCCGGCTCGGCGACCTCGGCGGCGACCTCGGCCTCCGTCTCCGCCTCCTCCTCGGCGGTCTCGGCCGGCTCGGTCGCGACGGACGCCTCGTGCACGTGCTCGGGACCGGCGCCGGCCCGCGCGCGCTTCTTGCGCTTGCCCCCGCCGCCACCGGCGGACGTGGGCTGCTCCATGTGCACGATGACACCGCGGCCGTTGCAGTGGACGCAGGTCTCGGAGAAGGACTCCAGCAGGCCCTGGCCGACCCGCTTGCGGGTCATCTGGACCAGGCCGAGCGAGGTCACCTCCGCCACCTGGTGCTTCGTACGGTCCCGGCCCAGGCACTCCAGCAGGCGCCGCAGCACCAGGTCCCGGTTGGACTCCAGCACCATGTCGATGAAGTCGATGACGATGATGCCGCCGAGGTCGCGCAGCCGCAGCTGGCGCACGATCTCCTCGGCCGCCTCGAGGTTGTTCCGGGTGACGGTCTCCTCGAGGTTGCCGCCCTGGCCGGTGAACTTGCCGGTGTTGACGTCGACCACGACCATCGCCTCGGTCCGGTCGATCACCAGCGAGCCGCCGCTGGGCAGCCAGACCTTGCGGTCCAGCGCCTTGGCGAGCTGCTCGTCGATCCGGTACGTGGCGAAGACGTCGACCTCGCTGGTCCACTTCTGGAGCCGCTCGGCCAGGTCGGGCGCCACGTGCGAGACATAGCCGTGGATGGTCTCCCACGCCTCGTCGCCGCTGACGACGACCTTGGAGAAGTCCTCGTTGAAGATGTCCCGGACGACCCGGACGGTCATGTCCGGCTCGCCGTAGAGCAGCGTCGGGGCGTTGCCGCTCTTGGCCTTCTTCTGGATCTCCTCCCACTGCTGCTGGAGGCGTTCGACGTCACGGCGCAGCTCGTCCTCGCTCGCGCCCTCGGCGGCGGTGCGCACGATGACGCCCGCGTCCTCGGGGACGATCTTCTTGAGGATGGTCTTCAGGCGGGCGCGCTCGGTGTCGGGCAGCTTGCGGCTGATGCCGGTCATCGAGCCCTCGGGCACGTACACGAGGTAGCGGCCCGGCAGGGAGACCTGGCTGGTCAGACGGGCGCCCTTGTGCCCGATCGGGTCCTTGGTCACCTGGACGAGGACCGACTGGCCGGACTTCAGGGCGGACTCGATACGGCGCGGCCCGTTGGCCATGCCGAGCGCCTCGAAGTTGACCTCACCGGCGTAGAGCACGGCGTTGCGGCCCTTGCCGATGTCGATGAAGGCGGCCTCCATCGACGGCAGCACGTTCTGGACCTTGCCCAGGTAGACGTTGCCGACGTAGGACGTCGACTGCTCCTTGTTGACGTAGTGCTCGACGAGCACGTTGTCCTCGAGGACGCCGATCTGGGTGCGGTCGCCGTGCTGGCGGACGACCATCACACGCTCGACGGCCTCGCGACGGGCCAGGAACTCGGCCTCGGTGATGATCGGGACGCGGCGGCGGCCCTGCTCGCGGCCCTCACGGCGGCGCTGCTTCTTCGCCTCCAGACGCGTGGAGCCCTTGATGGACTGCACCTCGTCGGACGGCTCGGACTTCGGCCGGGGCTCGCGGACCTTGACGACGGTGCGCTCGGGGTCGCCGTCGCCCGGCTCGGTCTCCGCGGAGGTGTCACCGGCGCGACGGCGCCTGCGGCGGCGCCGGCGGCTGCTGCTGGAGCCGGAGCCCGCGGAGTCGTCGTGCGCCTCCTCGGCGTCCTCCTCCTCCTGCTCGGCGGTGTCCTCGGCGTCCTGCTCGGCCTGCTCGGCGGCGGTCTCGTCGGTGTCGGAGTCGCTGCCGTCGCCGTCCGGCTCACCGGACTCACCGCGACGGCGGCGACGGCCACCGCGGCGGCGGCGACGGCGCGAACCGGTCTCCTCGGACTCGTCGCCGTCGGCGGAGTCCTCGGCGCCGTCCTCGGTGTCGTCGGCCTCGTCCTCGGCGGCGGGCTCGACGGCCTGCGGCTCGGCGTCCTCGCCACGGCGGCGGCGACGGCGGCGCGGAGCGGCGGGCTGCTCCTCGCGGAGCTCCTCGCGGAGCTCCTCGTCGTCCTCGGTCTCCGCCTCGGCGGCGGCCTCGGCGGCGGCACGCTGCGGCGTCTGGAACTGCGGCTCGGTGAACACGGGCGCCTGGAAGACGGCCACGGCGGGCCGCGACGGACGCGGCGCCTCCTCGGACGCGTCACCGGCGGACCGCGCGGGCTCGGCGAAGCCGGTGGCGGCACGGCGCACGGCGCGACGACGGCGGCGCGGGGCGGCGTCGTCCTCGGCGGCGGCAGCGGTCGCTGCGGGGCTCTCGGTCTCGACACCCGGCGTCACCGGGGTCTCGGCGGTCACCGGCGTCCCCTCGGCGGTCTCCTCGGAGACCTGCTCGGAGTCCTTCTCGGAGACCTCCTCGGCGGCGGCCGGGGCGGCCGTACGGCGGGTGGCACGGCGGCGCGTGCGACGCGGGGCGGCCTCGTCCTCGGGCGCGGCGGCCTCGGCGCTCTCACCGGAGCCGGCGGGCGTCCCGGCGGGCTCCTGCCCGGTCACCGGCGCCTCGTCGGTCGGGGCGGCCTGCACGGCTTCCGGTGCGGCGGAGCCGCGGGTGGCCCGGCGGCGCGTACGGCGCGGGGCGGCCTCGGGGGCCTCCTCGGCAGCAGCGGCCTCGGCGGTCTCCGCGACCGTCTCGCTGGGCTTCCCGGCGGGCTCGACGTCCTCGGCCTCCTGCGCGGGCGCGGGGGCCGCGGCGGGCGCGGTCACCCGGCGGGTGGCCCGGCGGCGCGTGCGCGGCGGGGCGGGCTCCTCGGACACCTCGGCGGCGGCCGGGGCGGACTCCTCGGCGACCGGCTCGGCGGCCGTCGCGGGCACCACGGTCTCGGCGGCGGCCTCGGCGGCGGCCTCGGCGGCCGGCGAACCGGCGGGCGCGGACGCACGGCGCACCGCACGCCGGCGCGTACGGGCCGGAGGCGCGGGCTCGGGGGTCTCCTCGGCCTCGGCGGTGACGTCGGCCTCGACGGCCTCGACGTCGTCCTTCTCCTCGTCGACCTGGTCGGCCTCGGCGGCCGGTATGGCCGGCTCGACCACCTCGGCAGGCTGCGTCTCGGCGGTTCCGGCGGGCGGTCCCGCCGGCCGGGAGGCGGCACGGCGCCGGCGGCGCGGCGGCAGGGTGTCGCTCGGAGTGTTCAGTTCGGAGTCCGTGGCGGACTCTGTGGGTTCGGTCGGTTCGAGCATGCGGGCGTTTCTCCCGTCAGGCTCCCGGGCGCCGCGCCTGGTCCGGCGGTGTGCCGGTGACGTCCGCGGCTCGCGCGATGCGCGACTGCCGCCGTCCGGGGCGCGGGCGCCGCACGGGAGCTCTCTGTGTCCTGTCTCGCCGGTTCCGTACGCCTCATGCGCACGGCCTGGCGAAAGTCTTCTGGTCGGTGCGCTGCCCGACCCAGGTGGCTCCCGAGTACGAGGGCGGCGCTTCGACGTCCGTCCCTACGCGGAACTTCCTTACGCCGGCGCCGTCGCGGCGGCAGCGGTCCCGGCCTCGGTTGGGGCCGTCGCTGCCTCGCGGTCGGGCGCGAGCGGGTCGGTCACCGTGCCGGTCTCTTCATCGAGCAGCCCCTGCGCCAGCCTGGTCACCGCTGCGGGGACCGGCGGCGCCAGGTCGGCCACGGCGCGGAGACCGGACAGGACGTCGTCGGGTCGTACGGCAGGCGTCACGTGCCGAACAACCAGCCGCAGTATCGCACAGGGCCGGTCCGTCGGCCTATCAGCCTGCGAACTGTGTGTTCCCGGATTCTGGACGCTCTCGAGATGGGCGACCGCG
Source organism: Streptomyces sp. NPDC059852 (assembly GCF_042731455.1). Classification (NCBI taxonomy): domain Bacteria; kingdom Bacillati; phylum Actinomycetota; class Actinomycetes; order Kitasatosporales; family Streptomycetaceae; genus Streptomyces; species Streptomyces sp. NPDC059852. The sequence goes on along the minus strand of NZ_JBHWJK010000001.1, from coordinate 286,700 downwards.
GGACGGGCGTCGAAAGTGCGTACGCCGTTCTTGGTCATGCGCTGGACCTCGACGGTCTCGGCGGCCTGGAACGCGGCGACCGCTCGCGCGGCGTCGGCCGGCTCCACCCCGTCGAGACGCAGCTCCCAGACGGACGCCGTGAGACGGTCGGCGAGCCCGGAGGTCCGGGCCTCCACCGCGTCCACGACATCGAGCCCGGCGGGCAGCGACTCGTCGAGCAGCGCCCTGAGCTGCTGCGGATCCCGCGCCTCGGTGAGCGCGATCTCCAGATACTCCGCCTCACTGCCCGTGCCGGTGGGTGCGGCATTGGCGTACGACACCTTCGGATGCGGCGTGAACCCCGCCGAGTACGCCATGGGCACGTCGGCGCGGCGCAGCGCACGCTCGAAGGCGCGCTGGAAGTCACGGTGGCTGGTGAACCGGAGGCGGCCGCGCTTGGTGTAACGCAGTCGGATGCGCTGCACCGCGGGTGCGGGCGGCGGGCCTTCGGGCTGTCGCTTGCCCAGTGTCGTTCAGTCCTTCGTGAGAGCGGTCGTACTGCTACCAAGAGTACGTGTCTCGCGGGCCGGAGGTTCCCGGCGGGCCACCTTCTCGCGCTGTTCGGGCTGTCCGAACAGCATCCGGCGGATGTCGGCGCGCGCCTGCCGGGCGGACTCCCGGACGGACGCCAGGGCCTGCCTGGTCGCCCGCCCGACGGCGCGCGCCGCCTGGGCGGCAGGCCGCAGCACCAGGTCCCGTACGACGTGTCCGACCGGGGTGAGGACGGTCCGGTACACCCAGCGCACCGGCTCCACGAAGATCCACCGCAGGAGGGTCCCGAGGAAGCGCCCGACGGCGCGCGAGATGCGCCCCGCGACCCGCCAGGCGTGCCCGATCGCCTCCCCCACCTCCCTGCCGATGACGGCGAGGACGCGTCCGACGGGAGCCAGCACCCAGCGGTACAGCCCCACGGCGGGCAGCACGAACAGCACACGGAGGGTCCAGTAGAGGCCGAGCCCGACGCCGGTGACGACGATCCGCACGGTCCAGGCGATCGCGCGTCCCACGGGAGCGAGGATCCACGTGTACAGCCACACGGCGGGGACGACGAGGAGGTACCGCCCCAGCCGGCCCAGCGCCGCGAGGACCGCGCCGATCCCCCGCAGCACCCACATGACCGCCCGTCCGACCGGCGCGAGCACGCGCGCGTAGAGCCACGTCGAAGCGGCCGCGATGCCATGGCCGAGCGGGGTGAGCACGTACCGGTACAGCCAGACCAGGGGAACGACGAACAGCACGTTCCCCAGCCGGCCGAGCCCTCGGCCGACGGGCGCGAGGAGGTACCGCCACAGCGCGACGAACGGCCACACGAACAGCGCCCGCCCCAGCGGACGCAGCACGACGTCCCACAGGAAGCGCGCGGCGACGACGAGCGCGTCCCACACCATCCGCACCGGTACGACGAGCAGCAGCACGACGATGCGCACGGGTATGCGGATCGCGACCACCAGGCACCCTTCCGGCTCCCGGCGCGGCGGCGCCTTCTCCAGATCCATACCGGCGTAGACGCGACGCCGACCTGTACGGATGCACTCGGACGGGAAGGATCTGGCTCAGTGCGTCAAGAGGAGGCGGTCCGGTTGAAGCCGGTGATGTTCAGCTTGACGCCCTGAGCGGTCCTCAGGGTGGTCGGCGCCTCACCCCTGGCGGTCCGACCGGCACCGCACACCCCCACAGACCGCCTCGGATACGGCGCTTCTTCTGCGGCGGTCGGGGCGGCTGACCACTGCCGCGCGGACCCCACCGAGGACCACCCGCGGGCGGCTGGTTCACCGACATGTACACGCCCTCCCACTCAGGCGATGGCGAGGCCGCGCTGTCAGTGCCGGTCGGTAGGGTGCGCGCAACGAGTGGGAGGGGGACCCATGGGATTTTCTGGGCATCTGATCTTCGCGCGCAGCGGCCGTCCGCTGCGGGAGAGCCCGGTGTTCGACGGCGCCGAGGAGGCCGCCGGCCTGGAGGAGCGGCGCCCCGGCGGCTGGCAGACGGTCCAGCTCCGGCAGGGCACCTGGAACGTGGAACGGCTCCCGGCCCTCGTCGACTGGACCGGCTCCCCCGCCTGTGTCGCGGACGTCTCCGACAGCGACCTGGCCCTGGTCACCGGGCTGGACACCACGGGCCGCCGCTGGCAGGCGTGGCTGAACCTGGACGCGGTGGCCCGGCTGCTCGTGGAGGAGCCCGACGACGTGGACGACCCGATCACCTGGCTCTACACCCCGGCGTTCCACGAGGCCGTGCGCCGCAAGCGCGCCGAACTCGACGAGGCCGTCCCGGAGGACGCCGAGGGCGCCCTCGCCTGGGCCGCAGCTGCCGGCGCCCACCCCCCGGCCGAGCGCGCCACCGTCGAGAAGGTACTGCGCTCCCAAGAGCCCTTCGCCGAGGATTTGTTCAGCACCCTGCTGGACACCCTGGGCTTCCCAGAACCGACGACCGCCTGACCCCTCACCCGGCGGGAGCGAGCACCATCACCACGTGCTCCACCTGCCCCGGCACCAGGGCCAACCGGAACTCCCCCTCACCGGAAGCGCACTCCACCACCAGCACCCGGTGGTGCAGCCGGTTCCGCTCCCGCCCCTCGGGCCTGCGCACCCGCACGATCCGCGCATCGGACGGCAGTCCCGGCCCGTGGGTGTGCGACGGAGGCCGCTCCCACGACCAGCCCTCCGACGCGATCACGAAGGTCCCACGCACCCACCGATCGGATCCCGCCGGACTGATCCGGCAGGGAATCGCGACGCGCCGCCCATCGAGAAACCGGGCGGCGAGCCGCCCCTGCCGCTCGTTGAGATACAAGACGGCCACCAAGGCCCCGAAGAGGGCACACATCACGAACGGCAGGACACTCGACACACCCGCATCCAAACAGCCCGCACCCCGAAGATCCAGAGCACGGCCTCCCCGCTCGCGGCCCTACCCACAGGCCGGCAATCCCTCCCCGGCATGACAGGCCATCAGCACCGTGCTCCTCGACTCGGCGAGCTGTTCAACCCGGACCGATCATGATGTCCAGGCCGGGAGACAACCGTTCTGCTCCAACCACCCTCGTGCCGGGCGGTAATTGAAGAGTGCGGAGGGAAAAGACCTGCCGCAACGAAGTCACATCGATGTCGGGCGGAGAAGTCTCCCATGTCAACCGCCTAAGGCGGGGGAAGTGGCCGAGCCACTCCCATGAACACCGCAGATCTGCCGCGATGCACAGCTCTAAGAGGCGATCAGCCACACAATAGCGCCTGATGTCCTCAGGACTAATGGGTGACACTATCCTCAGCAGTGATCTTCCGCCGAGTCTCCGCAGGGCCTTGAGTTCACGAGTGCTCGAAACCGCAAAGTACAAGTCATCCTCCCGTAAATGGGCGATGACTTCTTCCGCGTAGCTGTCAGTGTCGAATCGACTCCAGGCCAGGGCTAGTTCAGCACGTACCCGTAAGTCATTCACGGCCCGGAAACGAGCCAATACGGAAATAGCCGCATCAGTCCCGACACGAACCGCGGTCAGCACAGTGAAGTAGGCTTCGTCCGACGTAATACCTTCCGGACCTTGCAGTAGTTCGAGTACCACCGGGCCGACATCTGCGAGCCCGCGAGCCTGAGCGAGGGTACGAGGAGGGATGAGTTCCTCGGCACGTCGCTGAACCTCGCTTCGCACCAGAGGATCAAGCTCTGTCGCGTCATCCAAACACACCGCAGCCAGCAGATGCAGTCGGTGCCGAATATCCGGGGAGGAGTCGCCCCGCTCAACGAGACTGGTGAGCAAGCGGGTACGTTCTGCCGGGCGCGCGTGAGCCACAGCCATGCGGACGACATCCTCCCACTGGTCGAGGTGGGCGTTACCCCCCAGGAAGTCGAAATCGAGGCTCTCTACGGCCGCTCTCGCTCCAAGGTAGTCCTGAAATGTCCTGTGAATGAACTGCATAGTACCTGCGATAGGCTCTATAAGCAGGCCACTTCGAACCAGAAGATGTTGGTAGACCTGCTTCACCGTGCCCTGCTCCAGAACACGCGGCATAGCCGTCAGCGCTTGAGACAGCAGGTCCAGCACATCACGTTTATCCATCTCCGAACGACCGTTGCGGATCAACCAGTAGGCCAACTTCTGGATCAGCTGAACCTGGTGGGTTTCGCCGATACGCATGTCGCCCACTTTGTAGACACCGCGCTCCCGGTCCCGTCGGGACAGCAGCATGGACAGAGCCGCGTCGTAGAGCTCCTTGCGCCCATCGGGAAGGTACCCTCTACGGTCACGATGCAGCGCACAGATCAGTGCGCACATGAGCGGATTGGTGGCGAGTCGGGCAAGTTCCTGCTTGGCCCGTATCGCATAGAGCAATTCCTTGCCGTAGGCATCCGCGCTTCCGGCAGCTCTGTGCCATCGTTCGATGAACGCGGCGATATCGTCGCGGCTCATGGGCGAAAGATCCAGTTCCGAGAATCCAGCTTCTGCCAGCCAGTGTTCTCGCACGGCCGATGGACGTGAAGTCACAAGCCAATGATTCCTGGGGTAGGCATCGATGAGGTCCTTCAACCAGCCACGGGCTTCCTCGCGTTCCTCCTCGGGCATCTCGTCGATTCCGTCGACCAGAATCAACCCACGCCCGGCAGTGAGAACGCGGTCGTACCAGCCAGTGGGCTGGGCATGGGCGATCGGGCAGCCTACGGCGGCAAGGAACTCGTCGGGGGCCGGCAGCCTGGCCCCGTTTCGGGTCAGGGACCGCAGAGGCAGTACGAACGGCACCAGGCCGTACAGGTAAGGGAGCCGCTCATCAAGGTCGTTACGAACGGCGCTGACCGCCAGCCACTGCACGAGCGTGGTCTTCCCGGAACCTGCCACTCCTCGCAACAGCACGCGATCCCGCCCGGCAAGGACTTTTTCGGCGGGGAGGACCAGTGGGACCTCACCAACTGTGGTCTCGGTCGCTTGTAAACTCAAATAAGCCGCGTCGAGAGGCCATGAAGTCGAAGATTCGGACAGATCAATGCCGAAGATGGTCAGCTTGCCATGCTTTTGGGATATGTACCGCGCATACCTCTTCTCAAAACCGCCGTCCGCAGGAGAGGGGCTCCGCAGGATAAGGACGTCGAGTTTGGAAGAAAGCTCTTCGATCCTGCGACTTTGCTCAACCAATGTGCGCGGCACGAACGTCGATCTCGTAGTGAAGAAGTGCAGGATGTGCAAGCAGGCCGTATCCATGACACTCGCGTGCAGGAGAACTGCATCACTCGAGAGACCAAGTGTGGCTGCCTGATTTCTCGACCGCAGAAGTCGAGACAGTTCCAGGTGGCCGAGCCGGACCGCTTGGACGTCGTCCATGTCGATATGACCCAAGGAACTGAGCGAGTGTGTGACCGCGTTCACCACCGCACGTTGCTCGTAACTAGCGAGGCGCTCCGACACTCCGGTCGACTGCGCTGCGCGCTCCACCAACTCTTCTGCGACCTTGTGAAGATCAGAGTCCGAGAGAGTCCGTTTCTCTCCGCGGAATGAAACTAGTTGTGAGACGCGTACAGGGCGGTCCACCAGACCTGCACCGGGCCCGTCCGCCACGAACAGCTTCTTCACCAACGGGACAACGACGCTCGACGCGAGTCGAGCCCCAATGCTCACCGGTTCCATGATGCCTCAGCATAGAACTGCGAGGCGGGCCATGGCCGTTGAAGGCACGACTGGGGCCAAAGTGAAAGCATCTCGCCCCGGGAGCAGAAACCTACCGTTTTGAGTCCGTCGAAGATCGTTCTTCACCCGAGGCAGTTGGGCCTTGACGTGGCTGCCCGCCCGCATGAGACAGACACAAGAGAGCCCCCTCTGCTGTGAGAGGGGGCTCACGATCAGCCTACGAGGTCAGCAAGGCCCCATCGAGCGCCTCGCCCACCTCAGTGAGAGTGACCGCCAGACGCCGGTGCCGCGTTCTTCACCGTCAGCGGCAGCAGCTTCTTGCCCGTCGGGCCGATCTGGATGTGGGTGTCCATCTGCGGGCACACGCCGCAGTCGAAGCACGGGGTCCAGCGGCAGTCCTCGACCTCCGTCTCGTCGAGGGCGTCCTGCCAGTCCTCCCAGAGCCAGTCCTTGTCGAGGCCGGAGTCCAGGTGGTCCCAGGGGAGGACCTCCTCGTACGTGCGCTCGCGGGTCGTGTACCAGTCGACGTCCACGCCGTAGGGGGCCAGCGCCTTGTCGGCGCAGGCCATCCAGCGGTCGTAGGAGAAGTGCTCGCGCCAGCCGTCGAAACGGCCGCCGTCGTCGTAGACCGCGCGGATGACGGCGCCGATGCGGCGGTCGCCGCGGGAGAGCAGGCCCTCGACGATGCCGGGCTTGCCGTCGTGGTAGCGGAAGCCGATGGAGCGGCCGTACTTCTTGTCGCCGCGGATCTTGTCCCGGAGCTTCTCCAGGCGGGCGTCCGTCTCCTCCGCCGAGAGCTGCGGGGCCCACTGGAACGGGGTGTGGGGCTTGGGGACGAAGCCGCCGATCGAGACCGTGCAGCGGATGTCGTTCGAGCGCGAGACCTCGCGGCCCTTCGCGATCACCTTGGTCGCCATGTCCGCGATCTGCAGGACGTCCTCGTCCGTCTCCGTCGGCAGGCCGCACATGAAGTACAGCTTCACCTGGCGCCAGCCGTTGCCGTACGCGGTGGCGACCGTGCGGATCAGGTCGTCCTCCGAGACCATCTTGTTGATGACCTTGCGCATGCGCTCGGAGCCGCCCTCGGGGGCGAAGGTGAGACCGGAGCGGCGGCCGTTGCGGGTCAGCTCGTTCGCCAGGTCGACGTTGAAGGCGTCCACGCGGGTGGAGGGGAGGGAGAGGCCGATCTTGTCTTCCTCGTACCGGTCCGCCAGACCCTTCGCGATGTCGCCGATCTCCGAGTGGTCCGCCGACGACAAGGACAGCAGGCCCACCTCTTCGAAGCCGGTCGCCTTCAGACCCTTCTCGACCATGTCGCCGATGCCGGTGATCGAGCGCTCGCGGACCGGGCGGGTGATCATGCCGGCCTGGCAGAAGCGGCAGCCGCGGGTGCAGCCGCGGAAGATCTCCACGGACATGCGCTCGTGGACCGTCTCGGCCAGCGGGACGAGGGGCTGCTTCGGGTAGGGCCACTCGTCGAGGTCCATGACCGTGTGCTTGGACACACGCCACGGGACACCCGACCGGTTGGGGACCACGCGGGCGATCCGGCCGTCGGGCAGGTACTCGACGTCGTAGAACGCCGGGATGTAGACCCCGCCGGTCCTCGCGAGACGGAACAGGACCTCCTCGCGGCCACCGGGCCGGCCCTGCGCCTTCCACTCCCGGATGATCCGGGTCATGTCCAGCACGGCCTGCTCGCCGTCGCCGATGACGGCGGCGTCGATGAAGTCGGCGATCGGCTCGGGGTTGAACGCGGCGTGCCCGCCGGCCAGGACGATCGGGTCGTCGATCGTGCGGTCCTTGGACTCCAGCGGGATGCCCGCGAGGTCCAGGGCGGCCAGCATGTTCGTGTAGCCGAGCTCGGTGGAGAAGGACAGGCCGAACACGTCGAACGCCTTCACCGGGCGGTGGCTGTCCACCGTGAACTGCGGGACCCGGTGCTCCCGCATCAGGGCCTCCAGGTCCGGCCACACGCTGTAGGTGCGCTCGGCGAGGACGCCCTCCTGCTCGTTCAGGACCTCGTAGAGGATCATGACGCCCTGGTTGGGCAGCCCGACCTCGTAGGCGTCGGGGTACATGAGCGCCCAGCGGACGTCGCAGGACTCCCACGGCTTGACCGTGGAGTTGAGTTCTCCGCCGACGTACTGAATCGGCTTCTGCACATGCGGGAGCAGAGCTTCGAGCTGCGGGAACACGGACTCGGCGGCCGCAGCGGTTTCGGCAGACATCTCGCGAACCTTCGTGAGCTGGACTGAACTGACAGGGGTGACCATCTAGCCTAACGCGGACCCGGACGCCCCCAGCACGCCCCGAGGGTCACAGGGCGTCCGCCCGGTGCTCGATCCCGGCCCAGAACCCGGGCAGCTCGGCCTCCACGGCGGCCGCCCGCTGCTCCTCCCGCCCGTACAGCAGTCCGAAGGTGAAGGCGCTGTCGCCCGCGGCGTGGGCCAGTGCGGCCAGCTCGCTCAGGGTCCTGCGGGCCATGACGCTGTCCTGGTGCTCGCCCAGCAGGTTCTGCAGGGCCTTCAGGGACTTCACCAGGTCCTTGGCCGGGCCGTCGAGGGCCGGTACGGCCGCCTCCGCCGCGTACCGGGTGCGCTTGGTCTTCTTGCGGGCCTCGTGGATGGCGACGTCGCGCTCGGTGCCGGCCTCCAGCTCCAGCGCCTGCCGCACGAGCGCGGCCACCTTGCCGAAGTCCTTGCGTACGGCCTTGGCGAGCACCTTGGCCGGCTTCTTCCCGGCGGCCTGCAGCAGCGGCGGATCGGCGAGGACCCCGTCGAGGGCGTCGAGCAGCGCCAGATAGCGGTGGGAGTCGAGGACGCCGATGAGGCGGGCGCCGGTGCTGCCCGGCCGGTCCCCGGCCCAGGTGCTCAGCCGCTCGGCGACGGGCCCGGCGACCAGGGCGGGAGGCACCTCGGCGAGGGACGCGGAGAGGCGTGCGTCCAGGACCTCCCGGTCCCGGTCCACGCCCAGCTCGCCGGCCAGCCATTTCAGCTCGTCGGTGATCGGGTCGGTGACGGTCCGGTCCAGGACCTTGCCGAAGGACTTGAAGGCGCTGCGGGTGCGGCGGGTGGCGACGCGCATGCTGTGCACGGAGTCCTCGGCGTCCTGGCGCACCGCCGGGTCGAGGGCGACGATCGTGTCGCGCTGGGTGCGCAGATACGCGAGGACGTGGTCGCCCGCGGTCTGCGACCGCTCCGCGGACGCGTGGGCGAGCTTCTTCGGCGCGGTCTCGGCGAGGGCCCGGGCGAGCTTCGACGGGGACGCCGACGGCCGTACGCCCGCCTTGCGCAGCCATTTCTCGATCTTGTCCAGGAGAGCCGGGTCGACGTCGTCCGCCAGTTCCACCTCGATCTCGGTCCATCCGGTCCGGCCGCCCCCTCCGATGAGCCGCTCGGCCCGGACGGTGTCCACGCTGAGCTCGGCGAGGACACGCCCGTCGGCGTCCACGAGGTCGCGGGCGTCGCGGTCGGAGCGAAGCCGGATCACGGGGACCAGCTCGGCGTGGCGGACGCGTGAGCGGACCAGGGCGGCCAGTTCGGCGGGAAGGGTGTCGGAGAGCGGGGCCTGGATCTCGTCCCGCACTCCGGGGGCGACGGGGAACTTCAGATGCCAGCCGGCGTCGGAGCCGCCGGTTCTGCGACGGAGGGTGACCGCCGCTCCGGCGAGGCGCTCGTCGGTGGTGTCGTAGTAGGTGGCGTCCAGATGCGCGACCCCCTTCTCGATCACGGCCGCGACGCCTGCGACACCGGTCAGGTCGGGCAGGCCGCCGCCGTCGGACTCGTACTTCCGCTCGATCTCGCGCTTGGTGTCCGCCATGAACCGAATGTAATCGGACTCAGCGGGAGGCGACAGCTTCTGCCTGCCCTGAGCCGCCCGGCGTGCGGGCGGCTCAGGCCGACATCGGGCGTTGCACCCGGATGGACTGGAGCAGTCCCACCGCCACCCAGACGGCGAACATCGACGATCCTCCGTAGGACACGAACGGCAGCGGCAGACCGGTGACCGGCATGATCCCGAGGGTCATCCCGACGTTCTCGAACGCCTGGAACGCGAACCAGGCCACGATGCCGGCCGCGACGATCGTCCCGTACAGCTCGGTGGTCTCGCGGGCGATACGGCAGGCCCGCCAGAGGATGACCCCGAGGAGCAGGATGATCAGTCCGCCGCCGACGAAGCCGAGCTCCTCCCCCGCCACCGTGAAGACGAAGTCGGTCTGCTGCTCCGGGACGAACTGGCCGGTGGTCTGCGAGCCGTGGAACAGCCCGGAGCCGGTCAGCCCGCCGGAACCGATCGCGATCCGCGCCTGGTTGGTGTTGTAGCCGACGCCGGCCGGGTCGAGCTCGGGGTTGGCGAAGGCGGCGAAGCGGGCGATCTGGTAGTCGTCCAGGACGCCGAGCTGCCATACGGCGATGGCGCCCGCGGTGCCCGCGCCGATCAGCCCGAACACCCAGCGGTTGGAGGCGCCGGAGGCCAGGAGCACCCCGAGCACGATCACCACCATGACCATGACGGAGCCGAGGTCGGGCATGAGCATCACGATCAGCATGGGCACGGCGGCCAGACCGAGGGCCTGCACCACCGTCCGGTGGTCCGGGTACTGCTTGTCGCCCGCGTCGACGCGCGCGGCCAGCAGCATCGCCATACCCAGGATGATCGTGACCTTCACGAACTCCGAGGGCTGGAGCGAGAAGCCGCCGGGGAGCTTGATCCAGGAGTGGGCGCCGTTGATCGTGGAGCCGAGCGGGGTGAGCACCAGCAGGATCAGGAAGACGGACAGGCCGTAGAGGATGGGCACGGCCGTGCGCAGGGCGCGGTGGCCCAGCCATACCGTCCCGACCATGAGCGCCAGCCCGATCCCGGTGTTCAGCACGTGCCGGATCAGGAAGTAGTACGGGTCGCCCTGGTTGAGCTCGGTGCGGTTGCGGGTCGCCGAGTAGACCAGCACGGCACCGAACATGGACAGGGCGACACCGGCGAGCAGTATCGGCCAGTCCAGCCGGCGGGCGAGCGAGTCCCGGGCGAGCAGGCGGGACCAGCCCGCCCGCTGCGGCCCGTACCCGGAGACCTGGAAGCTGTTGGCGCCGGTCATGTGAGCATCCTCCGGCTTCCGCGCCTACGGCTTCTGCGCCCTCGTCGTCGGGTGTCCCGGTTCTCGGGCGACTGCGTCGACACGGTCCCGGCGAGCTGCTGGGGGTCCGGGTCCGCCTCGTTCTTCTGGGTGGCGCGCTGCTCCTTCGCCGGGTCCTTGGAGACCTTCGGCGAGGTGATGGTGCCGTCGGTGCGGACCTTCGGCAGCTTCTTCTGCGGGGTGGGCAGCAGCGCGTTCTTCTTGTTGATCGTGCCGTCGTCGGAGACGCCGTACAGGGCGTCGTAGATGTTGCGCACGGCCGGGCCGGAGGCGCCGGAACCCGTACCACCCTGGGAGATGGTCATGACGACCGAGTAGTCCTTGGTGTACGTCGCGAACCAGGAGGTGGTCTGCTTGCCGTAGACCTCGGCGGTACCGGTCTTGGCGTGCATCGGGATCTTGTCCTGGGGCCAGCCGACGTCGGCGAACCGCCAGGCGGCGGTACCACGGGTGGCGACACCGGCGAGGGCGTCGTCCATCCGGGCGAGCGTCTTACGGCTTATCGGCAGCTTGCCGTGCGACGTGGGCTTGATCTCCTCGACGCTCTTCCCGTCGGGGCTGACGACGGCCTTGCCGACGGTCGGGTCGTAGAGCGTGCCGCCGTTGGAGATGGCCGCGTAGATCGTGGCCATCTGGATGGGGGTGACGAGGGTGTCGCCCTGGCCGATGGAGTAGTTGACGGAGTCACCCGCGCGCAGCCGGTTGCCTTCGAGGCAGTTCTCGTAGGCGATCTGCTCGGCGTAGGAGCCGCCCTTCTTGCCGTACTTGCACCAGGCGTCCTTGTTGGCCTTCCAGTAGTCCTGCTTCCACTTGCGGTCGGGGACGCGCCCGGTGACCTCGTTGGGCAGGTCGATACCGGTCTCGGAACCCAGGCCGAACTGGTGGGCCGTCTTGTAGAACCAGTCCTTGGCGTTCTTCTTGGGCTTGTTGCCGCCGTCGCGCTGCCACTCCTGGTGGGAGAGGCGGTAGAAGACGGTGTCGCAGGAGACCTCCAGGGCACGGCCGAGGCTGATGCCGCCGTAGCCCTTGGACTCGAAGTTCTTGAAGACCTGGCCGCCGATGGAGTACGAGCTGGAGCATTCGTAGGGGCCGTCGAAGGAGTAGCCGGCGTTGACCGCGGCGGCGGTCGGGATGACCTTGAAGATCGAGCCGGGCGCCGACTGGCCCTGGATCGCGCGGTTGAGCAGCGGGTAGTTGGAGGACTTGCCCGTCAGCTTCTTGTAGTCCTTCGCGGAGATGCCGCCCACCCAGGCGTTGGGGTCGTAGGTGGGGTTCGAGGCCATCGCGACGATGCGGCCGGTCTTGGCCTCCATGACGACGACCGCGCCCGAGTCGGCCTTGTACGGCTCGTTGGTGTTGCGGTCCCACTCCTTGCGGGCTTCCTTCATCGCCTCGTTCAGCTCGTACTCGGCGACCCGCTGGACGCGGGCGTCGATGCTGGTGACGAGGTTGGCACCGGGCTGCGCCGGGTCGGCCTCGGCCTCGCCGATGACCCGGCCGAGGTTGTCGACCTCGTAGCGGGTGACGCCGGCCTTGCCGCGCAGCGCCTTGTCGTACTGCCGCTCCAGGCCGGACCGGCCGACCTGGTCGGAGCGCAGGTACGGCGACTCGGTGTCCTGGGCCTGCTGGAGCTCCTCGTCGGTGACCGGGGAGAGGTAGCCGAGGACCTGAGCGGTGTTGGCCCCGCCGGGGCTCGGGTACCGGCGCAGGGCCTGCGGCTCGGCGGTGATGCCGGGGAAGTCCTCGGCGCGCTCCCGGATCTGGAGGGCCTGCTTCGGGGTGGCCTCGTCGGTGATGGGGATGGGCTGGTACGGCGAGCCGTTCCAGCAGGGCTGGGGGGTCTTGGCGTCGCAGAGCCGGACCTTCTCCATGACCTCGGTGGGCTTCATGCCCAGCACGGCGGCCAGTTTGGTGAGGACGGCCTTGCCGTCGTCCGGCATCTTCAGCAGGTCCGTGCGGGAGGCGGAGACCACGAGCCGGGTCTCGTTGTCCGCGAGGGGCACGCCGCGGGCGTCCAGGATGGAGCCGCGGACGGCGGGCTGGACGACCTGCTGGACGTGGTTGCCCGACGCCTCCTTGGCGTAGGCCTCTCCCTCGCGGATCTGGAGGTACCACAGGCGTCCGCCGAGGGTGCCCAGGAGGGAGAGGACGAGGATCTGGATGACGACGAGCCGGATCTGGACGCGGGGCGTCCGGCCGGTCTCGGGAATGTTGCTCACTGCGGCTGCCTCCCCCTCTCAGTGCGTGTGCCGGTGGCGCGAGGGCCGGTCCGAGGACACAGGGACGGACATCTGTGCGGATCGCCCGTACGGCTGTGCGTGTACGAGTGTGGAACGTCCCGTCGATGAGCCGGGGTTCCCTCCCGGCTCACCCGTCCGGGTGAACTCCGCTGGCCTCACAGGCGCTTGACCCCCTTGATGCGCCCGGCGCGTGCCGTGCGCGCCCGGACCGTCCTGACCTTCAGGCCGCCCCGCTGGCCGCCGATCCGCAGACCGGTGCCGCCGGAGAGCCAGCCGGAGGAGATGTCGGTCTTCTTCGCCTGGCTGCCGGTCTCGGCGAGGGGGTCGTTGTCCGCGCGCCGGGCGAGCGCCATGATCCCGGGAACGACGAAGGGTGCGAGCAGCAGGTCGTACAGGGCCGCCGTGAACAGCAGGCTGCCGAGGCCGACATGGCGGGCGGCGGTGTCGCCGACGAGCGCGCCGACGCCCGCGTAGAGCAGCGTCGTACCGACCGCGGCGGCGACCACGACGACCATGGGCCCGGTGGCCGACCTGAGCTTGCCGTTGTCCGGTTTGAACAGGCCAGCGAGATAGCCGATGACGCACAGCACCAGCGCGTAGCGGCCGGCGGCGTGGTCGGCGGGCGGGGCGAGGTCGGCGAGCAGACCCGCGCCGAAGCCGACGAGGGCGCCGCCGACATGGCCGTAGACGAGGGCGAGGCCGAGGACGGTCAGGAGCAGCAGATCCGGTACGGCGCCGGGCAGATGGAGCCGGGCGAGGACGCTGACCTGGACGACCAGGGCGACGACGACCAGGGAGGTGGAGAGCAGGATCCGGTTGACGCGCATGAGGGCTCAGCTCCTACTGGTCTTGCTCGTACTGGTACAGGTCGTCGGCGCGGGGTCGAAGGCCCCCGGCCAGGGGCTGGTCCTGGGCGTCGCCCTGCTGTTGCTGCCCTCCGCCGTCCTGCACCTCGGCGCCCGGCGTCACGGTCACCGTGACGGTCGGCGTGGGCTTCGGCTTCGGCTTGGCGGGCAGCACCGTGTCGCGCGGGTCCTTCTTCGGCGCCTGGACGACGACGCCGACGATGTCGAGCTTGGAGAAGCCGACGTAGGGCGTGACGTACAGCGTGCGGGTCAGGCCGCCGCCGGACGGGTCGACGCGTGAGACGACTCCGACCGGGACGCCGGGGACGAACGGCTTGTCGGCCTGCGAGCCGAAGGTGACGAGCCGGTCGCCCTTCTTCACCTCGGCCTTGCCGTTGAGGAGTTCGACCCGCAGCGGGCGGTCGCCCTGGCCGGAGGCGAAGCCGAGCTCGTCGCTGGCCTCCATACGGGTGCCGACGGTGAAGTCGGGGTCGTTGGCGAGCAGGACCGTCGCGGTGTTCGGGCCGACGGTGGTGACGCGGCCGACCAGTCCGTCGCCGTTCAGGACGGTCATGTCGCGCTGGATGCCGTCGTTCGCGCCGGCGTCGATGGTGATGGTCCAGGAGAAGCCCTGGGCCGCTCCTATCGCGATGACCTGGGCTCCCTTGATGCCGTACTGGCCCTCGCCCGCGACCTTGAGCATCTTGTCGAGCTGCTTGAGGCGGCTGCGGCTGCGGTCGTCGCTGCCGAGCTTCGCCTTGAGGGCGGCGTTCTCCTGCTCCAGCCGGGCGAGCCGGTCGTGACGCTCACCGGAGTCCCGGATGGCGGAGACAGCGTTGCCGACCGGGTTCACCGCGGCCGACACACCGTCCTCGACCGGGCCGAAGGCCGCGGCGGCGGCCTGGCGGGCACCGTCGACCGGGGAGTCCTCACCGCCGCGGATGTCCACCGTGATCAGTGCGAACGCGATGGCGACCAGCAGCACCAGGAGCAGCCGGCTCTCTCGTGTGTCCCTCACGTGCGGCGGCCGTGCCCTTCCTCATTGGAATGTGCGGGGGTTGGGGTGTTCAGCTGTGCGGAGGCATATGCGGGAGCTTAAGCCTCCGAATCGACGATCCGCCGCACGAGAGGAGATCATCTCGTACGGCGGAACGAAAGAGTCACGTCATCTGCGCGGCTGGGCGTCGAGCACCTGCTGCAGCGCCTCGAACTCCTCGACGCACTTGCCGGAGCCGAGCGCCACGCTGTCCAGCGGGTCCTCGGCGATGTGGATCGGCATGCCCGTCTCGCGGCGCAGCCGCTCGTCGAGCCCGCGCAGCAGGGCGCCGCCGCCGGTCAGAACGATTCCTCGGTCCATGATGTCGCCGGACAGCTCCGGCGGGCACTTGTCGAGGGTCGTCTTGACCGCGTCCACGATGGCGTTGACCGGTTCCTCGATGGCCTTGCGGACTTCGGCCGCGGAGATGACGACGGTCTTCGGCAGCCCGGAGACGAGGTCCCGGCCACGGATTTCGGTGTGCTCGTCGGAGTCGAGGTCGTACGCCGAGCCGATCGTGATCTTGATCTGTTCGGCCGTGCGCTCACCCAGCAGGAGGGAGTACTCCTTCTTGATGTGCTGGATGATCGCGTTGTCCAGCTCGTCGCCCGCGACCCGGATGGACTGGGCGGTGACGATGCCGCCGAGGGAGATGACCGCGACCTCCGTGGTGCCGCCGCCGATGTCCACCACCATGTTGCCCGTGGCCTCGTGGACCGGCAGGCCGGAGCCGATGGCCGCGGCCATGGGCTCCTCGATGATGTGCACCTGACGGGCGCCGGCCTGGGACGACGCCTCGATGACGGCGCGGCGCTCGACGCCCGTGATGCCCGAGGGCACACAGACGACGACCCGCGGACGAGCCAGATACCGCCGCTTGTGGATCTTCAGGATGAAGTAGCGGAGCATCCGCTCGGTGATCTCGAAGTCGGCGATCACGCCGTCCTTCAGCGGCCGCACGGCGACGATGTTGCCCGGCGTGCGCCCGATCATCTTCTTCGCCTCGGCGCCGACCGCGAGGATGCCACCGGTGTTGGTGTTGATCGCGACGACGGACGGCTCGTTGAGTACGATCCCGCGACCCCTGACGTACACCAGCGTGTTGGCGGTCCCGAGGTCGACAGCCATGTCACGGCCGATGAACGACATTGAGTTCCCCATCAGGATTCGTCTGGCCTTCCTGGCAGCGTTTGACGGCTTTTCAGGTCGGCGAAGTGGGTGCTGTGACGTGAAGGCTTCCATCGTAGACGCGCCTGCACGAACACTGCGGGAGGGTCTCCGCCATTGTCAGCAGATGGCGAGGCGCCCCGCTTGTGGAGACGGGCCATCGGGGGCACTCGTTCCCTCGATCGCCCGGCATATGCCACGGGCGGCAGATTACCTGGGGCCGCCCCTCTTGGGGAGCGGCCGGAGGGATCAGGCTCGGCCGGGGAAGAAGATCTTCACCTCGCGCTCGGCGGACTCCTCGGAGTCCGAGGCGTGGATCAGGTTCTCCCGCACGATGACGCCGTAGTCACCGCGGATCGAACCGGGCGCGGCGGCGATCGGGTCGGTCGGGCCCGCCAGCTGGCGCAGCCCCTCGATGACCCGCTCGCCCTCGACGATCAGGGCGACGACCGGGCCGGACGCCATGAACTCCACCAGCGGCTCGTAGAAGGGCTTGCCCTTGTGCTCGCCGTAGTGCTGCTCCAGCGTGTCCTGGTCCAGGGTGCGCAGCTCCAGCGCCGTGATCCGCCAGCCGGCCTTGCGCTCGATACGGCTGATGATCTCGCCGGTCAGGCCCCGCCGGACGGCGTCGGGCTTGAGCAGGACGAGGGTGCGCTGGGTCACGGGAGGGCTCCTTCTTACTGCCGGTGTGCGGTGGGAAGAGGTTACAGGGCGTGTCCGGGCGCCCGTTACGCAGCGTCAGGTGTGGAGGAGTCCGCCTGCGCGGCGAATCTCGCCTTCGCCTCGTCGACCTTGCGGCCGTAGTGCACGGAGGCCCACCACAGCGCCGCGAAGACGACGCCCAGGAAGAACATCATGGGCACGATGAAGCCGGACGCGATCAGCGCGATCTGCAGGGCCCAGCCGAGGGCCACGCCGCCGGGCCGGGTCACCAGGCCGCACAGCAGCACGCACAGGAACATCGCGATGCCGCTGACCGTCCACACGGTCGCCATGGACAGGTCCGGGTCCTTCATGGCGACCAGACCGGCGAAGCCGATGACGAAGAACTCGCCGATCAGCGTCGACGAACAGAGCGTACGCATGGCGGACTCAGCCCTTCCCGAGCAGCAGCCGGGCTTCGCCGACCGTGATGACGGACCCGGTGACGAGGACACCGCCGCCGGTGAACTCGCCCTCCTCCTCGGCCAGCGTGATCGCGGCCTCCAGGGCGTCCGGCAGCCGCGGCTCGACCTGGACGCGCTCGTCGCCGAACACCTCGACGGCGATGGCCGCGAGCTCGTCCGCGTCCATGGCGCGGTGCGAGGTGTTCTGGGTGACGACGACCTCGGCGAAGATCGGCTCGAACGCCTCCAGCAGGCCCCGGACGTTCTTGTCGCCGCTCGCGCCGACCACGCCGATCAGCCGGCTGAAGTCGAACGCCTCACCGATCGCCTCGGCGGTCACGCGAGCGCCCGCCGGGTTGTGGGCGGCGTCCAGCACGACGGTCGGGGAGCGCCGGACGACCTCCATACGGCCCGGGGAGGAGACGGCGGCGAACGCCTTGCGGACGGTGTCGATGTCCAGCGGTTCGGCGCGGGCGGCGCCGACCCCGAAGAACGCCTCGACGGCGGCGAGGGCGACCGCGGCGTTGTGCGCCTGGTGGGCGCCGTGCAGCGGGAGGTAGACCTCGGGGTACTCGCCACCCAGGCCGCGCAGGGTGACCAGCTGCCCGCCGACGGCGACCTGACGGGCGACGACCCCGAACTCCAGGCCCTCACGGGCCACCGTGGCGTCCACCTCGACGGCCTTCTTCAGCAGCACCTGGGCGGCGTCCACCGGCTGCTGCGCCATGATCACGGTGGCGTCCTGCTTGACGATCCCGGCCTTCTCGCCCGCGATCTCGCCGGGGGTGTCGCCGAGCCGGTCGGTGTGGTCGAGGTCGATCGGCGTCACGACGGCGACGTCCGCGTCGATGACGTTGGTGGCGTCCCAGGAGCCGCCCATGCCGACCTCGACGACGGCGACGTCGACGGGCGCGTCCGCGAAGGCCGCGTACGCCATGCCCGTGAGCACCTCGAAGAACGACAGGCGGAACTCCTGCGAAGAGTCGACCATCTCGATGTACGGCCTGATGTCCTGGTACGTCTCGATGAAGCGCTCGGCGGAGATCGGGGCGCCGTCCAGGCTGATCCGCTCGGTGATCGACTGGACGTGCGGCGAGGTGTAGCGGCCCGTGCGCAGCTCGAAGGCGCCGAGCAGGGCCTCGATCATGCGGGCGGTCGACGTCTTGCCGTTGGTCCCGGTGATGTGGATCGACGGGTACGACCGCTGGGGCTCGCCCAGCAGGTCCATGAGCGCGGCGATCCGGGCGACCGAGGGCTCCAGCTTGGTCTCGCCCCAGCGGGTCGCCAGCTCCGCCTCGACCTCGCGCAGGGCCTTGTCGACCTCGGGGTCCTCGGGGCGGGCGGGCACGTCCGCCTGCTGAGGACCGCCCTGGGTACGCAGGGTGCGGCTGCCGGCCTCGATGACGGCGAGGTCGGGGTCGCGGTCGGTCTCCTCCGCGATGATCTCGTCGAAGAGGTCCAGGGGGTCGGGCTCGTTCTGGTCGCTCACGGGGCCAGTCTACGGAGGCCGGCAGCCCGGCGTACGGCAAGGCCCCCGGTGCCCGAGAGCACCGGGGGCCTCCTGGCCGTCGTACCGCCTACGCCTGCGGCAGGCGCTCCAGCTGGGCCGTGATGCGGGCGATGTCCTCGTCCGCCTTCGCGAGGCGGCCGCGGATCTTGTCGACCACCTGGTCGGGGGCCTTCGCCAGGAACGCCTCGTTGCCGAGCTTGGCCGTGGCCTGGGCCTTCTCCTTCTCGGCGGCGGCGAGGTCCTTGGCCAGGCGCTTGCGCTCGGCCGCGACGTCGATCACGCCGGACAGGTCGAGCGCGACCTCCGCGCCCGCGACCGGCAGCGTCGCCGTCGCCGTGAAGGCGTCGCCCTCCGGCTGGAGGCGCAGGAGCTGGCGGATGGCCGGCTCGTGCGCGGCGAGGGCCGTACCGTCCAGGGTCAGCCGGGCCGGGACCCGCTGGCCGGGCTGGAGGCCCTGGTCGGCGCGGAAGCGGCGGACCTCGGTGATGACGGACTGGAGCGACTCGATCTCCCGCTCGGCGCCCTGGTCGCGGAAGCCGCTGTCGGCCGGCCAGTCGGCGATCACGATGGACTCGCCGCCGGTCAGCGTGGTCCACAGGGTCTCGGTGACGAACGGGACCACCGGGTGCAGCAGCCTCAGCGTGACGTCGAGGACCTCGCCGAGGACGCGCTTGCTGACCTCGGCCGCCTCGCCGCCCGCCTGGAACGTCGTCTTGGACAGCTCGACGTACCAGTCGAAGACCTCGTCCCACGCGAAGTGGAACAGGGCGTCGGACAGCTTGGCGAACTGGAAGTCGTCGTACAACGCGTCGACTTCGGCGACGACGGAGTTGAGGCGGGAGAGGATCCAGCGGTCCGTCGAGGACATCTTCGACGCGTCGGGCAGCGGGCCCTCGACGGTCGCGCCGTTCATCAGCGCGAAGCGGGTCGCGTTCCAGATCTTGTTGGCGAAGTTCCGGGAGCCCTGGACCCAGTCCTCGCCGATCGGGACGTCGACGCCCGGGTTGGCGCCGCGCGCGAGGGTGAAGCGGAGCGCGTCGGAGCCGTACTTGTCCATCCAGTCCAGCGGGTTGACCGCGTTGCCGAAGGACTTCGACATCTTCTTGCCGAACTGGTCGCGGACCATGCCGTGCAGGGCGATGGTGTGGAACGGCGGGGTGCCGTCCATCGCGTACAGGCCGAACATCATCATCCGGGCGACCCAGAAGAAGAGGATGTCGTAGCCGGTGACCAGGACGGAGTTCGGGTAGAACTTCGCGAGCGACTCGGTCTGTTCGGGCCAGCCGAGCGTGGAGAACGGCCACAGGCCGGAGGAGAACCAGGTGTCGAGGACGTCGGTGTCCTGACGCCAGCCCTCGCCGGTGGGCGGCTCCTCGTCGGGGCCGACGCAGACGACCTCACCGTTCGGCCCGTACCAGACGGGGATGCGGTGGCCCCACCACAACTGCCGCGAGATGCACCAGTCGTGGAGGTTGTCGACCCAGTCGAAGTACCGCTTCTCCATCTCCTGCGGGTGGATCTTGACCTTGCCGTCGCGGACCGCGTCACCGGCGGCCTTGGCGAGCGGGCCGACCTTGACCCACCACTGCATGGACAGGCGCGGCTCGATGGTGGTCTTGCACCGGGAGCAGTGGCCGACGGAGTGGACGTACGGGCGCTTCTCGGCGACGATCCGGCCCTCGGCGCGCAGCGCGGCGACGATGGCGGAGCGGGCTTCGAGGCGGTCCAGGCCCTGGAAGGGGCCGTGGGCGGTGATGACCGCGTGCTCGTCCATGATCGTGATGGCCGGCAGGTCGTGACGCTGGCCGATCTCGAAGTCGTTCGGGTCGTGGGCCGGGGTGACCTTGACGGCACCCGTGCCGAACTCGGGGTCCACGTGCGTGTCGGCGACGACCGGGATCGAGCGGTCGGTGAGCGGCAGCTTGATGAGCTTGCCGACGAGGTGCTTGTACCGCTCGTCGTCGGGGTGAACGGCGACGGCAGTGTCACCGAGCATGGTTTCGGCACGGGTCGTGGCGACGACGATGGTGTCGTCCCCCTCCCCGTACTTCATGCTGACCAGCTCGCCGTCGTCGTCCTGGTACTCGACCTCGATGTCCGAGATCGCCGTCAGACAGCGCGGACACCAGTTGATGATGCGCTCGGCGCGGTAGATCAGCTCGTCGTCGTAGAGGCGCTTGAAGATGGTCTGGACGGCCTGGGAGAGGCCCTCGTCCATGGTGAAGCGCTCACGGGACCAGGCGACGCCGTCGCCGAGGCGGCGCATCTGGCCGGAGATCTGGCCGCCGGACTCGCCCTTCCACTTCCAGACGCGCTCGACGAACGCCTCACGGCCGAGGTCGTGGCGGGACTTGCCCTCCTTGCCGAGCTCGCGCTCGACGACGTTCTGCGTGGCGATGCCGGCGTGGTCCATGCCGGGCTGCCACAGCGTCTCGAAGCCCTGCATGCGCTTGCGGCGGGTCAGGGCGTCGATGAGCGTGTGCTCGAAGGCGTGCCCGAGGTGCAGGCTGCCGGTGACGTTCGGCGGCGGGATGACGATGGTGTAGGGCGGCTTGTCGCTCTTCTCGTCCGCCTCGAAGTAACCGCGCTCTACCCAGCGCTCGTACAGCGGCCCCTCTACATCGGCCGGCGCGTACTGGGTCGGCAGTTCGGTGTCGGGCGCTGGTGGCTGCTGCTGAGCGTTCTCGGTCACGAGGTCAGTTTAGGGGTGTCTCGGGCGTGTCCCGAAACGCCTTTGTTCTGTAACGGTGGGCACCCCGATGCCGTGGGACCGACGACTCTGCGCCAGGATGTCAGGAACACATAAGCGTCTGGAGGGGAACCCAGAAATGAGCTACAACCAGCCGGGCCCGTACGGCGGGCAGCCCCAGCAGCCCGGTCCGTACGGCCAGCCGGGTCCGTACGGCCAGCAGCCGCAGGCACCCCAGCCCGGTTACGGCTACCCGCAGCAGGCGCCGCCGCCCCAGCCGGGCTACGGCTACCCGCAGCAGGCTCCCCAGGGTGTCCCCCCGCAGCAGCCCCCCTACGGCCAGCAGCCGTACGGCATGCCCCAGCCCCCGCAGCCGTCCGGCGGCGGCAAGAAGGCCGGCCTGATCATCGGCGCGGTGGCGGTCGTGGCGGCGATCGCGGTCGGCGCGTACTTCGTTCTGGGGGGCAGCGGTAGCGGCTCGTCCGACGTGGCGGACGACGGCGCCCACAAGCTGACGACGCCCGCGAACGTCCTGAACGGCGAGTACAAGAAGTCGGAGAGCGGGGGCGCCGCGGACTCGATGACCGACAGCGACAAGTCGGAGTTCGAGAAGTGGGGGGTGGACAACCCCACGGACGTCGGCGCCGGTTACCAGAAGGGCGAGGGCCTCAGCGCCAAGACGCTCTCGTTCCACGGGGTCTACGGCACCATCGACGACCCCGAGGCCGTCGTGGACGCGATGTTCGCCAAGATGAAGACGGAGTCGGAGAAGGACCAGGGCAGCGCCACCGAGGGCAAGCTGGTCGGCAGCCCGGAGAAGGTCTCTCCGTCCGGGCTCGAGAACGGCATCATGAAGTGCCAGGTCGCCGAGATCTCCAACGACGAGGCGACCGACGGCGCACCCAAGTCGATCAAGATGCCCATGTGCGTGTGGGGCGACCACAGCACGGTGGCCATCGTGACCTACTTCGACATCGCGTCCTTCGCCGGCGGCGAAGGAAGCTCGGTCGCGAACACCGCGGACCTGGCCGCCAAGCTCCGCAAGGACGTACGCGTCAAGGCCTGACACGGCACCGGGTATCGAGGGTCCCCAGCCGATCGGCTGGGGACCCTTTCTGTCTGCAGGACCCGACACACTCGGATACGCCGGGTGAGGTCCTGGTCACACAGACAGGAAACGCACAGTTATTCGAAAGGCTGCGCCGCAGAATGATCTCTGAACTCAAGCGAACCGCGCTGTCGGGTTCAACTGAAGGGATGTCATGCGACCTAGATACCGCTACTCCGCTGTGCTGGGCACCGCGGCGGCGACGCTCATCGCCGTCTCAGCGAGTCCGGCTGCGGCTTACGAAGCCGCGACCAGCTGTGATCGCGGGCGCAAGCGTGACCAGCCCCGTCCAAGGCCGGCTCATAGCTTCGTGGAACTGGGCGAGCCCTGAGCAGCTGACCAACCTCCACATGGAGGCCAAGGACACCTTTGCCGACGGCCTTCACCCGGCGATCCGTCTCGTGACGAAGCAGCGGGACGGCGATACCCACAACTGGAGCTGGCACCACAACACCAAGGGTGCGGGAACCACTGGCACCCTGAACACCAGCGCCACGGACTCCCAGGGCATCGAGACCGTCCGTATCGATGGAGGGCTCTTCGACGGCGACAGGCTGGTCGGGGTGTGCTACGGAGAGACCCGCCGCAACCCTGACTAGACGATCGGCTCGGCCCCGACCCACAGCACGACGAAACGCCCGGCACTCCGCTCGAGTGCCGGGCGTCTTGTCGACGGGGTGGCGGTTACGCCGACTTCTGCTCCCCCGGGCCGCGGCGGGCGTCTCGGGGGATCAGGGTGGGGTTCACGTTCGAGTGGACGACGTCCGCCGTGATGACGACGCGGGCCACGTCCTTGCGGGACGGGACCTCGTACATCACCGACATCAGGACCTCCTCCATGATGGCGCGCAGGCCGCGCGCGCCGGTCTGGCGGAGGATGGCCTGGTCGGCGATGGCCTCCAGGGCCTCGCGCTCGAAGTCCAGCTCGACGCCGTCGAGTTCGAAGAGGCGCTGGTACTGCTTCACCAGCGCGTTGCGCGGCTCGACCAGGATCTGCAGGAGCGCCTCGCGGTCCAGGTTGTGGACCGAGGTGATGACGGGGAGGCGGCCGATGAACTCGGGGATCATGCCGAACTTGACCAGGTCCTCGGGCATGACGTCCTCGAACTGGTCCTTGGACTCCAGCTCCCGCTTCGAGCGGATCGTCGCGCCGAAGCCGATGCCCTTGGCGCCGGCCCGGGACTCGATGATCTTCTCCAGTCCGGCGAACGCGCCGCCCACGATGAACAGGACGTTCGTCGTGTCGATCTGGATGAACTCCTGGTGCGGGTGCTTGCGGCCGCCCTGGGGCGGGACCGAGGCCGTCGTGCCTTCGAGGATCTTGAGGAGGGCCTGCTGCACGCCCTCGCCGCTCACGTCGCGCGTGATGGAGGGGTTTTCACTCTTCCTCGCGACCTTGTCGATCTCGTCGATGTAGATGATCCCGGTCTCGGCCTTCTTGACGTCGTAGTCGGCGGCCTGGATCAGCTTCAGCAGGATGTTCTCGACGTCCTCGCCGACGTACCCGGCCTCCGTCAGCGCCGTCGCGTCGGCGATGGCGAACGGGACGTTGAGCATGCGGGCCAGCGTCTGCGCGAGGAGCGTCTTGCCGGAGCCCGTCGGGCCGAGCAGCAGGATGTTGGACTTCGCCAACTCGATGGCGTCCTCGCGGTTCTGACCGCCGCCGTTCTCGCCGGCCTGGACGCGCTTGTAGTGGTTGTACACGGCGACCGAGAGCGCCTTCTTGGCCGCTTCCTGGCCGACCACGTACCCCTCGAGGAACTCGTAGATCTCGCGCGGCTTCGGGAGTTCCTCCCAGCGGACCTCACTGGTCTCCGCGAGCTCTTCCTCGATGATCTCGTTGCAGAGATCGATGCACTCGTCGCAGATGTACACACCAGGGCCTGCGATGAGCTTCTTGACCTGCTTCTGGCTCTTGCCGCAGAACGAGCACTTGAGCAGATCGCCGCCGTCACCGATGCGTGCCACGGTGTGCTTCCCCTTCGCCGTGGAGACGACTGGACATCGCGTCCAGCGGCTCCTGGTGCTGCCTTATGTCGACGGTACCTTGCCTGGGCCCCCGTTCGGGCCCCCCTTGGCGCGGTTCACTTTGACGTGCACCATCCCAAACCGTGCCAAGGGGCAGCAGACAATACCCGGTCCGCGTCAGCGGACGTCGCTGTTGTTCATCTTCCGGGTGGAGATGATCTGGTCGATCAGCCCGTACGACAGCGCGTCCTCGGCCGTGAGGATCTTGTCGCGCTCGATGTCCTCGCGGATCTTCTCGATCGGCGTGGTGGAGTGCTTGGCCAGCATCTCCTCCAGCTGCGAGCGCATCCGGAGGATCTCGTTGGCGGCGATCTCCAGGTCGGAGACCTGGCCCCGGCCGGTCTCGCTGTACGGCTGGTGGATCAGCACACGGGCGTTGGGCAGCGCCATGCGCTTGCCGGGCGTACCGGCGGCCAGCAGGATCGCGGCGGCGGAGGCCGCCTGGCCCATGCAGACCGTCTGGATGTCCGGCTTCACGAACTGCATCGTGTCGTAGATGGCCGTGAGCGCGGTGAAGGAGCCGCCCGGGCTGTTGATGTAGACCGAGATGTCGCGGTCGGGGTCCATCGACTCCAGGCACAGCAGCTGCGCCATGACGTCGTTGGCGGAGGCGTCGTCGATCTGGACGCCGAGGAAGATCACGCGCTCCTCGAAGAGCTTCGCGTACGGGTCGTACTCGCGGATGCCCTGCGAGGTGCGCTCGACGAACCGCGGGATCACATAGCGGGACTCGGCGCGCGGGCCGGTGTACTCGGCCTCGGTGCGGGCGTACAGGCCGCTGCCGGGGAAGTCGTTCACTGTCTGTCTCCTAGGGGCTGTGGCGGTCGGCTGGGGGCTGCGCAGGGGGCCGTCAGGCCGCCCCGGTGCCGCCGCCGCCCGGCATCCCGGCGGCCGTCGGGATGACGTCGTCGATGAGGCCGTACTCCTTGGCCTCGAAAGCGTCGAACCAGCGGTCGCGGTCCGAGTCGCGGGTGATCTGCTCGACCGACTGGCCCGTGTGCTGGGACGTGAGTTCGGCCATGCGCTTCTTGGTGTGCAGCAGCCGCTCGGCGTGGATCTTGATGTCCGAGGCGGAACCGGCCAGACCGGCCGACGGCTGGTGGATCAGGATCTCGGCGTTCGGCAGCGCGAAGCGCTTGCCCGGGGTGCCCGCACTGAGCAGGAACTGCCCCATGGAGGCCGCGAGACCCATGGCGATCGTCACGACGTCGTTCTTGATGAACTGCATGGTGTCGTAGATCGCCATGCCGGCCGTGATCGAGCCGCCGGGGCTGTTGATGTAGAGGTAGATGTCCTTGTCGGGGTCTGCGGCAAGGAGCAGCAGCTGCGCGGTGATCTTGTTCGCGATGTCGTCGTCGACCGGCTGGCCGAGGAAGATGATCCGCTCGTTGAGCAGCCGGTTGTAGACCTGGTCACCGAGGCCACCACCGATGGAAGGCTCACCGGCGGCGGAGGGCATCAGATTCGTCACGTATCCACCTGCTCGTCTTACGACGGCGCCGGGCCGTCTCACGTGTCCTGCGTGGGCAACGGGGACTCCCCTGCCCTCATACTCATGGACCCTAACGCGCTGGTCCCTTCGGGGAATCCCGGAGCGGCAGGTGTTCGCCGGGGGCGTAGCGCCTCGGGGTCCGCGGTGCCCGGCGGCGCGCCGGGAGCATGCCGGAAGGGCCCGGGGATCATGTGATCCTCCGGGCCCTTCCCAGGTGTGCTGGCGCTGTCGCCGGCTCAGCCCTCGGACTTCTCCTCGGCGGCCTCGTCGGCGGTGCCCTCGGCGGCCTCGACGGTCTCCGTGGCCTGCTCGACCTCGTCCTCGTCGTCCAGGTCGACGACCTCGCCGTTGGTGTCCTTGACGGTGGCCTTCTCGACCACGACGGCCAGGGCCTTGCCGCGGGCGACCTCGCCGACCAGGAGCGGAACCTGGCCGCCCTCGACGACCGCCTGGGCGAACTGGTCGGGGGACATGCCGGAGGAGGCGGCGCGGCGCATGAGGTGCTCGGTGAGCTCCTCCTGGTTGACGTTCAGCTTCTCCTGCTTGACGAGCTCGTCGAGGACGAACTGCGTCTTGATGCCCTTGACCGCGGCTTCCTTGGTCTCGGCGTCGAACTCCTCCTCGGTCTTGCCCTGGATCTCCAGGTACTTCGCGAGGTCGAGGCCCATCTGGCCGAGCTGGTGGTGCTCGAGGTTGTGCTTACGGGTGTTGATCTCGTCCTCGAGGAGCTTCTCGGGGACGGGCACCTCGACCAGCTCCAGCAGCTTCTCCAGGACGCGCTCCTGGGCCTGCGTGGCCTGGTCGTACTGCTTCATGTTCTCGAGGCGCTTGCGGCTGTCCGCCTTGAGCTCGTCGAGGGTGTCGAACTCGGAGGCGAGCTGCGCGAACTCGTCGTCCAGCTCGGGCAGTTCACGGGCGGCGACCTGGGTGACCTTGACGGTGACCTCGGCCTCCTTGCCGGCCGCCGAGCCGCCCTTGAGCTCGGAGGTGAAGGTGGCCTCGCCACCGGCCTCCAGGCCCTTCACGGCGTCGTCGATGCCGTCCAGCAGCTCGCCGGAGCCGATGGTGTACGAGACACCGCTGGCGATGCCGTCCTCGAGGACCTCGCCGTCGACCTTGGCCTCCAGGTCGATGGTGACGACGTCGCCGTCCTGGGCGGCGCGCTCGACCGGGGAGGTCGAGGCGAAGCGCTCGCGCAGCTGCTCGACGGACTTCTCGACGTCCTCGTCGGTGACCTCGACGGCGTCGACCTCGACCTCGATGCCGGAGAAGTCCGGGATCTCGATGGCGGGGCGGACGTCGACCTCGGCGGTGAAGTTCAGCGTCTCGCCGTCCTTCAGCTCGGTGATGTCGACCTCGGGCTGGCCCAGGACGTCGATCTCGGCCTCGTTGACGGCCTCGGTGTAGAACTTCGGAAGCGCGTCGTTGACGGCCTCCTCCAGCACGGCGCCACGGCCGAACCGCTGGTCGATGACGCGGGCCGGGATCTTGCCCTTGCGGAAGCCCTTCACCGTGACCTGCTGGTTGATCTTCTTGTACGCCGCGTCGAGGCTGTCCTTGAGCTCCTCGAAGGGCACCTCGACAGTGAGCCGAACCCGGGTCGGGTTCAGGGTCTCCACGGCGCTCTTCACGGTTCGGTCTCCTTGTGGCTGACTTCTCGGGTTCTGCCGGGACCAGAACGGTCCGGCGGATTCGCCGCCCGGGAGGACTTCGTGACTTCGTACGGAGAGACACACGGGCGTGCAGCTTGCATAGTAACGGCAGCGAGGGACGCGCCCCAAAGGCGATCATCGGCCGCGATCACACGAGGTGGCCGTGCGGGGGCCGGCGGTGACCGGTCGTGGTCGGGGTGGCGGGATTTGAACCCACGGCCTTCCGCTCCCAAAGCGGACGCGCTACCAAGCTGCGCCACACCCCGTGCTGGTGCGACACGTAGGGTACATGCCCGCAGCCGACGCGGCCTCCGCATTGCGGGGGTGTGCGACGAGGGGGGCCGACCCGCTACGATGCCTTCAGTGCCGCGGTCACTGACCTGCGGCGCGTCGCTGTGCGGGCGTAGCTCAATGGTAGAGCCCTAGTCTTCCAAACTAGCTACGCGGGTTCGATTCCCGTCGCCCGCTCTGAACGGCTCAGGGCCAGGCCGGAGGGTTACTCCTCCGCCTGGCCCTGATCGTTTTGCGGGGCGGTGTTCAGCCCGCCGTGCCCCCTGCGTGCCCCTTAGGTCTGCGCCCCCTGTCGACCAGGCCGCTCAGCGCCTCGGCGATCAGCCGGTCACGGTCGGCGCTCGCGTGCTGATAGATCAGCGCGGCCCGCGCGGTGCTGTGGCCCATTCGCGCCATCAGCTCACGCGTGCTGGCTCCCGTGGACGCCGCCAGGGTGTTGCCCGTATGCCGAAGATCATGGAAGTGCAGGCCCTTGACCCCTGCCGACTCGCACGCCTTGTGCCACAGCCGGTTGAAGTGGTTCCGACGCGGGGTCGCGCCCTTGGCCCCGACGAAGACGCGACCGTCCGCCCCGGGCTCGGCGTAGCGCTCCAGGTGATCACGGATGTCCGGCACGATGACAGCCGGGATCGAAACTGTCCGCTTGCCAGCAGCGCTCTTGGGGGCCTTGATCTCACGCTCGCCGTTGTTCAGCTCGGTGACCGCTCGGCGGACCCGCAGGGCGCCGGCCTCCAGGTCGATGTCCCGGCGGTGGAGCCCGATCAGCTCGCCCCAGCGCAGTCCGAGGAACCCGGCCATCAGCACGAGCACCCGGTAGCGGGGTTGGATCGCGTCGGCCAGGTCGTAGACCTCCTGGACCGTGGCGGTGGGGCGCTCCGGGGTGTGCACGGTGCTGGCGCCCTGGATCGTGCAGGGGTTGCGCCGGATCATCTGGTCGGCGACCGCCGTGCCCAGGATCGCCCTCAGCAGGGCGTACGCCTTGGCGACCGTTGTCGGGCCGGTACCGGAGGCGAGCTTGTCCGCACGCCAGCGCCGCACGAAGGGGGGCGAGATGTCGGTGACGTTGACGCTCCCGAAAGTCGGCTCCAGGTGGTGCCGCAGGAGCGAGCCGTAGAGCTGGCGCGTGGTGTTCGTCAGCTCCCGCTCAGCGATCCATGCGGCGGCGTACGAGCCGAATGGCACCCTCCCGGCATCCGGGTCGTGCCAGTCGCCACGCCGCATCTCGGTCTGCTTGTCCGCCAGCCAGGCGTCCGCGTCCCTCTTCGTACGGAAGGTGTCCGGGGCGGGCCGCAGGACGCCGTCAGGGCCGACGTACCGGGCTTGGTAGCGGCCGGAAGGGAGCTTGCGCACACGGCCGAACTGTCGGCGCTTCACAGCCATCAGGCAACCCTCCTGAGCGTCCCCGGACGAGCCGTGACCGGCTGGACGGTGTTCTCGGCGATGAAGGCCGCAACGGCACTCTCCGGGATGCGGACGTGCCGACCGATCTTGACGAAGGCGATCCGTCGTTCCTCGATCAGGCGCCGAGGAAAGCGGACGGTGGTGCCGAGCAGAGCTCGGCCACCTGGTGCACGTCGAGAAGGCGTTCCATGGTCACCACTCCCCCGTGGTCTCTCGGTCTTGCAGCTCGGTCAGGGCTTCGCGTGCTGTCTCTCGGTTGAGGCGGATGTCTCGGGCGATGGTCGCGGCGAGCCAGGATTCACCGGGGCTGTGGCCGTGCCCCGCGTAGGTCCAGTGCGCGAGGGTGAGCGTGCTGCCCTCAACGTCGTCCGGGTCGGGCAGGCCACGTTCGCGGCGTTCCTGACGGGCTCGGTAGTCGGCTCGAATTTGGCGCCGCTCGGTGAGCGTGGTCGAGTAGGCGCGGGACTTGGTCATGAAGTGGCCGCGGAAGCCGAGCATGTGAGCCCAGCGCCACAGCAGCCGGTCCGGGTAGGCGTCGTCCAGGTCCCGGCAGGCTTCGATCAGGCGCCGGGTGTGCGCGGGCAAGGCCAGCTTGTCCAGTTCCGACAGCTCTCCGATACGGCGGTCCACGGTCTCGGTGGCCTCGGCGGCTTTGGTGGCGTACTTGGCGACGTAGGAGGCGACCGCCTGATCCGTCAGCTCCACCCCGTCCATACCGCCAATCGCCTGGACGTCGACCTGCGATCCCCACCGCAGAACGCGCGCAGCAAAAGCGCCGGCGGACGGGACGGGCACCGCGACCCGAGCAGCCGCCGCCCGGATCGCCGCCTCGAGGAGAGCGACGGTCGCCCAGGCCGGGGGCGGGGCGTCGGGGCCTTCCGGGCCGTCGAGGCGCACCACGGCGTGGAAGTGCACCGCGCCCCGCTTCTGGAACTCGGCCACCTTGCCGAAGGAGACCCGGCAGGTCTCCCGTAGGGCGGCCTGGGTGATGCCCGCGCGGGCTGCGACCTCCCGGCGCAGGTAGATGGTGAAGCGCCGCCACAGGTCCCCCGCATGGTTGTTCCACAGCACCGCCCCCGCGTAGTCGTACGACTCGAGGTCGAGGGCGGTGCCGAGGGCCGGATCGTCGGCGGGATGCTGGGAGTCGCAGCGGCAGCGGCCCGAGGCGGGGCGGTTGTGGACCGGGCCGAACGAGGGCGCGGTGAGGGTGGCGAACACTCCGGGGTGGTGACGCACCCGACCGGGGATGCCCATGCGGCTGTCGCCGGTGATCCCGGCACGGATCAAGTGGTAGACGTCGCCCGCGTAGGTCCAGGCACAGGCCGGGCACCGCGAGGCACGCCGGTTGCCGCAGGCCACCCGCAGGCGTCCGCCGGGCTCCTGATCGGTGGAGTAGGAGTAGAGGACGTCGCCGGTCTTCGCGTCGCGGGTGACCGTCGAGCCGTGCAGGTGGATCGGGTTGGAGCAGCCGCCCGTGCGGCGGATCTGCTCCTGCCAGCGGTCGAATCCCGGCGTGTTGGCGACCCGGAGCAGGTCGGCGAGGGTGAGGGGGTCGGTACCCACGGCTGCCGCCACGTCAGCGACGGCAGCCGTGGATACGGGCAGGTGGGTCACGCGGCCACCGCCCGCAGGTGCGCCACCGGCCGGGCGGGTGTGGCGGTGGCGAAGAGGTGATCGAGGGTGGCCAGGTAGCCGCCGGTCAGGGGCGCCGGGCCTAACCGGCGCAGGTGCAGGACCGGAGCCAGAGCCGGGGTGGAGCCGTCGATCGGTGTGGTGACCAGCAGGTCATCGTCCGCGCGCAGGACGTCGGCCCGCAGGCCGGGGTGCGTCGACAGGCGCAGGCCGGGGACCGTCAGCAGCGAGGGGAAGACGTCGTTTAGCCCGGTGACCGGTCCGGCCGGATCTTCCGGGGTGACGATCCGGACGCGGACGCCGGCCGATGCCTTGTCGGCCAGCAGGGTCGGCAGGTCCCAGACCGCGTCGGCCAGGAACAGCAGGTTGGACACCGCCAGGTCGATGACCGTCGTGGCACCGGCTAGCGTCGTGCGCCACAGGGCATACGGGGCGGTGGAGCGCATCGGGTAGCAGGCGACGACCTCATCCTGTGCGGTCGGCGTGGAGCGGTGACGCTCGCCCAGCCTGGGCCACAGGTGATAAGCGTCCGCGTGCAGGTACTTGGCGGCGGCCTCGGCATTGCGGGCGTGCGGGGTCCGGTCGGTGTTCAGCCAGCGATCCACCGACTTCGGGTCGATGCCCAGGTGGTCGGCCAGGCCCTCGATGGTGACGTTCGCGGCGACCATGGCGGCACGCAGCCGCTCATTCCCGGTGATCGTGGCGGAGGTCATGCGGCCACCGCCTCAGCGAGCGAGGTCACCGGCTGGCCCGTCTCCCATACGAAGGGCACGGCCACCGGGCAGCGTTCCTGACCGTGGACCAGAACGCCGATGCCGTCCACGTTGATCCAGTCGAGTCCTCCGAACGCGCCGCAGGCCCAGCACGGCGAGGCCAGGACTACAGCGTCATCGCGGCGGGACAGGCGGGGCAGATAACGGCGCCGGGTGCGCGTCAGCAAGCGTCACGGGCATGATGGGACTTCCCTTCGAGGGAGCCAGGGGCGGCGAATCTTCTTGGCGGTTGAGGCGCCGTCCCTGGGCAGACGTAGGTCGTGCCGAGTTCTCTCATCCGTGCGGCGGTACATCCCTAAGGTTCCCTAGGGCACCTTAGGGTGTCAAGCGGTACGCTAGGGAAGTAGCCACAGAGACAAGGGAGCCGACGCAATGGCGGACCAGGCAGACAATCGGGCGCCCTACGCGCAGATTGCCGCCCACTACGCGGAGCTGATCACGTCCGGAGAACTCCAGCCGGGCTCGCTGCTGCCGAGCATCAAGAACCTCTCGCAGGAGTGGAAGGTCAGCGCCGCGACCGCTGAGAAGGCGTTGCGGAAGCTGCGCAACGAGGGTCTTGTTCGAGGCATTCACGGCATCGGCACCGAGGTCCTGGACCGCCCCGCCCCGATGTCCTCCGGCTCGCAGCGCCAGGATCGAGGGCGCCGCACCGGCTCCAGTTGGGGAACCGGCGAACGGTCCGACTCGCACCGGGCTTCGGTTGTGCCGGCGCCCGCAGAAGTGGCACAAGCACTGGACATCAAGCCCGGCTCCGAGGTGATCCGGCGCAGCCGGGTCTACCGCGACCGGCACGGCATCGTCGCCCACTCGACGTCATGGATCCCGGTCCGGTACGGAGAGCTGATCCCACAACTAACGAGCAGCGAGCGGCTGACGGGCGGAACGTCGCTGCAACTCATCGCGCAGGCCACCGGCCGACCCATCACGCACCGGTTCGACACCGCATCGGCACGACTGCTCACCCCCGAGGACGCGGAGCTCCTGGAGCTGGACCCCGCGAAGGCCCCGCGGGAACCGGTGGTCGTCATGACCGCGAAGTTCGTGGACAGCGAAGGCACCGTCGTCGAGTACGGCGTGGACCTCGGCGGCCCCGGTCGTACGTGGCAGACGGAATCGGAAGTCACCCAGTGACGGACGTGAACCCCGCTCGTCAACCGTTCTGCGTCCTCATGGCAGGACTGCCCGGCTCAGGGAAGACCACTCTTGCCCGTGAGCTGACAGCCCGTGGCTTCGTCAGGCTCTGCCCGGACGAGGAGATGTTCCGCCGACACGGCGTGTACGGGGTCGACTTCCCTCGAGGGACGTTCCCGACGCTTGAGCGACCGATCCTTGAAGAGACCTCGGTCCTGCTCCGCGAGCAGCTCCAGGCCGGACACGATGTGGTGGTGGATCACGGCTTCTGGACGCTGGAAGACCGCGCTCACTGGCGATCCGTTGCCGCTGAAGGTGGCGCAGTCTCGGTGCTGGTCTATCTGGAGGCCAGCCACGAGGAGTTGTGGTCGCGCGTGAGCAAGCGCAACGCCCGTCACGAGGACGACCCGAACTCGATCTACTTCGCCGAGAGCGACCTGATCCGCTACCGGAAGCGATTCGTGGCCCCGAAGCCCGACGAACCGCACCTTGTCTATGACGGGGACCCCGAGTCCGTACTCAAGACTCTGCAAGCGGAGCTGGACCGCTCATAGCCGGAAGCACGAGGCCGCCAGGGCACGAGTTACAGGTTTCTCTACCTCATCAAGTGCCCGCGCACGGCGCGGGCGCGCGCCGCCTCTGCGGCGCGGCCTGCCTCCTGTCTTCGCCCCGGCTGGCCGCGCCCGGCGGCGCGCTGCGTGCATGCGGGCGAGGAGGGAAACCCGCTGTGGCTGGGGCGGTCGGCTCCGCGACTTTAGCCAGCCACTTTGGCGCGAGCCTCGAAGATCATGGCCCCAACGTCGTGCTTTAGCGGGCAGGTCCACAGACTGCCCGACGCGCCGGAAGCTTACGGGGCCATGATCACTCGCGCCAAAGCAGCTCCCGGCCAAAGTCGCTACGCCGCCCTTGCGGAATCACTGCAGCTAGCGGGAGCAGCAGGTCAATCAGCGGCGGCTCCACAGCGCCATAGCCGCGATCCAGAGGCCCATCGAAGTACTGAAGGCCGTACCACCGCCCAAGACAGCCAGAGCCAGTGGTTGTACAACGAGCAGAATGAAAGTCCCCAGGAGGCCCACCACCATTGAAAACAAGATCCCAATGGTGAAGACGAGCGCCTTGGTAGACGGAACGAAGCCGGTCCCCATGGGTCCGTACACCTTTCACAACAAGGTGGTTGAACCGATACCCACAAGGACAGGCTCAGCTCAGACCACATCCAAAATGGTCAGAGCTGGGTCCTGCCCGGCATCAGGGCTCAGCAGCAGGCAGCCACAACTGCCTGAAATGCATGCTCAGGTCAATGCTGAGCAGTGACCGAAGGGTGTGCCCTCCAGTCGAAACTTCGTTCCTGCGGCTCCTCTGAGAACGAGCAGCCTTCCTTGTCGGGTGGCTTATCCCCTGGGCACTGCTGCTACCGGGGCAGCAGGCCATAAGGGCCACCGTCCTGATCGCTCGACACCTGGCCGAGTCCCCTCAGGTGGGAGATGGGGCAGACCACCTGGGTCCACGCACCATCCAGAGGCGAAGGTAACACATCCCAGGACTACTTCTGCCAAAGGGAGTTCGAACCGCACAACCTGGCGTGCCCTTCGCGTGCCCGCACGATGGGGGAACAGCGGGGAGTAGCAGGGGAGGTCGAGCAGCGATCAGAGAAGGCACAGCTCAGCATCCGAGCAGGTCAACGGCCACGCGCATACGCGATCTTCCAAACTAGCTACGCGGGTTCGATTCCCGTCGCCCGCTCTGTACGGCTCAGGGCCAGGCCGGAGGGTTACTCCTCCGCCTGGCCCTGATCGTTTTCC
This sequence comes from Streptomyces sp. NPDC059852, assembly GCF_042731455.1. NCBI lineage: Bacteria > Bacillati > Actinomycetota > Actinomycetes > Kitasatosporales > Streptomycetaceae > Streptomyces > Streptomyces sp. NPDC059852. The sequence goes on along the minus strand of NZ_JBHWJK010000001.1, from coordinate 252,013 downwards.
CGGCCTGTCTCCACGGGGGCGGTTCCCCCGTCAGTCGCGGCCCGGCCAGGTCGGGCCGTCGGGGGTCCAGGTGACGCCCTTGTTGCGGCACAGGCAGAAGGGGTGGCCGACCGGGTCGGTGTAGATCCGCCAGCCGTAGCCGTCGGGGCCGATGAAGTCCTTCCTCAGCGTGGCGCCGAGAGCGAGGACGCGGCGCTGCTCCGGCTCGATCTCGTCCACCTCGAAGTCGAGGTGGAACTGCTTGGGGTGCTCGTTGTCGGGCCACTGGGGGGCGCGGTAGTCGTCCACCCTGATGAACGCCAGTTCGATCTCGCCGAACCGGATGCCAGCCCACTCGTCGGTGCTGCCTTCCTTGATCGGGCGGCCGGTCACCTCGGAGTAGAAGGACGCCAGCTTCATCGTGTCCGGGCAGTCGATGATGAAATCGGTCAGTCGCAGCATCCCGCGATCTTGGCACAGGCCCGCGCGGCCGTCAGTCCCTCAGGGTGCCGAGGAAGGCGCCCACCGTGGCCGCGTAGCCCTCGGGGTCCGTCTCGTGGACCGTGTGGCCGGTGGGGAGCTGGGCGAGGCGGGTGTGGGGGCGGCGGGAGACCAGGTCCTTCGCGTGGGCCTCGGTGAGGGTGTCGCTCCGGGTGCCGTGGACGAGGAGGGCGGGGCAGTCCGTGGCGAGCCAGTCGTCCCAGTGGTCGCCGTTGACCTGGCCGACGGAGGTGACCATGTCCTCGGCGCGGAAGGCGAGGCCCCAGCCGTCGGCGTACTCGCGCAGGGCGTCGGTGAGGTAGCGGGCCGAGTCGCCGAGCCGCTCGATCAGAGCCGCGCGGCTGGGTGCCCGGTGCGGCCAGGACAGGCAGAAGGACAGGTCGTCGTCGATCTCGGTGCCGATGTCCTCGATGACGAGCGCGCTCACCAGCTCCGGGTGGCGGGCGGCGAGCTGGTAGGCGTTGACCCCGCCCAGCGAGTGGCCGAGCACCACCGGCCGTTCCAGGCCGAGGTGGGTGATGAGAGCCCTGGCGTCGGCGACGTAGCCCTCCCGGGAGAAGTCCGGTCCCCGGTCGGAGAAGCCGTGCCCGCGCTGGTCGGGTGCGACGACGCGCCAGTGCGGGAACAGCGCCCGCGCCAGGTGTGCGAACGTGCGGCCCTCGTTGAAGTGGCCGTGCAGCGCGAGCAGGGGCCGCCCCCGGCCGCCGAAGTCGAGGTAGGAGAGGCGGCGCCCGTCGAGCGTGAGGGCGGCGCGGGCGGCGTCGGGGGCAGCGGTGGTGGTCATGGACCCGCAGGATGCCAGAGGCGGGGGCGTGGCCCGGCGCCTTTTCACAGGGCGCGGACGTCCACGCTGTAGACGGAGCGGACGCCGTACGGGACGTACAGGGCGTCGCCCACGAGGGTCAGGGGGGCGCCGGCGCCGGCGTCCGCGGTGCCGCCGTCGTCGCGGCCCTGGAGCGTGGCGGTGACCCTGCCGGTGCGCAGGTCGAGGGCGGCGAGGCGGCCGCTCGGGGAGGCCAGGTAGAGGTGGGTCGTGGAGGCCACCGGCGGGCCGGGGGACTCCACGGTGGAGTTGCTCTCCCAGAGCCGGCGTCCGTCCTCGGGGGCGAAGGCGCGGACGCTGCCGCTGGGGCGGGTGTACAGGAGCCGGCCGCCGAGCAGGGTGGGGGTGGACGTCTCGGGCTGGGCCTCGGACAGGCGCACGGTCGTCACGATGTGCGAGGCGGTGTCGATGAGGGTCAGGGTGCGGTGGGCGCCCGCCGTGGGAAGCAGGACCAGGCGTCCGCCGGTCTCGCCGACGATGTCCTGGTCGCCGTCGAGCCGCACGGTCCAGCGGGGCCGCCCGGTGGCCGGGTCGAGCTGGGCGACGCTGGTGCCGCTGACGTCCTCGTCGTCGAGGGACCACTTCTGGCAGACCAGGTACGCCTGGCCGCCGGCGCCGCGCAGCAGGCATATCCGGCTGTCGGGGTCGGGGAGCGGGCGCTTCCAGCGGACCTCGCCCTCGTCGGCGCCGAGCAGGGCGTACTGCTGCCCCTTCGGGCCGTGGACGGCGACGATGCCCTCGGGGACGGCGACGGCGTAGCCGAGTTCGCTGTTGGGTTCGGACGCCTCGGGGCCGTCGCCGGTGACCGTGGACCAGAGCACGTCGCCGCTGTCGGCGTCGAGGGCCTGGACGGTGTAGCGGTAGTGGTTCTCGTCGCGGACGGTGCGGTCGTCGGAGCCGTAGACGAAGACGCGGCCGGCGCGGGCGGCGAGGATCGTGCCCTGGTCGCCGAGGCCGAGCTCGTCGGGGGTGTCGTCGACGGGGCGGGCCCAGGTGTTGCGGCCGTCGGCGAGGGCGAAGCGGGTCGCCATGACGTCGTCGCCGGCGCAGACCAGGGAGGCGCCGGTGGCCGCGCAGCGGGTGAAGGGGCCGTCGGGGGCGGTCGGCTCCTTGTCGACGCCGGGGTCCTTGGACTTGCCGCGCCAGGGCTGCCAGCCGGCGGGCAGGTTGCCGGGGGTGGCCTCCTCGGAGGTGAGGGTGAACGTCAGGGCGGCGAGGGCGGCCAGGGCCAGGGCGCCCGCGGCGGGGGCGAGCCAGGGGCGCCCCCGGCGGCGGGGCGGGGACGCGTCCCGCGGCATGGACGCGGTCGTGTCGCCGGGGCGCGGGTCGGGCAGGCGGCCGTCGCGCAGGAGGGCGAGGAGTTCACCGGTGGTGGGACGGGAGGCGGGGCGCTTCTCCAGGCACAACCGGACGAAAGGGAGCAGTTCGGGCGGTACGCCGTCGAGTTCGGGGGCGCCGTCGACGACGCGCAGGGCCGTCTCGTAGGGGCTCGGGCTGTCGAACGGGCCGTGGCCCGTGGCGGCGTGGACCAGGACGGAGCCGAGGGAGAAGACGTCTGCGGCGGGGCCGACGTCCTGCGGGGAGGAGAACTGCTCGGGGGACATGAAGGGCGGGGTGCCCATCACGCGGCCGGTCTGGGTGAGGACGTCGGAGGCGCCGAACTCGGTGGCGCGCGAGATGCCGAAGTCGATGACGCGGGGCCCGTCCTCGGCGAGCATCACGTTGGCCGGTTTCAGATCCCGGTGGACCATCCCGGCGCGGTGGATGTCGCGCAGGGCCTCCGCGAGTCCGGCGGCGAGTTCGCGCAACTTGGGCGCGGGGAGCGGGCCGTGGCGGCGGACATGGGTGCCGAGGTCCTCGCCGGGGATGTAGAGCGTGGCCATCCAGGGGCGGGCCGCGTCGGCGTCGGCGTCCACGACGGGGGCGGTGAAGGCACCGCTGACCTGGCGGGCCGCCGCGACCTCACGGCGGAAGCGGGTGCGGAACTCGTCGTCGTCGGCGTACTGGGCGTGCACGACCTTCAGGGCGAGCCGGCGGCCGGAGGCGGAGCGGGCGAGGTAGACGACACCCATGCCGCCGGCGCCGAGGCGGTCCTCGATCGCGTAACCGCCGACCTCCGCCGGGTCGGTCTCGCGCAGCGCCATGCCGTACGTCCCCCGTTCCGCACCGTTCGACGATCTCGAACGAGGGTATCCGTAGGTGTCCGGGCGGCCCGACGGCCCCTGGGAGCGACGGCGCGGCAGCGCGACGACCCTAGAACTGGATGGAGTTGATGGTCTCCGCTATCGAGTTGAGGAACCGCTGGATGTCGTCGGCCATGCCCGTGGAGGCCAGGAAGAAGCCGAACAGCACGGCGACGACGGCGGGACCGGCCTTCAGTGATCCGCCTCGGATCAGTACCACCAGCACGATCGCCAACAGCAGCACCACTGACAGCGAAATGGCCACAACAGATCACACCCTCGGTCGGTCCGCTCTCCCGGCCCGGGGACGCGACCCCGCGCACCCCGCCAGAACCATCGTGCCACCAACCGGGCCCGCCTATGCGGCACGTGACGTTTCGTTCGCCACAGGGGTGCCGGGGGTGCCGTCGCGCCGGGGTGCGCGCTGGGGTGTGAACGCCCGCCCCCGCCCTGCCCGTACAGCATTTCGAGGAGACACCCGCGCGGCGAATTCAACGGGATCGTTTCCATCGCCACACAACGTGTTCGCAGCTATTTCGAATTCATGGAGGGTTGATCATTTCATCGGCGGCATCTCCTGGCCATATGGCTCACCTTGTCGGTATGAATCCGGACAAGCCGGGCGTTCAACAGGGGTCTGCCAGGGGGCCGTTAGCCGCCCCCGTGCGAGGTCGCGCACAATAAACGTTAATGACCTCGCGGGTTTTACGAAATCACTCAGACAACGCTAGGGTGCCTCAGATGTTCCACGCTGCCTCGTCCCCCGCATGCGCAGCGCGGTCCGGGATCCTCTCCCCCGGTTCTCGTCGGGAGGGTCTGTGACGGACTCGCTGCGACCGCAAGGCCACAACAGAGCGCCACTCCCCCCGGCACAGCAGCCGGCGGACGGAGTGCCGAGTCCGCGCTCTCCGCAGAACAGGAAGGCCCAGGGCAACGCCAGAGCCGCGTCCGGCGGCGCCAAGCAGCGCGACGCGTTCTTCGACAACGCGAAGTACCTGGCGATCGTCCTCGTCGCCATAGGACACGCCTGGGAGCCGATCAAGGGTGGCAGCCGGACCCTGGAGACGCTGTACACGGTCGTGTACACGTTCCACATGCCGGCGTTCATCATCATCTCCGGTTTCTTCTCCCGCAGCTTCGACGCCAGCCCCAGCCGGATGAAGCGGCTGATCACCGGTGTCGCGGTGCCGTACATCGTGTTCGAGACGGCCTATCCGCTCTTCAAGCGCTGGATCGACGACGACCCCGGCATGGACATCAGCATCCTGGACCCCTGGTACCTGACCTGGTTCCTGTGCGCGCTGTTCATCTGGCGGCTGACCACACCCCTGTGGAAGGTCGTGCGCTGGCCGCTCCCCATCGCGCTCGGCCTCGCCATGATGGCGACCGTCACCCCGGAGATCGGCGACGACCTGGACCTCCAGCGGGTCCTGCAGTTCCTGCCGTACTTCGTGCTCGGTCTGATCATGAAGCCGGAGCACTTCCACATGGTGCGCACGCGCACGACGCGGCTGCTGTCGGTGCCGATCGGCGTGGTCACGCTGCTCGTCGCCTACTGGGCGGTGCCGCGCATGAACACCGCGTGGTTCTACCACCGCGACGCCGCGCAGGAGCTGCAGGCGCCCTGGTGGACCGGTCCGGTCATGGTGCTGGCGATGTTCGGCTGCTCGCTGCTGCTGACGGCCTGCTTCTTCGCCTGGGTGCCGCGCCGCCCCATGTGGTTCACCACGCTCGGCGCCGGCACGCTCTACGGCTATCTGCTGCACGGCTTCGTCGTGAAGGCCGGTGACTACCAGGGCTGGTTCGAGGCGGACTGGCTGCACCGCCCCGAGGGCGTCGCCTTCGTCAGTGTCCTCGCCGCCGTCGGCGTCACGCTGCTGTGCACCGCGCCCGTGCGCCGCGTCTTCCGGTTCGCGATGGAGCCGAAGATGGAGTGGGCGTTCAAGCGGGACGCGGCCGAACTGGCCCGGGCCCGCGAGCGCCGCGAGGGCGCGACCGCCCGCGAGAAGGTCGACGCCTGACCCGTACCCGGGAGCTCAACCGCCGACGAGACCGAGAAGTGCGCGCATCCGCGTGTACTTCTCGGTCAGTCGTCTCCGGGTCCTCGGGTCCAGGACCGCGAGCCGCGCCGGATCGGCGTTGTGCGCCAGATCGGCCTCCTTCACCAGCAGCGCGCCCGGGGTGGCGAGGATGCGGGCCGCGTAGTCCTCGGGCGGCTCCCCGGCCCGCTTGGTGACGGCCCGCACGACGTCCTTCGTACGACGGCTCAGCGCGGCCCGCTCCAGCCACTCCTCGGACAGCGCGTCGTCCTCCACGGCGTCGTGCAGCCAGGCGGCGGCGATCTGGTCGTCGTCGCCGCCCCGCGCGCGGACGCCCTCCGCGACGGCGCTCAGATGCTCGCTGTACGGCCGCCCGGCCTTGTCGGTCTGCTCCGCGTGCGCGGCGCGGGCGAGGGCCTCCACCTCGGCGAGGGACAGCGTGGGCTGCGGGGTGTCCCGCGGTGTCTCGGTCACCCCCACAGTGTGCCGCTCCCCCGGTGTGCCGCTCAGGGCGCCGCCGAAGCCGTCGGCCCGTCGCGGCAGATCAGCAGGAGCGCCCGGTCGTCGTTGACGTCCTTCGCGACCGCCTCGATGAGGTGCCAGGCCGCGCCGTGGAACCCGCCCGCGACATACCGGTCGGCCTCCCCGGTGAGCCGGTCGATGCCCTCGGCGATGTCCCGGTCGGACGTCTCGACCAGACCGTCCGTGAACAGCATCAGGACGTCGCCGGGCCGCAGCGAGCCCTTCACGGGGTCGAACTGGGCGCCGTCGTACACCCCGAGGAGGGGGCCCTCGGCGGCCTTCTCCTCCCAGCGCCCGCTGCCCGCGCTGAGTTGGAGGCCGGGTGGATGCCCGGCCGAGTAGAGCTCGTAGTCGCCCGAGTCGAGGTCCAGGACGAGGTGGATGGAGGTGGCGAAGCCCTCGTCCCAGTCCTGGCGCAGCAGATAGCCGTTGGCGGCGGGCAGGAACGCGTGCGGGGGCAGGCTGCCCAGCAGGCCGCCGAAGGCGCCCGACAGCAGCAGCGCGCGGGAGCCGGCGTCCATGCCCTTGCCGGAGACGTCGGTCAGCACGACCTCCAGTGTGCGGCCGCCGTTGGTCCGGGCCGCGACGACGAAGTCCCCGGAGAAGGACTGGCCGCCGGCCGGGCGCAGGGCCATCTCGCGGTGCCAGCCGTGCGGCAGTTGCGGCAGCTTGCTCTGCACCCGGATGCGTTCGCGCAGGTCGAAGAGCATGGTGCCGCCGCGCCGCCAGGGCACGCCGACCCGGCTGCGGAACTGCGCGATGAGCAGCCCGAAGAAACCGCACGCGGCCACGACCAGGACGACCCCCGGGGTGACCCGCGACGGCCCCTCGGTGTACGGGCCGAGCTGGACGGACTCGACGATGAGCGCGGTGGCCGCCGCCGCGTACAGGCCGAGCAGGCTGGCGGGGCGCAGCAGCACCCCGCCCGCCACGATCGGCAGGACCAGCGCGGCCGGGGAGAACCACACCGGGTTCATCATCGTGGCCGCGCAGATCAGCGGCACGGTCACGAGCAGCAGGGCGAGCGCGACCCAGTCCGAGCCGTCGCCGCGGAAGTAGTCCACGGCGCTTCTGCGCAGGGCGGTGCGGACCCGGTGCCACTGCATCTTCGACCGGGCCGTGAACGTCTCGGCCGCCGTGCGCCGCTCTCGTCCTGCTGCCATCAGTTCGGGACCCTATCCATCGGACCAGTCGCTTGGCACGGGAGGTCCCACTTGTCCCCCGTCCGAGGTTCAACTTCACAGTGAACTTCACAGGTGGCCGTCGCGTCGCCGTCACCGGAAAATTGCCTCGCCCCGTCCGCACCTCGCTGGTACGCATGGTCCATGGTGAAAGAGAGCGCGGGCGACGCGGGCGGACTTCGGCCACGGCCGTTGCGGCAGGACGAGTGGGACATCTGGTACGACTCCCTCGTGCGCGCCTTCGGCGGAGTGCCGGAGGCAACCGAGGAGCGGGAGCTGTTCCGGTCCCTGACCGAGGTCGAGCACTCCCTCGGCGTCTGGGACGGGGACATGTGCGTGGGCACGGCCGGCGCGTTCAGTTTCCGGGTGACCGTGCCGGGCGGGGCGTCCGTGCCCGCGGCGGGCGTCACGATGGTCGGCGTCGCCGCCACGCACCGCCGGCGCGGTGTGCTGACGTCGATGATGCGCCGGCAGCTGGACGACGTCCGCGCGTCGGGCCGTCCCCTGGCGGTGCTGACCGCGTCGGAACCGGCGATCTACGGCCGGTTCGGCTACGGCGTCGGCACGTTCGCGGCGAGCGCCGAGATCGACACCTCCCGGGTGCGGCTGTCGGTGCCGCCCGGCACCGATGACGTACGGCTGCGGTACGCGGCGCCGGCCGACGTCCTCGACGCGTGCGAGGCGGTGTACGCGGCCGGGGTGCCGCGGCGGCCGGGGATGATGGCGCGGCTGCCCGGCTGGGAGCGGCTCGGGATCCTGGACCCGGAGAGCGATCGCGGGGGCGGCTCGCCGCTGCAGTGCGTGGTGGCGGAGCGGGACGACACGGTCGTCGGGTACGCGCGGTTCAGCGTGCAGCCGGAGTGGGGGCACGGCGGACCCGACGGGATCGTGCGGCTGCGCGACCTCCACGCCCTGGACCCGGCGGCGGAGTCGGCGTTGTGGCGGTTCCTGTTCGACATCGACCTGACGTCGAAGGTGGTGACGCGGTCGCGGCCGGTGGACGAGGCGTGGCAGTACCAGGTCTCGGACATCCGGCGGTGCGGGATCCGTGTGAAGGACGCCCTGCACGTACGTCCGGTGGACGTGGGCGCCGCGCTGGAGGCGCGGACCTACCAGGCCCCGGTGGACGTGGTGTTCGAGGTCGAGGACGCCTTCTGCCCCTGGAACACGGGGCGTTGGCGGCTCACCGGCGATGCGAAGGGCGCGTCGTGCGGGCGTACGACGGACGCGGCCGATCTGGCCCTGTCCGTACGGGAGTTGGGGGCGGCCTATCTCGGCGGGGTGAGCCTGCGGGCGCTGGGCGCCGCCGGACGGGTGCGGGAGCTGCGGCGCGGGGCGCTGGACGAGGCCGCGACGGGCTTCGTCTCCCCGGTGGCGCCCTGGCTGCCGCACGGCTTCTGACGCGCGGCCCGCGGGGTCACGGCGTCTGGCAGCCGGGGCACCAGAAGAGGTTGCGGGCGGCGAGGCCGGCGGTGCGGATCTCGCCGCCGCACAGGTGACAGGGCTGCTCCGCCCTGCGGTAGACGTAGACCTCGCCGCCGTGGTCGTCGACGCGGGGCGGGCGGCCCATGGCCTCCGGCGTGTGCTCGGGGCGGACGGTGTCGATGCGGTTGGTGCGCACGCCCTCGCGCATGAGCGCGACGAGGTCCGCCCAGATCGCGTCCCACTGGGCCGGGGTGATGTCCCGGCCGGCGCGGTAGGGGTCGATGCCGTGCCGGAAGAGGACCTCGGCCCGGTAGACGTTGCCGACCCCGGCGATGACCTTCTGGTCCATGAGCAGGGCGGCGATCGACGTACGGCTGCGGGAGATCCGCCGGTACGCCTCGCTCGGGTCGGCGTCGTCGCGCAGCGGGTCCGGGCCGAGGCGGTCGTGGATCGCCTGCTTCTCGGTGCCGGTGATCAGGGCGCAGGTGGTGGGGCCGCGCAGGTCGACGTGGGCGGCGTGGTTCGCGAGGCGCAGCCGCACGGTGTCCGTGGGCGGGGGCGCGGGTGCGGGCCCGAAGGCGACCTTGCCGAAGAGGCCGAGGTGGATGTGGACCCAGTCGGTGTCGCGGAAGCCCAGGAAGAGGTGCTTGCCGTGGGCGTCGGTGCGGGTGAGCTCGGCGCCGTCCAGGAGGGCGGCGGCGTCGGAGAACTTGCCCTGGGGGCTGGTGACCCGGGGGGAGGTGCCGCGGAAGGCGGCGGCGTAGTCCTGGGCCAGCCGGTGGATGGTGTGCCCCTCAGGCACGGTGGCTCCTTCGTCGTCTCCCGGTGACCGGTCCGTCCGGTCCGGCCGGGGGGCTCCCCCCGGCCGCCGGTCGGCGTTACTGCTCCTGCTGCGGGTGGTGGGCCGGGATCGGGGGGAGCTCGCCCGTCGTCTCGTAGGCGCTGAGCATGTCGATCCGGCGGGTGTGACGGTCCTCACCCGAGTACGGGGTGCCGAGGAAGGTCTCGACGAACTTCGTCGCCTCCTCGGTGGTGTGCATGCGCGCGCCGACGGCCACGACGTTGGCGTTGTTGTGCTGGCGGCCGAGCGCCGCCGTCTCCTCGCTCCAGGCGAGCGCCGCGCGGACGCCCTTCACCTTGTTCGCGGCGATCTGCTCACCGTTGCCGGAGCCGCCGATCACGATGCCGAGGGCCTCGGGGTCCGCGGCCGTCCTCTCCGCCGCGCGGAGGCAGAAGGGCGGGTAGTCGTCCTGGGCGTCGTAGATGTGGGGCCCGCAGTCCACCGGGTCGTGACCGGCCGCCTTCAGCCAGTCGACGAGGTGGTTCTTGAGTTCGAAGCCCGCATGGTCGGAGCCGAGATACACGCGCATGCAACGAGTGTGACACGGCCGCCGTGGGGCAGCAGCGTCGGGTGGCCACCCCTTGAAAATGTGAGATGCACTATGGAACCTCAAGGAAACCTCAAGTAACAATCCCGAATCAAAGGTTCCCGAATCGGTTCTCCTCCGATTCACTGGTCCGGCTCGTACACCGACGTCATCCGCTCCGTACGAGGACCGCTCCCCACGGCGCAAAGGAAATTCCGTTCCATGACTTCGCAGCCGACAAAGAAGACGGCCGCACCGGCTGTCGGCGGCCACGGCCTGCAGGCCGGGCTCAAGGACCGCCATCTCTCCATGATCGCGATCGGTGGTGTCATCGGCGCCGGACTCTTCGTCGGGTCCAGCTCCGGTATCGCCACGGCAGGACCCGGCATCCTCCTCTCGTACGCGCTCGTCGGCACGCTCGTGGTGCTGGTGATGCGCATGCTCGGTGAGATGTCCGCGGCCAACCCGACCTCGGGTTCCTTCTCCGCCCACGCCGACCGGGCGCTCGGGCGCTGGGCCGGCTTCTCCATCGGCTGGCTGTACTGGTTCTTCTGGGTCGTCGTGCTGGCGGTCGAGGCGACCGCCGGCGCGGTGATCCTGGAGGGCTGGATCCCGGCCGTCCCGCAGTGGGCCTGGGCCCTCATCGTGATGATCGTGCTGACCGCGACGAACCTGGTGTCCGTCGGGTCGTACGGCGAGTTCGAGTTCTGGTTCGCCGGGATCAAGGTCGTCGCGATCGCCGGCTTCATCGTGGTCGGCCTGCTGGCGATCTTCGGTGTGCTGCCCGGCGTCGACAGCGACCAGGCCGGGTTCGGCAACCTCACCGGGCACGGCGGCTTCCTGCCGAACGGTCCGGGGGCGATCCTGACCGGTGTGCTGCTGGTCGTCTTCTCGTTCATGGGCAGCGAGATCGCCACGCTGGCCGCCGGTGAGTCGGAGCACCCGCAGAAGGCCGTCACCAAGGCCACCAACAGCATCATCTGGCGGGTCGCCGTCTTCTACCTGGGCTCGATCCTCGTCGTGGTGTCGCTGCTGCCCTGGGACAGCAAGGCGATCGCCGACGACGGGTCCTATGTCGCCGCGCTGAACTCGCTCGGCATCCCGCACGCCGGTCAGATCATGAACTTCATCGTGCTGACCTCGGTGCTGTCCTGCCTGAACTCGGGCCTCTACACCGCCTCCCGCATGGCCTTCTCGCTCGGCCAGCGCGGGGACGCGCCGCGGGGCTTCGGCCGCACGACCGGCAACGGCGTGCCGCGCACCGCGATCCTCGCGTCGGTGGCGTTCGGGTTCGTGGCCGTGTTCTTCAACTACAAGTTCCCGGACTCGGTCTTCCTCTTCCTCGTCAACTCCTCCGGCGCGGTCGCCCTGTTCGTCTGGCTGGTGATCTGCTTCTCGCAGCTGCGCATGCGGCGGATCATCCAGCGCGAGGCGCCGGAGAAGCTCGTCGTGAAGATGTGGCTGTACCCGTACCTGACGTGGGCGACGGCCGCGCTGATCGTCTTCGTGCTGGGCTACATGCTCACCGACACCGAGCACGACGGCCGGCAGACGGTGCTGCTGTCGCTGCTGGTGGCCGCGCTGGTGCTGGTGGTGGCCTTCGTGAAGGAGAAGGTCGGGGCCGGGCGCGGGGGCGCTGCCGCTGACACGGAGGACGCGGAGGACGCTCCGCTGGACGAGGTCACCACGGGCTGACGCCCGCAGGCCACGACGCCGAGTGCCCCTGGGGAGGGGCGGCTGGACGCGCTGAGGCGCTCCCGCCGCCCCTCCCCTTTTCGCTGCCGTGCTCGGCCGGTCACAGCACCGTGAAACTGTCCCTGACCCGGCCGTAGGTCTTGAGGGCCTGCTCCTCGGCCTCGGGGCGGTACCAGGTGTTGATCTGGTACGACCTGCCCTCCACGGTGAAGCCGAGCAGACGGGCGTGCCAGGGCTCGCCCTGGAGGGTGAAGGAGTACTCCCAGACGACCGCCGGGTGGTCCCGGAACGTGGTGCGCTCCAGACGGATCTTGCGGTAGTCGGCGCCCTGGCGGGCGTCCTGCTCGGACTGCTCCCAGGAGTCCATGAGGTCGCCGCGCGCGAGGGACGACTTGGCGGCGAGTTCCTGGGTGCCGTCGGGTGCGGTGTAGTGCACCTCGGCACCGGTCTTGACGTCGCGCTTCCAGCCCTCGGGGGTCGCCCAGGCGAACCCGCCCGCCTCCCGGTGGGCACCGGGCGGCAGGCTCTGCGGCCGCGAGGTGCCCTCCACGGTCGGCGAGGAGGACACGCTCGCGGACCCCGACGGCCCGGCCGCCGTTCCGCCGCCGGACGACCCGCTCCCGTCCAGCAGAACACCGGCGACGATGGCGCCCGCGACAACGACGGCCGCGAGGGCGACTCCTACGGCGATACGGCGGCGCCTGGGCCGGGGCGACTCGTGCAGGGGATTGTCGACCCGCCGCTGGGTGGCCGCCTCGGAGTGGGCCAGGGAGACGCCGGGGGGCGGGGGTGAGGGGGTGTGGGAGCGGGGGGTGGCGGCGGGCGACGGGTCGGGGCCCGTCGTCCGGCCGGGCGGCGGGCCGGGGGTGGCGGTCCCGGCCGGAGCCAGGCTGGGGGTGGTCCCGCTGGCAGGGGGGCCGGGGACCAGGGGCGACGCGGGGCTCCCGGGCGAGGACGCGGGTGACGGGTCGCCCGGGGAGGGTGCGGGTGACGGGTCGCCCGGGGAGGGTGCGGGTGACGGGTCGCCCGGGGAGGGTGCGGGTGACGGGTCGCCCGGGGAGGGTGCGGGCCGCTGGCCGGGATCGGCCGTACCGGCGGGCGACGCCTTGAGGGCGGCCGGTCCGGCGGGCGACGGGTCTGGGGTGGCCGCCGCGGCGGGTGCCGGGTCGGGAAGCAGGGAAGGCGTGGGGCCGCCTGGCCGGGGCGCGGGCAGCGGGCCAGGGTCGGCCGCCGCGCCGGGCAGGGGGCTGGGGGGTGGCGTGAGGCCGCCGGGCGAAGGTGCAGGCGGCCGGTCGCGGTCGGCCGTACCGACCGGTGTGGGGCCGGGGGCCGGGGGCGGCGTGCCGCTTGGGCGGGGCGCGGGCAGCGGGTCACCGTCGGCCCTCCCGGCGGGCGGGGGGCTGGGAGGTGGCGTGGGGCCGCCCGGCGAAGGCGCAGGCGACCGGTCGCCGTCCGCCGTACCGACCGGTGCAGAGCCCGGGAGCGGGGGCGGCGTGCCGCCCGGGCGGGGCGCGGGCAGCGGGTCACCCTCGGACCTCCCGGCGCGCGGGGGGCTGGCAGGCGGCGTGGGGCCGCTGGGCGAAGGTGCAGGCGGCCGGTCGGGGTCGGCCGTACCGACCGGTGTGGGGTCGGGGAGCGGGGGCGGCGTGCCGCCGGGCCGGGGCGCGGGCGGCGGGCCAGGGTCGGCCGCATCGGCGGGCGACGGGCCGGGGGCGGTCGTCCCGGCGGGTGGGGGGTCTGAGGGCGAGGTCGGCGTGTGGGCGCCCGGCAAGGGTGCGGGCGACGGCTCGGGGGCGGTGCCGGGTGCGGGGGCGAGGGATTCGCCGGGGGTGGTCGGCCCGGTGGGCGGGGTGTCAGGGGCCGGCGTGGGGCCGTTGAGGGGGGCGGCCGACGGCGCGGGTTGCGAGGGGGCGACGGCCGTTCCGGCTTCGGGACGGGTGGGGGCCGAGTCCTGCTCGGCGGACGCCTGCTGTGCCGGTACGGCGTCGTGCACCTCTCCCCGTATGCGGGGGTCGGGTACGGGCGTGCCCGGCTTCGTCTCGGGGAGGGGGTGCGGGGCTGCCGTGGGGGCGGGGGTGACCGGGATCGTCGGGGTCGGGGGTGGGGACGCCACCCGTTGCAGGGACGTCTCCAGGGCGTCGAGGTCCGGGCGGGACGACGGGTCCTTCTGGAGGAGGGCGGCCAGGACGGGGCGCAAGGGGCCCGCGACGGCGGGGAGTTCGGGCTCCTCGTACAGCACGGCGTGCAGCGTCGCGAGGGTGGTGTCGCGGGAGAAGGGGGACCGGCCCGCGAGGGCGGCGCACAGCGTCGCGCCCAGGGACCAGACGTCCGACGGCGGCCCCTGCGGGCGCCCGGAGATCCGCTCGGGCGCCATGTAGTCGGGCGAGCCGACGAGCATGCCGACCATGGTGAGGGCCTTGGCGTCCTGGATGGCCGCGATGCCGAAGTCCGTCAGCACCACCCGCCCGCGCCCGCGCACGGCCTCCGTCTCCACGAGGACGTTGCCCGGCTTGATGTCCCGGTGCAGCACCCCGCGCGCGTGGACCTGCCGCAGGGCCGCCACCAGGCCGAGGCCGATCCGGGCCGTCTCGGCGGGGCCCAGCGGGCCGTCCTCCGCCATGATGCGCTCCAGGGAGCGGCCGGCCACCAACTCCATGACGATCCACAGGTGTTCGCCCTCGTCGACGACGTCGTAGACCCGGACGACGTGCGGGTGGTCGATCCGGGCCGTCGCCCGCGCCTCGCGCAGGGTGCGCTCACGGCGGGTGCGGGTGTCCTCGGGGTCGAGGCCGTCTATCCGCATTTCCTTCACGGCGACCAGCCGGTCGAGCATTTCGTCGACCGCTCGCCACACACGCCCCATTCCCCCCTGGCCGATACTCTCGACCAATCGGTAGCGTCCCGTCACCAGTAAACCCGGAACCCCACCGCTTCGCGTATTCCCCGGCAATCCGCTGCACCCCCTCGATGCCACATCGGACATCCGCCATTGAAACACAATGGTCACACTTCAGTCCGTATCAGCATAGTGCGGAGAAATCTTGTGGTAGCTCTTCAAGTACTGCGAATTCAGGCGCAGGCAAGGGGGACGAACATGAGTTCTCGTCGCACGACGGCCATCGCGGGATCGCTGGTCGCGGCATCTTTCTCGGCAGTGATGATCTTCTCTTCCGCTGCCGGTGCGGATGACCAGGGACCCGGCAGCAGCAAGGGGGGAAAGGTCATCGACGAGGCACCGGCGGGAGTGAAGCTCACCACCGAACTGCCCGAGAAAATCTCGGTGGACAACAGTTCGCAGAAAACCGAGATCACTGCCACCGTCAAGAACGAAGGGACCAAGGACAGCGGAAAGATCCAGCTTCTGGTCGTCGGTTTCGACGGCCTGACGGTCAAGAATGTCGAAGGCTGTTCGGCCATCGACCAGGGAAATCTCCCCGAGGGTTCGAACAGCGGTTTCGCCTGCCCTCTCGACAATCTCCCCGCCGGTGAGTCGAAGTCCTACGCCGTGGACGCGACGTTCGACGTACGCAAGGAGGGCAAGATCTGCCTGCCCGTCCAGACCGGTGACGGCAGGAAGACGTACTGGCAGCAGGGCCCGGTGCCTTTCGGCACGACCAACCCGTCGCCGGACGCCCCGGCCACACCGCTGCTGCTCGGTACCGACAACAAGCCGGTCGCCCCGGGCCCCGACGAGCTGCCCAGGACCGGTCCGGGCCGGGACGTCCTGCCGCTGGGCGCGGCCGGGGCGGCCCTGCTCGCGGCCGGCGCGGCGGGGCTGTGGTGGTCCCAGCTGCGGCGGCCCCGGCGGTCCCCGCAGGGCTGAGCACCCTGGAAGAAAAGAGCAGAGGCTCGTCGGTCGCGTGCGACCGGCGAGCCTCTTGCTGAAAGTGACGTCGTGTCAGCGGTTCAGGAACTTCCACGCCGTGGGCAGCGCGCCCATCGCCAGCGCCGCCTTCACCGCGTCGCCGATCAGGAACGGCACCAGGCCGGCCGCGATCGCGGCGGACGCCGACATGCCGGTGGCCAGGGCCAGGTAGGGCACGCCGACGGCGTAGATGACCGCCTCGCCCAGCAGCATCGCGCCGGCGGTGCGCAGCGCGGTGCGGTCGGCGCCGCGGCGGGCCAGGGCGCCGACGACGGTCGCGGCGAGGATCATGCCGAGGACGTAGCCGAAGGACGGGGCGGCGGCGCCGGAGGTGCCCTGCGCGAACCACGGCACGCCCGCCATGCCGGCCAGCGCGTACAGCGCGAGCGAGAGGAAGCCGCGACCGGCGCCGAGCGCGGTGCCGACGAGCAGCACGGCGAGGGTCTGGCCGGTCACCGGCACCGGGGAGCCCGGCACGGGCACGGAGATCTGGGCGGCCAGGCCGGTGAGGGCGGCGCCGCCGGCGACGAGCGCGATGTCGCGGACGCGGGAGGCGGGGAGCAGATCGGCGAGGACCTGCCCGGTGCGTGCGGGGGCTGCGGCAGCGGTGCTCATGGGGACTCCGCGAGGTGAGGGCGGTACGGGACGCTGCGACGCTATCCCAGGGTGTCGCGGTCCCTCACCGTCAGTGGTCGACAAAGGCGGGATCATGGGCTTGGTGGGCTCCGGACAAAGGTGGTGCGGTACACCCGGTGCGAGGTGACGCCGGTCACTGAGGCAGGGACGTTCGGCTCACAGGGGCGGGGTCCGGGGCCACTGTAGGGTTCCACCAATCATGTTGCCCGCGTATGAAGAACCGTCTCGCCCGTCGGTCGCCGTCTGGGCAGCGCGGGCCCGCTTTGCTAGCTTCGAACGCATGGTCGCCCAGTCCCGGAACTTCACGTCGCGTCGCCACGTCGATCTGCGACGCGTGGGCGCCACCGCCTGTCGCCGTCCGGGGTGAGCCGGCCCGGGTGACCCGGCCCGGCTCGCCGTTCAGCACGGCGCAGTGTCGGACCGGATCCCGAGGAAGTTCCCCCATGCCCCGTACCGCGGCACCCACTCTTTCGTCCCCGATCCCCCGTGTCGCCGACCGTGACCGGCGCCGGACCAGTGCCAGCGTCGTCCTGCGGTCGGTGCTGGAGCACGGGCCCGTGGCACGCAGCACCATCGCCCGGCTGACCGGGCTGTCCCCGGCGTCGGTGACCGACCACTGCGCCCGGCTCACCGGGCTGGGGCTGATCCGCGAGGCGGTGGCGCCCCGGCCGTCCGGCGGGGTCGGGCGCCCGCACGTACCGGTCGACCTGGACGCCTCGCGGCTCGTGGTCGGCGGGGTGCATGTGGCGGTGCCGTACACCACGGTGGCGCTGCTCGATCTGCGCGGCCGGGTCGTGGCACGGCGGGAGGTGCCGCACTCCGGCGCGGTCGATCCGTACGACGTCCTGGACGAGGCCGCCGGCGCGCTGGCCGGACTGCTCGGCGCACGGCCCGGCGTCCGGCCGCTCGGTGTCGGGTTCGCCGCCGGGGGCTGGGTGGACCGGGCCACGGGGGTGGTCGTCGAGCATCCGCTGCTGGGCTGGCGCGAGGTGCCGGTGCGGGACGCGCTCGGTGCCCGCACCGGGCTGCCGGTCCATGTGGACGGCCACGCGCGGGCGTTGGTGAACGCGGAGCGGCTGTTCGGGCGGGCGCGCGGCAGCCGCAGTGTGCTGCACCTGTTCGTCGGCAACGTGGTCGACGCGGCGTTCGCGACGAACGACGAGGTGCACCACGGTCCGCGTTCGCAGGCCGGCGCGATCGCGCATCTGCCGGTGCCGGGCGGCACGGAGCGGTGCGCGTGCGGCCGGACCGGGTGTCTCCAGGCGGAGTTGAGCGAGCGGACCCTGTGCCGCCGGGCGCGGGCGGCCGGGGTCATCGGCGGCAGGAACCCGCAGCACGTCGTGCGTGCCGCGCGCGACGGGGACCCGGTGGCCGTGCGGCTGCTGACCGAGCGGGCCCGGACGACGGGCCGGGCGGTGGGGCTGCTGCTCGACGTGCTGAATCCGGAGACCGTGGTGGTCACGGAGATCGGTGTCCTCAGCCGCGAGGACTGTCTCGGGGCGCTGCGCGCCGGGGTGGGCGACGCGCGCGCGGCGTCGGTCGTGCCGTCGAGTTTCCCGGATTCCGTACTGGCGACGGCGGGTGGTTCGGTGGCTCTGGACGTCCTCTACCGGGACCCTTTGGGCGCGGCCGCGGGCGTACCACCTGAGGCTATTTAATTCAGAAACTCCGAATATTGACAGGGCTCGTACAGGACCGGGAACATGCTGGTCATGAGCCTGTTCGTGAGCTGTCGCACCCACTGTTGCTGACACGTCGCCGCGTGTGAAGCGCTCATCCTCCCCTGCGTGAATTCTCTTTTTCCCGGCCGTTTTCCGGCCCGCTTCCTGAATTCCGCATGCTCATTTCCTTTCGCACTCCCTGGAGTACTCCCATGCCTTCCTCCCCCGTGTCCGGCATCGACCGACGGCTCTTCCTCACCTCGGTGCTCGGCACCGTGGCCGGTGTCGCGGGCCTCAGCGGCTGCGCCGGAAGCGCGGCCGCCGGCAGCGAGGGCGCCTCGACCGCCCCGCTCGCCGCAAAGGTGCCCGCGGGCACCTCCCTGAAGATCGCCTCGTACCAGAACACCCAGCAACTGCAGTTCAAGCTGGCCAAGTTGGGCGATCCACCGTTCGAAGTGGGCGGCTGGCTGAACATCGGCGCGGGTCCCGATGTCATCAACGCCTTCCGCTCCGGCTCGCTGGACGTGGCCAACAACGCCGGCATCCCGCCGATCCAGGCGCACTACCAGGGCTTCGACGCGAAGATCGTGGCGATCAACATCACCCGCAGGCCCAACTACCTCTTCGCCACGAGGCCCGGCAGCCACATCCGGACGGTCGCGGACTTCAAGGGCAAGCGGCTGGCGTTCTCGCAGGGCCAGGCGCAGGGCGTCGTCCTGCTGCGGGCCCTGAAGAAGGCCGGCGTGACGTACGACGACGTGGAGCTGGTCCCGCTGACCAGCAACCAGTTCCTCACGGCTCTGCAGTCCGGCCAGGTCGACATCGCCCCGCTCGCCAACAGCCAGGCCCCCGCCTATCTGAAGCAGTACGAGGGCAAGGGCGCCCGCACGGTCGTCACCGACGTCGTCGACCTGCTGAACCTGCTGTGGGCGCCGGTGTCGGTGCTGAACGACAAGGCCAAGGCCGCCGCGGTCGCCGCCTACATCCCGTACTGGGCCAAGGGCCAGGTGTGGGCGTACGAGCACCCGGACGTCTGGAACCGGGAGTTCTACGTCAAGACGCAGAACCTGTCCCTCGCGCAGGCCGAGGCGATCACGAAGCTCGCCAACAAGCCGCTGTTCCCGCCGAGTTGGCGCGAGGCCGTCGAGTGGGAGCAGGAGACCGCCGATCTGCTCGCGGAGGGCGGCTTCGTGAAGAAGTTCGACGTCGGCGAGCTCTTCGACCACCGCTTCGAGGGCATCGCGGCCAAGGCCGTGCCCGCGGAATACCGGAGGTGACCGCCATGACCACCACGACCACCACCACGACCGTGCCCGAGGCACCGCCCCTGACCGGACCGGACCACCGCGTCCGCCGGCGGCGCCCCCTGACGCCCGGCCGGCGTCTGCCCGCCGCCCGGCTCGCCGGCCCCCTGCTGCTCGTCGTGCTGTGGGCCGCCGCCTCCGCCGCCGGAGCGCTGGACCCCGGCGCGATCCCGGCGCCCTGGAAGGTCGTCGAGACCGGCGCCCACCTGTGGACGGACGGGACCCTGCCG
Source organism: Streptomyces sp. NPDC059852 (assembly GCF_042731455.1). NCBI lineage: Bacteria > Bacillati > Actinomycetota > Actinomycetes > Kitasatosporales > Streptomycetaceae > Streptomyces > Streptomyces sp. NPDC059852. The sequence goes on along the minus strand of NZ_JBHWJK010000001.1, from coordinate 232,602 downwards.
GACGACATCCTGACGTCGTTGCAGCGGGCGGCGACCGGGTTCGTCCTCGGGCTCGTCGCGGGAGTCGTCCTCGCGCTGGCGTCCGGGCTGACCCGGACCGGGGAGGCGCTGATCGACGGGACGGTCAACCTCAACCGGGCCATCCCGACGCTGGGTCTCATCCCGCTGTTCATCCTGTGGCTGGGCATCGGCGAGACCTTCAAGATCGCGATCATCGCCATCGTCGTCTACATCCCGATCTATCTGAACACCCATGCCGCGCTGTCCGGCATCGACAGCCGCTTCGTGGAACTCGCCGAGGTGCAGGGCCTGAACCGGTTCCGCTTCATCCGGCAGATCGTCGTCCCGGGCGCGCTGCCCGGCTTCTTCGTCGGGCTGCGGCTCGGCGTGACCGGGTCCTGGCTGGGCCTGGTGGTGCTGGAGCAGATCAACGCCACCAGCGGCCTCGGCTACATGATGTTCCAGGCGCAGAACTACGGCCAGACGGACGTCATCCTCGTCGGCCTCGTCGTCTACGGCGTCTTCGGCCTGGTCTCCGACAGCGCGGTCCGCCTCATCGAACGGAGGGTGCTGTCGTGGCGCCGCACACTGAGCAGCTGACCCGTCCCGCCGTGCAACTGCGCGGCCTGACCCGGTCCTTCGACGGACGAACCGTCCTCGACGGCATCGACCTCGATCTGCCCGCCGGCCAGTTCACGGCCCTGCTCGGGCACAGCGGCTCCGGCAAGAGCACGCTGCTGCGGGCCGTCGCGGGCCTGGACCACCAGGTCACCGGATCGGGGCAGCTGACCGCGCCGGAGCGGGTGTCCGTGGTCTTCCAGGACTCCCGGCTGCTGCCCTGGCGCCGGGTCCTGGACAACGTCCTCCTCGGCCTCGACGGCAAGGACGCGGCGGAGCGGGGCCGCGAGGCCCTCGCCGAGGTCGGTCTGAAAGGCCGGGAGCGGGCCTGGCCGAACGAGCTGTCCGGCGGTGAGGCGCAGCGGGCCGCGCTGGCACGCTCCCTGGTGCGCGAGCCCGAACTGCTGCTGGCCGACGAGCCGTTCGGGGCGCTGGACGCCCTGACCCGGATCAGGATGCACCACCTGCTGCGGGAGCTGTGGGAGCGCCACCGCCCGTCCGTCCTGCTCGTCACCCACGACGTCGACGAGGCGATCGTGCTCGCCGACCGGGTGCTCGTCCTGGAGCACGGCCGGATCGCGCTCGACGTGACGATCGACCGGGACACGCCCCGGTCGGCGTACCGCGAACGGCTGCTCGCGGCGCTCGGCGTGACCGAGGACCTGAGGTGACCACCGGGCCACGCGACCGCACCCCCTTCTCCCCCCGACCGAGGACTCCCATGACCCGACAGCTCCACCTCAACGCGTTCCTCATGAACACCGGCCACCACGAGGCCTCCTGGCGGCTCCCGGAGAGCGATCCGTACGCGCACGTCGACCTCGCCCACTACGTGCGGCTCGCGCGGACCGCCGAGCGCGGCACCTTCGACTCGCTCTTCCTCGCCGACGGCCCCCAGCTGTGGAGCAACCTCGCGCAGCGGCCCGCCGGCGCCCTGGAGCCGCTGACGCTGCTGACCGCGCTGGCGACGGCCACCGAGCACATCGGGCTGATCGCCACCGCCTCCACGTCCTACAACTCGCCCTACAACCTGGCCCGCAAGTTCGCCTCGCTGGACATCGTGAGCGGCGGCCGGGCCGGCTGGAACATCGTCACCACCGCGGGTGCCGAGGCCGCCCGGAACTTCGGCCTGGACGCGGAGCCCGCGCACGCCGAGCGGTACGCCCGGGCCGACGAGTTCCTGGACGTCGCCCGGAAGCTGTGGGACAGCTGGGAGGACGACGCGATCGTCGCCGACAAGGCGGCCGGCGTCTGGGGCGACGACAGCAAGATCCATCCGCCGCGGCACCGGGGGACGTACTTCCGGGTCGAGGGGGCGCTCAACGTCCCGCGCACCCCGCAGGGTCACCCGCTGCTCGTGCAGGCCGGGTCGAGCGAGGACGGCAGGCGTTTCGCCGCGCGCCACGCGGAGGCCGTGTTCACCGCGCAGCAGACCATCGAGGACGCGCGGGCCTTCTACGCCGACCTCAAGGCCCGTACCGCCGAGGCGGGCCGGGACCCCGACCACATCAAGGTGCTGCCGGGCATCGTCCCGGTGATCGGCTCGACCGAGGCCGAGGCCCGGGCGGCCGAGCGGGAGCTGGAGGACCACATCGTGCACACGCACGGGGTGGCCCGGCTGGAGAGCCTGCTGCAGCTGGAGCCCGGCACCCTGGAGCTGGACGGCCCGCTCCCGGCCGACCTGCCGTCCGAGGACGCCGTCGAGGGCGCCAAGAGCCGCTACACGCTCGTCGTGCAACTGGCCCGGCGTGAGCGCCTCACGGTCCGGCAGCTGATCGGGCGGCTCGGCGGCGGGCGCGGCCACCTCACCTTCGCCGGCACCCCCGAGCAGATCGCCGACGCCATCGAGACGTGGTTCACCCAAGGAGCCGCCGACGGTTTCAACATCATGCCGCCGGTGCTGCCGTCCGGTCTGGACGCCTTCGTCGACCACGTGGTGCCGGTCCTGCGCGAGCGCGGCCTGCTGCGCACCGCGTACGGACCGCGCCGCACGCTGCGCGAGCGCTACGGCCTGCCGCGCCCCGCCAACCAGTACACCGTCCGCGAGAACGCCCTGGTCTGAAGCAGACCCGAACCGGAAGGACCGCCCGTGTCAGACCTCGAGATCCAGAAGATCACCGCGCACATCGGCGCCCGGGTGTCCGGCGTCGACGTCTCCCGGCCGCTCGCCGAGGAGACCGTCACCGCGCTGCGCGAGGCCCTCAACGTCCACAAGGCGCTCGTCATCGACGACGTGAACCTGGACGACGCCTCCCACCAGGACTTCGTCCGGCACTTCGGCGACGTCACCACCGCCCACCCGACGGTCTCCTCGATCGCCGGCGCCCCGAACGTGCTGCCCGTGGACAGCGAGCGGGGCCGGGCCGCCAACCACTGGCACACCGACGTCACCTTCGTGCTGAACCCGCCGCAGGCCACGACCCTGCGCAGCATCACCCTCCCGCCGTACGGCGGCGAGACGCTGATCGCGAACGCGGCGGCCGCCTACCGCCAGCTGCCCGAACCGCTGCGGAAGCTCGCGGACACCCTGTGGGCGGAGCACACCAACGACTACGACTACGCGGTGCCGGACGAGGAGATCGACGAGCGGCAGGCCGCCCAGCGCGCCCAGTTCACGTCGATCACGTACCGCACGGTCCACCCGGTGGTGCGCGTCCACCCGCTGACCGGGGAACGCGGGCTGTTCATCGGCGGGTTCGCGCAGCGGATCGTGGGTCTGTCGCCGGGCGAGTCCCGCAAGGTCCTCGACCTGCTCCAGGCGTACGTCACACGGCCGGAGAACATCCTGCGCCACCGCTGGTCGCAGAACCAGCTGGTCGTCTTCGACAACCGCATCACCCAGCACTACGCGATCGACAACTACGACGGCCTGCCGCGCCGGCTGCACCGGGTGACCGTCGCCGGTGACGTGCCGGTCGGCATCGAGGGCAAGGCGAGCTACTCGATCGAGGGGGACGCCTCGCACTACACGGCCGTCGCGGCGTGACACAGGGATCACACAGGGTGCGGCTGGTGTCCGCATAGTGGGCGGCCTCTCCTTCTGAGCGGAGAGGCCGCCCATGCTGTGGGGGTTTTTTGCCCTCTCACGCATTGGACGAGCCGCGCCCATGCAGAACAGCACCACCGAGTCGACGCCCGCGCGGGCGGCCGACGTCCCCCTGTCCCACGGCCTCAAGCAGCGCCATCTGTCGATGATCGCCCTCGGCGGTGTCATCGGCGCCGGTCTGTTCGTGGGGTCCGGTGCGGGGATCGCCGCCGCCGGACCGTCGATCGTCGTCGCCTATGTCGTCTCCGGCCTCCTCGTGATGCTGGTGATGCGGATGCTCGGCGAGATGTCTGCCGCGTATCCCTCCTCCGGTTCCTTCTCCGCGCACGCCGAGCGGGCGATCGGCCCCTGGGCGGGGTTCACCGCCGGCTGGTCCTTCTGGGTCCTGCTGTGCACGGCCGTCGGACTGGAGGGCATCGGCGCGGCGAAGATCGTCACGGGCTGGCTGCCCGGCACCCCGGAGTGGGCGTGGGTGGCCCTGTTCATGGTGGTGTTCTGCGGCGCGAACCTGGCCGCGGTGAAGAACTTCGGCGAGTTCGAGTTCTGGTTCGCCGCGCTGAAGGTCGGCGCGATCGCGCTGTTCCTGGTGCTGGGCGGGCTGGCCATCGCCGGTCTGCTGCCCGGCACGGACGCGCCCGGGACCGCGCACCTCACCGGTGAGGGCGGCTTCCTGCCGAACGGCACCGAGGGACTGATCGTCGGCCTGCTGGCGTCGGTGTTCGCCTACGGCGGCATGGAGACGGTCACCATCGCGGCGGCCGAGTCGGAGGACCCGGTCAGCGGGGTGGCGCGCGCGGTGCGCACGGCCATGTGGCGGATCGCCCTGTTCTACATCGGCTCGATGGCGGTCGTGGTCACCCTGGTCCCCTGGGACTCCGCGGCGGTGGTCGAGAAGGGCCCGTACGTGGCCACCCTCGACCGGCTGGGCATTCCCGGTGCCGGGCAGCTGATGAACGTGGTGGTCCTGGTCGCCCTGCTGAGCGCCATGAACGCCAACATCTACGGTTCCTCGCGCATCGCCTACTCCCTCGTCCGGCGGGGTCAGGGCCCGGCGGCGCTGGGCCGGGTGGCGGGCGGGGTGCCGAGGGTCGCGGTCCTCGCCTCGTCCGTCTTCGGCTTCGTGTGCGTCGTCCTGTCGTACTGGCGTCCCGACGACGTGTTCCCTTGGCTGCTGAACATGATCGGCGCGGTCATCCTGGTCGTCTGGATCTTCATCGCGGTCTCCCAGCTGCGGCTGCGCCGCCGTCTGGAGCGCGAGACCCCGCAGAAGCTGGTCGTGCGCATGTGGGCGTTCCCGGTGCTGACGTGGGTGGCGCTGGCCGGAATGGCCGCGATCTTCGTGCTGATGGCCCGCGAGCCCGGCACCCGGGTGCAGCTGTACTCGACGGGCGGGATGACCCTGGTCCTGGCGGCGGCCGGGTACGCCTGGCAGCGCTCCCGCGCCAGGACCTGACCGGACCGGCACTCCGCGAAGCCCCCGTGTGATCCACACGGGGGCTTTTTGCTGTTAGCTTGTTATTGCAAGCTACTTGCAACAAGAGCTCTGAGGGGACCTCCATGCCCGTCTACACACTCCCGGACCTGCCCTACGACTACGCCGCGCTCGCGCCCGTGATCAGCCCCGAGATCATCGAGCTGCATCACGACAAGCACCACGCGGCCTATGTGAAGGGCGCCAACGACACGCTGGAGCAGCTGGCCGAGGCGCGGGACAAGGAGACGTGGGGGGCGATCAACGGGCTGGAGAAGAACCTGGCCTTCCATTTGTCGGGGCACATCCTGCACAGCATCTACTGGCGGAACATGTCCGGCGACGGAGGCGGCGAGCCGCTGGAGAAGGACGGCGTGGGCGAGCTCGCCGACGCCATCGCCGAGTCCTTCGGGTCCTTCGCCCGCTTCAAGGCGCAGCTGTCCAAGGCGGCCGCGACCACGCAGGGCTCGGGCTGGGGGGTGCTCGCGTACGAGCCGCTGAGCGGCCGGCTGATCGTCGAGCAGGTCTACGACCACCAGGGCAACGTCGGTCAGGGCGCCACCCCGATCCTGGTCTTCGACGCCTGGGAACACGCCTTCTACCTGCAGTACCGCAACCAGAAGGTGGACTTCATCGAGGCGATGTGGCGGGTCGTGGACTGGCAGGACGTGGCCGCCCGGTACACGGCCGCCCGCTCCCGCGCCGACGTGCTGCTGCTCGCTCCCTGATCGTGTGAGTCGTCCTGCCTCGTGATCGTCTTCTCACCGCTCACGCAAGGGCAGGCGGAAAAACGGAGGCCCCCGCGAGGACGTGACTCGCGGGGGCCTTCGGGGTCATGGGGGCATGGGGTCATGGGGTCGTCGTGCCGCGCGGCTCGGGCTCGCAGGGCACGTTCAGGGAGAGAAGCGCGGCCGATCCGTCGGCGTCCAGGCGCAGTTCGCTGAGGGCGGTGTTGCGCAGCCGCGGGAACACCCGGCGGTACTCGCGCGCCGGGATCGACAGCAGGGTGCACAGGACCAGCCGCAGCAGGGTGTTGTGGGCGATCACGAGCACCCGTCCGCCGGGATGGGCGGCGGCGATCCGGCGCAGGGCGGCGACGCCGCGCCGGGCGGCGGCGGCCGGGTCCTCGGCGCCGGGGAACGGGTGCGCCACCGGGTCGGCGCGATATGCCTCCGCGGCGGCCGGGTCCTCGGCGGCGAACTCGGCGAGCGTACGGCCCTCCAGGACGCCGAAGTCGCATTCGCGCAGGCCCGGTTCGCGTCGCGGGGTCAGACCGAGGGCACGGCAGGCCGGGTCGGCGGTGACGACGGCGCGGGACAGCGGTGAGGTCCAGATCGCGTCGACCGGGTGGCCGGCGGCCCACCGGCCCAGCGCCTCGGCCTGGGCCCGTCCGGTGTCGGTGAGCGGCACGTCGCTGACCCCGGCGTAGCGGTTCTCGGCGTGCCAGATCGTCTGGCCGTGCCGGGCCAGCAGCAGCGTCGTGCTCGTGGGCGTCGTCATGAGTCGGCAGTATCCCCGTCGAGGCGGGCGTACGCGTGCGCCGCGACCGGCGCGGGGAGCCAGCCGCGGGCGCTCAGCTCGTCGACCAGGCGCGCGTAGGGCTCGGCGAAGAGGACGGTGCGCCCGGGGCGCGGTTCGACGGCCGGGCCGAGGCGGACCATGGCCTCCGCGGCGTCCGTGAGCGCCGGCGCCGCGCCCGTGCCGTACGCCGCGAGCGCGGCCATGCCCAGGGCCGGTTCGGTCTGCCGGGGCACCCGCGCGGGCCGGCCGAGCACGTCGGCGCGCAGCTGGTTCCAGTACGGGCTGCGGGCGGCGCCGCCGGTGAAGGTGAGCGGGCCGTCGACCGGGGCGCCGAGGTGGTGCAGATAGTCCAGGCAGAGGCGTTCGGCGAAGGCGACGCCCTGGAGGAGCCCGGCCCACAGATCGGCGTCCGACTCCGGTTCGCCGAGGACGAGGGAGGTGGCGCCGGGCGCCAGGAACGGGAACCGCTCGCCGGGCGAGACCAGCGGGTAGGTGACGGCGCCGGACGGCTCGTGGGCGGCGGCCCGCTCGTCCATGGCGGCGGGGTCGGCGCCGGGGAACGCGGCCGTGAGAACGCCCGCGCCCACGCTGGAGGCGCCACCCGGCAGCCAACTCCCGTCTGGGGCGCGGTGGTTGTAGACCACGCCGGCCGGGTCACGGACCGGGGTGAGGGACGCGCCCTTGAGGACGAGGGTCGTGCCGAGGACCGAGTTCCAGGCGCCGGGGCGCAGCGCGGCGGAGGCGATCTGGGCCGCGCAGCCGTCGGTCATGCCGGCGACGACGGGGGTGCCGGCGGGGATGCCGGTGGCGTCGGCGGCGGACGCGGACACCTCGCCGAGCCGGGTGCCGGGCGGCACGACGTCCGGGACCGCCTCGTCGGGCAGGCCGAGCCGGGCCAGCCCGTCCGGCCAGGCGTCGCGCTCCGGGTCGTAGCCGGTCTTCAGGGCGTGGCTGGAGTCGGCCGGGGGCAGGGCACCGGTGAGGAGCAGGACCATCAGGTCCGGCTGGTGGGTGACGCGGCCCGGCCCGTGGGTCTCGGTGAGCCAGAGCGCCTTCGGCAGCGCCCAGGTGTCCTGCACGGCGAGGCCCGCCGCGCGCGCCCGCGCCGCCTGGTGCGTGGCGCGGGCGTCGTCGTACATGAGCGCGGGGCTCGTGGGGTGGCCGGCGCCGTCGGTGAGCAGGACGGTCCCGGAGGTGCCGCAGAGCGCGAGCCCTCCGATCCGGGTGCCGGCCCGTCCACGCAGCGCGGCGCGGGTGGCCGCGCACAGGCCGTCCCACCAGCCGGCCGGGTCCTGTTCGTGCCGTACGCCGTCGCGCCGGCCGGTCAGCGGCGCCGACCCGCCGCCGAGCACCGTGCCGTCCCCGGTGACGAGCAGGGCGCGCACGCTCTGCGTGCCCAGGTCGATGCCGAGCCAGGCCACGTCGTCGCGGTCCGCCATCCGGTCTCCCGCACAGTTGGAAACGTTAACTTCTCACTCTGCACCGATATTTTCCCGTGCGCGAGGGATTGACGCCCAACTTCCGTGGTCCCACCCTCTGTTGACGAGTCGACTCGCCGTGTTGCAGAACCTCGCACCCGTATGGCCCGAGCCCCACGTGGAGGTCACGGATGGACACGCACGCGCACGACCGCCGGCGCTTCCTGGCGCTGGGCGCCGCTCTGGCCGCCACTCCCCTGCTGAGCGCCTGCGGGACCGGGTTCGGCGGCGGGGACGACAAGAGCGACGGCTCGGCGGCGGACGACGTCACCGGCTCCTTCGACTGGAAGCGGGAGAAGGGCACGACCGTCAAGGCCCTGCTGAACAAGCACCCGTACACGGACGCGCTGATCGCCGACCTGAAGTCGTTCACCGAGAAGACCGGCATCGAGGTCGAGTACGACGTCTTCCCGGAGGACAACTACTTCGACAAGCTCACCGTCGACCTGTCCAGCGGACGCGCCTCCTACGACGTCTTCATGCTGGGCGCGTACATGGTGTGGCAGTACGGGCCGCCCGGGTGGCTGGAGGACCTCGGCCCCTGGATGCGCAACTCCTCGGCCACCGCCCCCGAATGGGACCAGGCCGACTTCTTCCCCAACCTCCTCCAGGCCGACCAGTGGTCCCTGAAGGCGGGCGCCCCGCTCGGGCAGGGCGGGCAGTACGCGCTGCCGTGGGGCTGGGAGACCAACGTCGTCGCCTACAACACGGACGTGTTCAGGAAGCTGGGCCTGCGGCCCGCCGAGACCTTCGACGAGCTGCGCGACATCGCCGGGACGATCAAGCGGAAGGCGCCGGGCGCCGGGTTCGACGGCATGTACGGGATCGCCGTGCGCGGCTCGCGGAGCTGGGCGACGATCCACCCCGGCTTCATGACCATGTACGCCCGCAACGGGCTGAAGGACTTCACGGTCGAGGACGGCAGGCTCACCCCGGCGATGAACAGCCCCGAGGCCGTGGCGTTCACCCGGGACTGGGCCGCCATGGTCAAGCAGGGCGGCCCGCCGTCGTGGACGTCGTACACCTGGTACCAGTGCTCCAGCGACCTGGGCGCGAAGAAGGCCGGGATGCTGTTCGACGCGGACACCGCCGCCTACTTCCAGGCGGTCGAGGGCGCCAGCCCGGCGTCCGGGAAGATCGCCTTTCACCCCGGTCCGAAGGGACCCGACGGCTCGCTGGCCACCAACATGTGGATCTGGTCGCTCGGCATGAACGCCAGGAGCAGGAAGAAGAGCGCCGCCTGGCTGTTCCTGCAGTGGGCGACCGGCAAGGAGCACCTGCGCGAAGGCGCGATCCGGCACAACCACATCGACCCGGTGCGGAAGTCGATCGCCGACGACCCCGCCTACAAGGACAAGATGCGGCACCTGCCCGGCTTCATCGAGACCTTCGAGACCGTCGTCGACCAGACGAGGATCCAGTTCACCCCGCAGGAGCAGTTCTTCGACGCCACCACCAGCTGGGCCGCCGCCCTCCAGGAGATCTACGGCGGCCAGGGCGCGAAGCCCGTGCTCGACGACCTGGCGGGCGATCTCGCCGGCAAGCTCGGCTAGCGCGATGGGATGGCGGCCCGCCCTGCGCCCGTACCTCCTGATCGTGCCCGCCCTGCTGCTGACCTGCGGGATCCTCTACCCCTTCGGGCTCGGCCTGTACTACACGCTGTTCGACTTCTCGGCGAGCAAGCCGCAGCCGGACCTGGTGCGGCTGGAGAACTACACGACCGTCTTCACCCAGGAGGCGTTCTGGAACTCCGCCTGGGTGACGGTCCTGTACGCGGTCGGCGCCGCCGCCGCCGAGACGGTCCTCGGGGTGTCCGTCGCCCTGCTGCTGCACCGGTCGTCCGTCGTCGGGCGGGTGCTGGAGAAGATCCTCATCCTGCCGCTGATGATCGCGCCGGTGATCGCGGCGATCATCTGGAAGCTCATGCTCCAGCCGTCGGTCGGGGTGGTGAACCATCTGCTGCGGCCCTTCGGGCTGGGCGGCGTGCAGTGGACGGACACCCCGACCGGGGCCCTGCTGTCGTCCATCGCCGTGGACGTCTGGGTCTACACCCCGTTCGTGGCGATCCTCGCGCTCGCCGGGCTGCGCTCCCTGCCCGTCTCGCCGTTCGAGGCGGCGGCCGTCGACGGGGCGGGCTGGTGGTACACCTTCCGCCGGCTGACCCTGCCGATGCTGTGGCCGTACGTGCTGGTCGCGGTGATCTTCCGGTTCATGGACTCGCTGAAGGTGTTCGACATCATCTACGCCCTCACCGAGGGCGGGCCGGGCGACTCCACCGTCGTCCTGCAGATCCGCGCCTATCTGGAGGCGATCCGCTTCCAGCGCTACTCGTTCGGCATCAGCTACACGATCGTGCTCTGGGCCGTGGTGTACCTCGCGGCGATGGTGCTGGTGAAACACCTCGGGAAGATCCAGCGGAAGGCTGCGGAGGTGAAATGACTTCCAAACGGCGCCTGTTGGGATGGCTGGCGGATGCCGCCCTCCTCCTCTACTTCGTCTTCGCGCTGTTCCCGATCGCCTGGATGGTGATCCTGTCGCTGAAGCCGGCGAACCAGTTGTTCTCCACCTACTTCTCCTTCTCCCCCACCCTCGACGGCTACCGCACGGTCCTCGGCGACAGCGAGGGCATCCCGTTCGTGCGGTTCTTCGTCAACAGCCTGGTCGTGTCGGTGGGCGCGGTGCTCCTGTCCCTGCTCGTGGGGCTGCCGGCGGCGTACGCCTCGGCGCGCTGGCGGTTCAAGGGCTCCGAGAACCTGATGTTCACGCTGCTGTCGTTCCGGTTCGCGCCCGAACTCACCGTGATCATCCCGCTGTTCGTGCTGTACCAGAAGCTCGGGCTGTTCGACACCTACGTCGGCATGGTGTGGGTGCTCCAGCTGGTCACGCTGCCGCTGATCGTGTGGATCATGCGCTCGTACTTCGCGGACCTCACCCCCGAACTCGAACAGGCGGCCCTGCTCGACGGCTACAGCCGCAAGCAGGCGTTCGTGAAGGTGGCGCTCCCGCTGGTCAAACCGGGGGTGGCGGCCGTGTCGCTGCTGGCCTTCATCTTCGCCTGGAACAACTTCGTCTTCCCCCTCATCCTCACCTCCAGCGAGGCCCAGACCGTGACCGTCGGCGCGCTGTCGTTCCTCGGCGGCGACCGGCCCAAGTACAACCTGACGGCCGCCGCCGCGCTCGTCTCCGTCGTCCCGCCGCTGCTGCTGGCGCTGACCATCCAGCGGTATCTGGTGCGGGGGCTGTCGTTCGGGGCGGTGAAGTCGTGATCCGGCTGCGGGGCGTCTCCAAGGCGTTCGGCGCCGTCCGGGCGCTCGACGGGCTGGACCTGGAGGTGCGCGAGGGCGAGTTCTTCTGCCTGCTCGGCCCGTCCGGCGCCGGGAAGACCACCACGCTGAAGACCGTCGCCGGGCTCGAGCTCCCCGACGCCGGGGCCGTCGAACTCGACGGCCGGGACCAGCGCGGGGTCGAGCCGTACGACCGGGGCGTGGCCATGTGCTTCGAGAGCTACGCCCTGTACCCGCACAAGTCGGTGTACGACAACCTCGCCTTCCCGCTCCGCTCGCCGCGCCACCGCCTCCCCGCGGCCCGGGCGCGCGAGCGGATCGGGGAGGTGGCCGATCTGCTGGGCATCGCGGGCCTGCTGGACCGGCCGGTCGGGCAGCTGTCCAACGGACAGCGCCAGCGCGTCGCGCTCGGCCGGGTCCTCGTCCGCCCCGCCCGGGCCTTCCTCCTGGACGAGCCGCTCTCCCACCTCGACGCCAAGCTGCGCCAGCAGATGCGGGCCGAACTGAAGGCGATCGGGTCGGTACGCCGCACCACCACCCTCTACGTCACCCACGACTCGGTGGAGGCGCTGGCGCTCGGCGACCGGATCGGCGTCATCCGGGACGGGCGGATCGTGCAGACCGGCACCCGGGAGGAGATCTGGTACCGGCCCCATGACACGGAGGTGGCGCGGGCGTTCGGCCGTCCCCGGATCAACCTGCTGCCCGGCACCGTCACACCCGGCGGCGGCTTCCGGTCGGCGGACGGTGCGGTCGAGCTGGACCTGCGGGCAGAGGCGGCGCCGGGCACCGGGGTCCTGATCGGCGTCCGGCCCCGCGATCTCACCCTGGGCGCGGGCCCCGGCCACACCCTCGCCGGCACGGTCTATGTCACCGAGGTGCTGGGCCGCTCCGTGGAGGTCACCGTCCGGCTCGGCGATCAGCATGCGGCACTCGTCGTCCCGCGCGGCGAGGCGGCCGGTCTTCGTCCCGACGATCCGGTACGACTGTCGGTCCGGCCTGAGAACCTGCTGCTGTTCGAGGCCGACCGGCCGGAGCGTCCAGGACGAAGGATCGGACCATGAACCACGCACAGCAGGGCCCCGCCGCCCGTCAGGCCGCGATGGCCGAGCAGGTCCTCGCCGACGGGACGGCGACCGCCGCCGACCTGGCCGAACGGTTCGGGGTGAGCCTCATGACCATCCACCGGGACCTGGACGAACTCGAACGGCAGGGCATCGTCCGCAAGTTCCGGGGCGGGGTGACCGCGCAGCCCTCCGGCGTGTTCGAGTCCAACGTGCAGTACCGGCTGAAGACCATGCGCGCCGAGAAGGCCGCCGTCGCCGAGCGGGCCCTGAAGCTCGTCGAGCCCGGCATGGCGATCATGCTGGACGACTCCACCACCACCCTGGAGATAGCCCGCAGGCTGCGGCTGGGCGAGATCACCCCGCTGACGGTCGTCACCAACTTCCTGGAGGCCGTCAACCTGCTCGCCGACCAGCGCGGCATCCATCTGATCGCCCTCGGCGGCGACTACGACCCGCTGCACTCGTCCTTCCTCGGCGTGTCCTGTGTCGAGGCGATCGAGCAGCTGCGCGTCGACGTCTGCTTCGCCTCCACGTCCGCCGTGCGCGGCGGCTACGCCTACCACCAGGAGCAGCACATCGTGTCGGTGAAGCGCGCGATGCTCGACTCGGCCGCGCGCAACGTCCTGCTGATCGACCACACCAAGCTCGCCCGTGCCGCCCTGCACCGGGTGGTCCCGCTGTCCCGCTTCGACCTGCTTCTCGTGGACGACGGGGCGTCGGCGGAGGCCCTGCGGGACCTGGACGAGCACAAGGTCCGCTACGAGGTGTGCACTTCACCCGCGACGAGGGGCGGCGATGACCGAGCTGGAGCTACGTGATCTGCGCAAGACCTACCGGGCGCGGGGCCGTCCGCCCGTGCCCGCCGTCCGCGGCATCGACCTGGCCCTGCGCTCGGGCGAACTCCTCGGCCTGCTGGGCCCGTCCGGCTGCGGGAAGTCCACCACGCTGCGGATGATCGCCGGCCTGGAGACGGTGACCGGCGGGGACATCCTGGTCGGCGGCGCGTCGGTGACCGGCCTGCCCGCGCAGCGGCGCAACATCGGCGTCGCCTTCGAGAACTACGCGCTGTACCCGCCGCTGACGGTCGCGGAGAACCTGGCGTTCGGGCTGCGGGCCCGTCGGGGCGCCGACCGGGCGGACGTGACCCGCCGGGTGAGGGAGATCGCCGAACGCGTCGATCTGACCGGGGTGCTCGACGCCCGCCCGGCCGGGCTGTCCAGCGGCCAGAAGCAGCGGGTGTCCCTGGCCCGCGCGCTGATCCGTGAACCCGACGTGCTGCTTCTGGACGAGCCGCTGTCCCATCTCGACGCCGCCCAGCGCGACACCACCCGCCGCGAACTCAAACGCATCCAGCGCGACCTGGGCCACACCACCATCCTGGTCACCCACGACCAGGAGGAGGCCCTGTCGCTGGCCGACCGGATCGCCGTGATGAAGGACGGCGTGATCCAGCAGCTCGGCACCCCGTACGAGATCTACGACAGCCCCGCCACCGTCTTCGTCGCGGACTTCGTCGGCGAACCCGCCATCAACCTGCTCCCCGGCACGGCGACGGCCGACGGCCACGCCCGGCTGTCGGCGACGGCCCGGATCGCGCTGCCGGTGCCGGTCACGGCGGGCCGCGAGGTGGTGGTCGGCGTCCGCCCGGAGGACCTGACGCTCGGCGGCGAGGACGGCCTCGCCGCCCGGGTCGTCGCCCACGAACCGCTGCTGGAGTCGGGCCTCGCCACCCTCGCCGTGGACGGGGTGGACCGGCCCCTGGTGGCCCTCACCGGCCCCGAGGTGCGCCTCGCCCACGACGACCGCGTCCAGGTCACCGCCGATCCCCGCCTCACCCATGTCTTCGACGCCGAGACAGGAGATGCCCTGCGATGACCCACGGGAACCGTGTGCGTGTGGTGGCCGCCGGCGACCACTTCATCCTGCCGTCCCTGATCCGTGCGGCCCTGGCCCGGGAGGTCGACTGCGAGACGGCCGAACTGACCCTCGGCTGGCCGCTGGAGCCGTTCGGCCCGGTGGCCGAGGTGACGGAGGCCAGCGACGCCGAGGACGAGCTGATCGCCGCGCTCGCCGGCGCCCAGGTGCTGGTCACCCAGATGGGCCCGGTGACCGAACGGGTCCTGGACGCCTGCCCCGCCCTGCGGCTGGTGGTGGTGTGCCGGGGCGGCCCGGTCAACGTCAACCTGGACGCGGCGAAACGGCACGACGTCCGCGTCTGCTACGCGCCCGGCCGCAACGCCGCCGCCACCGCCGAGTTCACCGTCGGCCTGCTGCTGTCCGCGCTGCGCCGCATCCCGCAGGCCCACGACCTCCTCGCCCGGCGGGGCAGCTGGGAGGGGGCGACCTACTACACGTACGCGCACAGCGGCCTGGAGCTGGAGGACCTGCCGGTCGGCCTGGTCGGCTACGGGGCCGTCGGCAGCCGGGTCGCCCGCGCGCTGTGCGCGTTCGGCGCCCGGGTGCTGGTCCACGACCCGTACGTCCGGGGCGAGATCCACGGCCTGCGGGTCGCCTCCCTCGACGAGCTGCTGCGGGCCTCGCGGGCGATCACCCTGCACGCCCGGCTCACCGACGAGACCCGCGGGCTGCTCGGCGCGCGCGAGCTGGCCCTGCTGCCCCGGGGCGCGGTCGTCGTGAACGCGGCTCGCGGCCCGCTCCTCGACGAGGACGCGCTGTGCGACGCGCTGGAGAGCGGCCAGGTGTCGGCGGCGGCCCTGGACACGTACGCGACCGAGCCGCTGCCCGCCCGGTCCCGGCTGCGCGCGCTCACCGACCGGGTGGTGCTCACCCCGCACCTGGGCGGCGCGTCCCGGGCGGTGGCGGAGAAGGCGGCGGCGATCGCCGCGGCGGAGGTGGGGCGCTGGGTGCGCGGCGAGCCGGAGGCGCACTGCCTGACGTGACGGGACCCGAGGAGGCTGGCATGTACGTCGGTATCGATGTGGGCACGTCCATGGTGAAGGCGGCGGCCTTCGACGGCGACGGACGCGAAGGGGGCGTGGCGGCCCGCCCGGTGGAGCTGACCTTGCGCGAGGGCGTCGTCGAGCAGGACATGGACGAGGTGTACGGGGCGGTCGTCGCCGTCCTGGAGGAGCTGACCGCCCGGGTCCCGGAGCCGGTCGAGCTGGCCGGGCTCACCGGGCAGGGCGACGGCGTGTGGCTGGTCGACGGGCGGGGGCGGCCGGTGCGGCCCGCGGCCTCCTGGATGGACGGCCGGGCACACGAACTGCTCGACCGGTGGCTGGCGGACGGCACGGCCGAGGCGGTGTTCCGGCGTACGGGCGGCGCGATGTTCCCGGGGTCCCCGGGGCCGCTGCTGGCCTGGCTGGACGCCCACGAGCCGGAGGCGCTGGACGCCGCGTCCGTCGCCCTGTACTGCAAGGACATGGTGTTCCGGCGGCTGACGGGCGCGGACGCGACGACGGACGTCTCGGACGCGTCGATGCCGTTCCTGGACCCGGTGACCCGGGCCTACGACGACAAGGTGGTGGAGCTGCTGGGGCTCACCCACCGGCGCGGGCTGCTCGCCCCCGTCAGCGACCCGGTGGCGACGGCCCCGGCACGCGGCGAGGGGCTGCCCGCCGGGACACGGGTCGTGAACGGGCCGTACGACCTGCCGGCCTGTGCGCTGGGCGCGGGGGCGACCGCGCCCGGCGACGGTCTGCTGATCGTCGGGACGTGTCTGGCCGCGCTGGTCGCCACCGACGAGCTGGACCTCGGCGGCGAGCCGGCCGGCCTGTACATCGGCACCGACCGCCCCGGGCACTGGCTGCGGGCGATGCCGGCGATGGTGGGCACGGCGGCGCTGGACTGGGTGCTGACGACGACCGGCGTCCGGCACGAGGAGGTCGACGGGCTGCTGGCCGCGACCCCGCCGGGGGCGCACGGCGTGCGGGTCCTGCCGTACTTCGCGCCGTCCGGTGAGCGGGCGCCGTTCGTGGAGCCCCGGCTGCGCGCCGAACTGACCGGCGTCTCCCTGGAGTCGACGCCCGCCGATCTGATCCGGGCGACCTGCGAGGGCATCGGGTTCGCCGCCCGGCACTGTCTCGCGGCGGCCGGGCTCACCGGCACCCTGGCCGTCTGCGGCGGCGGCACCCGCAGCCCCGCCTGGATGCGGCTGCTGGCCGACGTCCTCGGGCGGCCGCTGCGGGTCGTCGAGGGCGAGGTCGGCGCGCGGGGCGCGGTGCTCGCGGCGGCCGGGCGGTGCGGGGTGCCGCTGGACACGGCGGCCTGGACCCGGCCGACCTCGGTGATCGAACCCGACGCGGACCGTGCCGCGTACTACGCGCGGGCGTACGAGGAGCACCTGGAACGGCTGGCGGTGGCCCGGCGGCGGGCGCGCCCCTGACTCCCACCTCCGTCTATTCGAACGGCTCGGCAACTCCCCTACCAGGGAAGGGATCCCCATGCCCGTGAGACGTCGATCGCTGCTGCTCGCCGCGGCCGCCGGCCCGGCGGTGGCCGCCGTGCCCGCCCTCTCCTCCGCCGCCCCGGCGCGCCCGCGCCGGCCCCTCGTCATCGGCCACCGCGGCGCGGCCGGCTGGCGTCCGGAGCACACGGCGGCCGCGTACACGTACGGGGTGCGGGCCGGGGCCGACTGGATCGAGCCGGACCTGGTGCCGACGAAGGACCATGTGCTGGTGGTGCGGCACGAGAACGAGATCTCGGGGACCACGGACGTGGCCGCGCACCCGGAGTTCGCGGACCGCCGGACGACGAAGACGGTGGACGGGCGGGCGGTGACCGGCTGGTTCACGGAGGACTTCACGCTCGCGGAGCTGAAGACGCTGCGGGCGGTCGAGCGGCTGCCCCAGGTCCGCAACCGCAACACGGTGTTCGACGGGCGCGAGGAGGTGCCGACCTTCCAGGAGGTGGTCGACCTGGCGCGCCGGCTGTCGAAGGAGCACGGCCGGACGATCGCCGTCTTCCCGGAGACCAAGCATCCGACCTACTTCCGCTCGGTCGGGCTGCCGCTGGAGCCGAAGCTGGTGGAGGCGGTGCGGCGCAACCGGCTGGGCAGGCGCGAGTGCGTGGTGCAGTCCTTCGAGCCGAGCAGTCTGAAGCGGATCGCGGCGGCGCGGCTGGGGCTGGAGCTGTGGCAGGCGCTGGGGACCACGGGCGGGCCGTACGACCTGGTGTCGGCCGGGGACCCGACGACGTACCGGGACATGATGACGCCGGCCGGGCTCGCCCGGATCGGGGAGTACGCCGGCTGGATCGGGCCCGACAAGTCCTCGGTGGCCGGGTCGTCCCTCGTCGCGGACGCGCACGCGGCGGGGCTGCGGGTCGGGGCGTACACCTTCCGCGCGGAGAACCAGTTCCTGCCGGCGGATCTGCGGCGGGGAACCGGACCGAACGATTTCGGGGACGCCTTCGCCGAGTACGCGCTGTACTACGGACTGGGGGTCGACGCGGTGGTGACCGACTTCCCGGACCTGGCGGTGATGGCGAGGAGGGGTTGATGAGGACCCGCACACTGGCGTGCCCGACCTGCGGCACCATGCAGATCTTCCGGTTCCTCGAGAAGGACGAGAAGGCGTGGGTGCGGGAGAAGGAGGGGCCGGCCTTCTACGTGGACAACCTGTGGCGGTGCACCGCCAAGGGCTGTCTGACGTACTACCCGCACATGAACAAGGGCGGCTACGGCCGCCTCCCCGAGAAGTTCCTCGAAGAGGGGACCGCAGCCGACGGGTGACCCTTACAGGTTGCTGAAGTCGGGGCCCTTCGTCCGGGTCCGCTTGATCTCGTAGAAGCCCGGCACGGAGGCCACGGCGAGGGTGCCGTCCCACAGCCGGGCGGCGTCCTCGCCCTTCGGGGCCGGGGTGACGACGGGGCCGAAGAAGGCGATCTGCTCGCCGTCGTCGCCGGGGACGGCGATGACCGGGGTGCCGACCTCCTGGCCGACCTTGTCGATGCCCTCCTTGTGGGAGGCGCGCAGCTGCGGCTCGTAGGGGGTGTCGTCCCAGTGCTCCATGAGGGAGTCGGGCAGCCCGGCGTCCTTCAGGGCGGCCGCGACGGTCTCCCGGCCGGGGCCCTCGCCCTTGTTGTGGATGCGGGTGCCGAGCGCGGTGTAGAGGTCGCCGAGGACGTCGGCGCCGTGCTCCTCCTGGGCGGCGATGACGACACGGACGGGACCCCACGCCTTGGTGGCGAGCATGTCGCGGTACTCCTCGGGCAGCTCGTCGAGCTTGTCCTCGTTGAGCACCGCGAGGCTCATCACATGCCAGCGGACCTCGATGTCACGGACCTTCTCCACCTCCAGGACCCAGCGGGAGGTCATCCAGGCCCAGGGGCACAGCGGGTCGAACCAGAAGTCGACGGGGGTCTTGTCCGACATGTCTCTCCTCGAGCGGAAACGTTTCCCACGGGAACAACCCCGGCCCGCCCGCCCATTCCCGGCTGCCCCGTGTCAGGGGCGCATGGCAGGATCGGTCCTGTTCAGCCGTGGCCGTAGCGGTATCCGGTGCGGCCGTATCCACGACACAAGGGAGTGCCACGCGTGCCCGGTGAGAATCTGTCCCGCGACGAGGCCCGGGAGCGGGCCGCCCTGCTGGCCGTCGACGGGTACGAGGTGTCCCTCGACGTGCGGTCCGCCCTCGGCGAGGGGCCCGGGGACGGTGAGCCGCGCACCTTCCGCTCGGTCACCACGATCCGCTTCCGCTGTGCCGAGCCCGGCGCGTCGAGCTTCGCGGACCTGATCGCGCCGAGTGTGACGTCGGTCTCCCTCAACGGGCGGGACCTGGACCCGAGCGAGGTCTTCGACGGCTCGCGGATCGCCCTGGAGGACCTCGCCGCCGAGAACGAGCTGGTCGTCGACGCCCAGTGCGCGTACTCCCGCACCGGCGAGGGCCTGCACCGCTTCGTCGACCCGGAGGACGGCGAGGTCTACCTCTACACGCAGTACGAGCCGGCCGACGCGCGCCGGGTCTTCGCCAACTTCGAGCAGCCGGACCTCAAGGCGCCGTTCCGGTTCGAGGTGCGGGCGCCCGAGCAGTGGACGGTGTGGAGCAACGGCGCCGGTGAACGGGCGGACGGTGTCTGGCGGTTCGCGGAGACCAAGCCGATCTCGACGTACATCACCTGTGTCGTGGCGGGCCCGTACCACTATGTGACGGACTCCTACACCCGGGAGCTGGCCGACGGCACCCGGCTGGAGATCCCGCTGGGCGCCATGTGCCGCAAGGGGCTCGCCCCGCACTTCGACGCCGACGACGTCTTCCTGATCACCAAGCAGGGGCTGGACTTCTTCCACGACCACTTCGACTACCCGTACCCCTTCGGGAAGTACGACCAGGCGTTCGTGCCCGAGTACAACCTGGGCGCGATGGAGAACCCGGGGCTGGTGACCTTCCGGGAGGAGTACATCTTCCGCGGGAAGGTGACCCGGGCGTCGTACGAGGGCCGCGCCAACACGATCCTGCACGAGATGGCGCACATGTGGTTCGGCGACCTGGTCACCATGGAGTGGTGGGACGACCTGTGGCTGAAGGAGTCCTTCGCGGACTTCATGGGCGCGTTCGCCAACGTCGGCGCGACCCGCTTCAAGGACGCCTGGATCACCTTCGCCAACCGCCGCAAGGCGTGGGCGTACCGCGCGGACCAGCTGCCCTCCACGCACCCGATCACGGCCGACATCCGTGACCTGGAGGACGCCAAGCTCAACTTCGACGGCATCACGTACGCGAAGGGCGCGAGCGTGCTCAAGCAGCTCGTGGCGTACGTCGGCCAGGACGCCTTCCTGGAGGGCGCCCGCCGCTACTTCAAGCGGCACGCGTACGGCAACACCCGGCTCGGCGACCTGCTGGCGGTGCTGGAGGAGACCAGCGGCCGGGACATGGGCGCCTGGGCGCGCTCCTGGCTCCAGACGGCGGGCGTGAACGCCCTCACCCCGCAGGTGCTGCTGGACGCCGACGGCCGCGTCGACGAGCTGGCGGTGGTGCAGGAGGCCGCCGAGTCGCACCCCGAGCTGCGTCCGCACCGGGTGGCGGTGGGCCTGTACCGGCGGAGCGCGGACGGGGCGCTGGAGCGCTACGCGCGCGCCGAGGCGGACGTCGACGGGCCGCGGACGATCGTGGCGGAGCTGGCCGGCGCCGAGGCACCGGACCTGGTGCTGGTCAACGACGACGACCTGACGTACTGCAAGACCCGGTTCGACGCGACGTCGCTGGCGACGCTGCGGGAGGCGCTCGGCGAGCTGACCGACCCGCTGGCGCGTGCCCTGTGCTGGTCGGCGCTGTGGAACATGACCCGGGACGCGCTGCTGCCGGCCCGGGAGTTCATCGGCCTGGTGCTGCGGTTCGGCGGCCGTGAGTCGGACATCGGCGTGCTGCAGATGCTGCACGCGTGGGCCGACTCGGCGCTGACGCACTACGCGGCGCCCGAGTGGCGCGAGCGCGGTGCGCGGCTGCTGACCGAGGGCGCGTCGGAGCAGTTGCACGCGGCCGGGCCGGGCAGCGAGCAGCAGCTGGCGTGGGCGCGGTTCTTCGCACGGGTCACCGACGAGCAGGGGCTGGAGCTGCTGTCGGGTCTGCTGGACGGCAAGCGTTCCGTCGAGGGGCTCGTGGTGGACCAGGAACTGCGCTGGGCGTTCCTGGAGCCGCTGGCCGCGCACGGCGTGGTCGGTGAGTCGGAGCTGGCGGACGAACTGGCCCGGGACGACACGGCGTCGGGCAAGCGGCACCAGGTGCGCTGTCTGGCCGCCCGGCCCTCGGAGGCGGTGAAGGCGCAGGCATGGGCGCAGGTCGTGGAGTCGGACGCGCTGTCCAACGCGCTGGTGGAGGCCACCATCGGCGGGTTCGCGCAGGGGTCGCAGCGGGAGCTGATCGCGCCGTACACGGAGAAGTACTTCGCGGCGATCGCGCGGGTGTGGCGGGAGCGGTCCATCCAGATCGGCATGGACGTGGTCCGGGGCCTGTTCCCGGCGCTCCAGCAGTCGCCGGCCACGCTGGACGCGACGGACGCGTGGCTCACGGCCCACGAGGACGCGGCGCCGGCGCTGCGGCGGCTGGTGCTGGAGTCGCGGGACGATCTGGCACGGGCGCTGCGGGCGCAGGCGTGCGACGCGACGGCGTCAACCGACTGACACCTTTGGCCAACGATCACGGCGGTCCGTGACCGTTACGGAATTCAGGCAATAGCAGCCGTAACCCCTGGTCCCACCCGAACGGACCAGGGGTTTTCCGTCTCTAGTCGGCATCCGAACACCCGTCCTTTAGTGCGGTGTTGTCCGCATTTGTCGACGGACGTGTAACAGCGGTTAAAGCGCTCATCGGACGCGGAAGCCTCCGGGTCATGAACCACAACACCCCGCTCTCCCCCCTCTCCCCCCGCCCCCTGCACCACCTCTCCGAGGTCCACCGCCGCGTCATGACGGCCGCCCGCCTCAAGGCCCACGGGGTCTCCGCCGCCGAGACGAACGAGCAGTGCCGGCCCGGCGGTCCCTGGCAGCAGCTCCTGCCCGGCGTCTATCTGCTCCACCCCGGGCCGCCCACCAGCGAGGAGCGGCTGCACGCGGTGCTGATGTACGCCGCCCGGGAGCGGACGGCCGGGGTGCCCGCCCAGCCCAGCGGGGGCGAGGCGCCCGCCGCGCCCGCCTACCCCGAGGCGATGATCACCGGGCTCGCCGCCCTGACCCTGCACGGCTTCTCGGCCGCCCCGCCGCTCACCGCGCTGGACACCGTCGACGTCCTGGTGCCGCGGATGCGCCGGCTGCGCTCCACGGGCTGCGCGCGTGTCCTGCGCACCGCCGCGCTGCCCGTCCCGGAGCAGGTGACCGGGCTGCCGGTGGCGCCGGTGCCGCGCGCGCTGGCCGACGCGGTGGCGGAGCTGAAGGACGCCCGCGCCGTCCGCCGGCTGCTCACCGAGGCCGTGCGCGGCGGCCACTGCGAACCGGCGGCCGTCGTACGGGAGCTGACGCAGGCGAAGCTGCTGAACCGCCCGCACGTGGTGGACGCGGTCGACTCCCTGCTCGCCGAGGGCCGGGCCCGCGCGGAGGACCTGCTCTACACGATGGTCCGCGAGCACGGCCTGCCGGACCCGGTGTGGAACGTGGACCTGCGGCTGCCCGGCGGCCCCCACCTCGGCGGCCTGGACGCCTTCTGGCCGGAGCACTCGGTGGCGGTCGAGCTGGACACCCGCGCGCCCCGCCAGGGCGACGACGACGCCCAGTGGTCCGAGTACGCCCGCAAGCGGGAGACGCTGGAGCGGCTCGGCATCACGGTCGTCCACATCACCCCGAAGAAGCTGCGCCACGGGATGGAGCAGCAGGCGGCGGTGATCCGTACGGCCCTGATGGCGGCGGTCGACCGCGACCCGGCCGCGTACGTCGTGGTGCTGCCCCGCTAGGTCGTGTCCGACCTGAACGCCGATCCGGGGGCGTCGAAGGGGGGGAAGGAGGGGCCGCGTCCGCCCGGCGGCCCCTCCTCGCCGTGTCAGCGCAGGCCCGGAAGGCTCCGGTGGACCCGCCCGGCGGCCGCCGCCCCGGCGTCCTCGCCGCAGAACTCGGCCTCGACGACCGCCTCGGTGCCGCCCGCCCAGTCGCCGTTGAGGTTGAGGGCGAGGGCGTGCCGGCCGTCCCGGGTGACGGCCACGTCGGACACCGAGCCGTGGATGCCGCCGCCGTGGCCCCAGACGGTGACCCCGCAGGACAGCTCGACGCGCATCAGGCCCAGCCCGTACCGGACGTTCGCGACGGCGGGCACGGTCGTGGTCATCTCGTTCAACTGCTCGCGCGGAAGGAGCCGGCCGCGCAGCAGGGCGGTGTAGAAGCGGTCGAGGTCCTTCGAGTCGGAGATCATCTCCCCCGCCGCGTACGCGATCGACGGGTTGAGCTCGGTGACGTCGTACGTCGGCCCGGTCGCCGTCTCGGCCAGCTTGCCGTAGGCGCGGCTGCCGGGGCGCGGCATGGTCACGCGGGTGCCGGGCACAGAGGTCGCCGTCAGCCGGAGCGGCCGGATGATGCGCCGCTCGACCTCGCTGCCGTACGGGTGGCCGGTGGCCTTCTCGACGACCAGGCCGGCGAGCACGTAGTTGGTGTTGGAGTAGCTCCACCGCGCGCCGGGCGCGAACTGCGGCTCGTGCCGCATGGCGACGGCGACCAGTTCCCCGGGCCTCTTGGTGTCGTAGCGATGCTCGAGGAAGCCGTCCTTCATGAAGTGGTCGCGCACGAAGCCGTCGTCCGCCGTGTAGTCGTAGACACCGCTCGTGTGGTTGAGGAGCTGCCGCAGAGTGATGCGGCGCCCGTCGTGGCCGTTGCCCCGCACGAGACCGGGCAGCCACTTCTCCACCGTGTCGTCCAGCGACAGCCGTCCCTCGGCCTCCAGTTGGAGCAGCACGGTCGCGACGAACGTCTTCGTGATGCTGCCGACCCGGTACCGGTCGTCGGCCGACCGCGGCTTCCCCGTACCGATCCGGCCGACACCCGGCGTGGCGGACCAGCCGCCCCGGCCGTCCCTGGCGGTCACGGTCACACCCGGCACACCCGCCTCGACGACGGCCTCGGCGGCCGCGCGCGTCGCCGCGTGCCCGGTCCCGGACGGAGTCGCCACCGCCGGCGCCACCAGGGCGGCCGACAGTGCCACGGCCGTGGCCGCCACGAGGGCCGCGCGGGTCGTCCGTACGTGCATGTCTCTCCCCCTTCGTCGCGCTCCCGTCGAGCGCGGTCGGGGGGAGAGACCGGGCGGGCGCGGCGGGAGTTGAGCGGGGGGACGGGGGTTGAGCGTGATTCGGTCAGGTGCGCACGGGCGGGCGACCGCGACCCCCCGTGTCCGGATGCTGAGACGACCGAAGGCCCCGAGGGGGTGCCGGAACCCCCCGCACGGCTTGCCCCCTTTCACCGCTGATCACCCGCAAAGTCGTAGGGGGTTTTCCCCATCAGTCCATTTCGATTCGGTCAACTCTTCCCTATCGCCCTTCCCTTGCATAAAGCTGTGCGATCGTCCGGGATCGCATTCCGGACGCCCGATGCTCCTTTACCTCCAAGGGATGCCGATGATCAACAGCCCCCAGCGCGAACCGAAGCCGGGCGCGAGACGCGCGGTGCGCATAGCCGTGGCCGCCGGCCTGGTCGCCGCGCTCTCCGCGGCAGGGCCGATACCCCTCGCCGTCGCGGCCGACACCGCTCCCGCGACGGCGGACCCCAGTGTGAAGTCCGCGCACGACAAGCTCGGTTCGGACGACGCCGACCGCCTGGCCGAGGCCAAGGCGAGCGGCGAGAAGTACGTCACCATGATGGTCGCGACCGCGCCCGGCCAGACCGAGAAGGTCGCCGAGCAGCTGGACGAGGTCGGCTCGGTGGGCCAGAGCTACGACAAGCTCGGCTACGTCCGCGCGACGGTCCCCACCCGCAAGGCCGACGCGGCGATCTCCGCCGCGACGAAGCTCTCCTCCGTGCACGGCATCGACCTGCGCCAGGAGATCCCGCTGGACGACCCGGCCGTCTCGACGAAGAAGTCGACGGCCTCGGCGGCCAAGTACTCGGGTCCGAACAAGAAGACCCCCGCGGAGAACCCGTACAACCCGTCCTTCGAGACGGGCGCCGTCGACTTCGTCAAGAAGAACCCGAAGGCGGACGGCCGCGGCATCACCATCGGCATCCTGGACTCCGGCATCGACCTGGGTCACCCCGCGCTGCAGAAGACCACCACCGGCGAGCGCAAGATCGTCGACTGGGTCACCGCGACCGACCCGATCGTCGACAGCGACCGCACCTGGCGCCCGATGACGACCTCCGTCTCCGGCCCCTCCTTCACCTACGGCGGCAAGACCTGGAAGGCGCCCGCCGGTTCGTACCAGGTGAGCACCTTCGCGGAGTCGTACACCGCCGGCGGCGACGCCGCGGGCGACGCCAACCGCGACGGCGACACGACCGACACGTGGGGCGTCCTGTACGACCCCGCGAAGGGCACGGTCCGCGTCGACCTGAACAACAACGGCGACTTCGGTGACGACACCCCGATGAAGCCGTACAAGGACGGCTACCAGGTCGGGTACTTCGGCACCGACGACCCGTCCACGGACGTGGTGGAGCGCCAGCCGTTCGTCGTGCAGATCCGCAAGGACGTGCCGATGGACCCGTACGGCGGCGACTGGGTCGGCAAGAAGGTCGACTTCGTCAACATCGGCGTCATCGAGTCGGAGCACGGCACGCACGTCGCCGGCATCACCGCCGCGAACGGCCTGTTCGGCGGCAAGATGAACGGCGCGGCGCCCGGCGCCAAGCTGGTCGCCTCGCGCGCCTGCACCTGGACCGGCGGCTGCACCAACGTGGCGCTGACCGAGGGCATGATCGACCTCGTCGTCAACCGCGGCGTGGACATCGTCAACATGTCCATCGGCGGCCTCCCGGCGCTGAACGACGGCAACAACGCGCGCGCCGAGCTCTACACGCGCCTCATCGACACCTACGGCGTGCAGCTGGTGATCTCCGCGGGCAACTCCGGCCCCGGCGCGAACACCATCGGCGACCCGGGTCTGGCCGACAAGGTCATCTCGGTCGGCGCGACCATCTCCAAGGACACCTGGGCCGCCAACTACGGCTCCGAGGTGAAGACCAAGTACCAGATGATGCCCTTCTCCTCGCGCGGTCCGCGTGAGGACGGCGGCTTCACCCCGACGCTCTCCGCCCCGGGTGCCGCGATCAACACCACGCAGACCTGGCTGCCGGGCGGCCCGGTCGCCGAGGCGGGCTACGCGCTGCCGGCCGGCTACTCGATGCTGCAGGGCACCTCGATGGCGTCCCCGCAGGCCGCGGGCGCCTCGGCGCTGCTGCTGAGCGCCGCGAAGCAGAACGGCATCGACCTCACCCCGGCGAAGCTGCGCACCGCGCTGACCTCGACCGCCGACCACATCAAGGGTGTGCAGGCGTACGAGGAGGGTGCCGGCCTCATCAACATCGTGGACGCCTGGAAGTCCGTCAAGAAGGGCGCCACCGCCCACGAGTACACGGTCAAGGCGCCGGTCGACACCGCGATCGACCAGTTCCTGAAGACGCCGGGCTACGGCACCGGCATCTACGACCGTGAGGGCGGCCTCCAGGCCGGCCAGAAGAAGACGTACGACGTCACCATCACCCGTACGTCCGGTGAGGACAGGGCGATCCGGCACGAGCTGCACCTGGAGAACAACGCCGGGGGCACCTTCAAGATCGTCGGTTCGGACGAGATCCGTCTCGGCCTGAACAAGCCGGTCACGGTCAAGATCGCCGCGAAGCCGTCCTCGGCCGGCCTCAAGAGCGCGATCCTCGAGGTCGACGACCCGCGCACCGAGGGCACCGACAAGCTGGTGCTCAACACGGTCGTGGTCTCGGCGCCGCTGAAGTACACCTACGCGGCCTCCGGTTCGGTCCAGCGCAACAGCACCACGTCCTACTTCGTGACCGTGCCCGAGGGCGCCAAGTCGCTTGAGGTCGCGATCGGCGGGCTGAAGGACAAGAGCCAGACCCGGTTCATCGCCATCCACCCCTACGGCGTCCCGTCGGACAACACGGGCACCCCGTACTGCTACAACAACTACCTCGACGGCAACGGCTGCAAGCCGGACGTGCGCGCGTACGCCGACCCGCAGCCCGGCGTCTGGGAGATCGAGGTCGAGGCGCGCCGCACCTCGCCGCTGCTCGACAACCCGTACAAGCTGGACGTCACCGTGCTCGGCGCGACGTTCGACCCGGCGACCGTGACCATCCCCGAGGCGAAGGTCGGCACGCCGGCCACCGCCTCCTGGAAGGTGACGAACAAGTACGCCGCGATCGACGGCAAGCTGGCCGGCGGTCCGCTCGGCTCCTCGAAGTCGGCGCGTCCGTCGATCACCGAGGGCGACACGCAGACCACCACGGTCGAGGTGCCCGCGGGCGCCGCGTCGCTGGACGTCTCCATCGGCAACGTCTCCGACGCGGCCGCCGACCTCGACCTGGCCGTCTACGACGCGGCCGGCAACCAGGTCGCCAGCTCCGCGGACGGCGACTCCGAGGAGGCCGTCTCCATCCCGAAGCCGGCCCCCGGCACGTACACCATCGAGGTGGCCGGCTACTCGGTGCCGAGCGGCACGACGGCGTACGACTACCTGGACGTGTTCTTCTCCGCCACCCTCGGCACCGTCAAGGTGGACGAGTCGGCGCCGGTGAAGCTCGCCACGGGTGCCTCGGTCACCGTCGACGCCACGGTCACCGCGGCCGCGGAGGCGCCGGCCGGCCGTGAGTTCTTCGGTCAGGTCCAGCTGCTGAACGCGCGCGGCACCGCCGCGGGCGTGGCCAGCGTGAAGATCGAGAAGGTCACTCCGTAACCACGGGGCAGGGCCATCCGGGGCGGGCGTCCACCAGGGCGCCCGCCCCTTTCGTCATCCGCAGGCCAGCCCGCGGGCCTCGGGCAGCGCGGCGGTGATCGCCGCCCGCTCCGGGGCGATGTCCCGCTCGCCGACGGCCCAGAAGTCCGGCTGCCGCGCGTCGCGCGGGACGCCGACGAGCACCGGGTCGCCGGAGCGGATGCCGGGGACGACGCTGTCGTCCACCACGAACACCTGGTCGGGGTCGGGCTTGTTCCCCGGCGTGTCCGCGTCCGGGTGGTAGGTGCGGGTCAGGCGCAGGGTGATCCGTACCGTCGTCGTCCCGGGGAGCCGTTCGACGGCCGTGGCCTCGCCCTCGGCCACCAGCCGGGAGCAGGCCAGGTAGCGGGGGCTGCCGAAGGCCGGGGCGGCGGCCGCGTCGGACTGCTTCTCCGCGGCCGAGCCGGCGTCCGCGCTCGCGCTGTCGCCCTCGCCCGCCCCGCCCGCGACCAGCCAGCCCAGGCCCGCCATCACCGAGGCGGCGGCGGTCACCGCCAGCCCGCCGAGGGCCAGGGTGAACGCCCGGCGCCGGGGCCGGGCGGGCGCACGCACGGGCCGTACGGGCTCGGGGGCCGGGGCCGGGACCGGAGGGGGCGGTTCGGCGAGCGCGCGGCCGATGACACCGAGCTGTTCGCGCAGCACCGCCAGGTCGGCTTCTGCGGCCCGGTGCTCGGCCATGTAGGCGGCGTCCTCCCGGGCGCCGGGGGGCAGCGGGTCGCCGGTGATCGCGGTCATCAGGGCGTCGGCCCCGTCGTGTTCGGCGGACACGTCACACCACCTCGTCCTCGTGCAGGCGGGCCCGCAGCGCGCGTACCGCCGTGTGCAGCCTGCTCTTGACCGTGCCCTCGGGGATGCCGAGCTCCTCGGCGATCCCGCGCACCGGCAGGTCGGCGAAGAAGCGCAGGACCACCACCTGGCGCAGGATGTCGGGCAGCTCGTCCAGACCGCGCGCGACGGCGAGGGAGAGCAGGCTGGTCTCCTCGCCGGAGGGGTGCGCCACCGGCTGGCGCAGTGCGGCGAGCCGCTCGCCGAGGCGTTCCTGCCGCTTGCGGGCCCGGTGCCAGTCCATCGCCAGGTTGGAGGCCACGACGGCCGCCCACGCGGACACGTCCCGCGGCGCCTCGTGGCCGTCCGCGGCCCGCTCCAGCAGCCGCAGACGGACCTGCTGCACCCCGTCCGGCAGGTCCGCCTGCGGCACCCCGCCCAGCGCGAGCACCGCCCGCACCCGGCGTTCCTGGGCCGCGTCCAGCGGGTCGTCGAGGACGTCGACGTCCCGGACGGCACCGCCCCCCTGGCCGCGGCGGGCCTTTCTGCGCAGCACAGCCACCCCTCCCCTCGCCGTGTCTGCCTATGACGCGGGGAGGCACCGAAACGTTCGGCGCGGTCCCCCGTTTTCCCGACGCCAGACAGAGGCGTACGTCACACCTTCGCGTAGCGGTGGGGGCGATGGGCAGGCGAGCTTGCGGCGCGGGGCCGCCGCCGGGCCGGTTCTTCCAGCTCAGCACGGGTGTGAGCGGAACAACTGGAGCCGGGCGGCGCCCTCGCGGCGTCCCATTGTGTGGGCATCCCGGGCAAAGAATTGGACAGGTCGCCCGAGGTCGGACGCATGATGGAAAGGCCTCGGCCATGCAGCAGAGACAGACAAGCCACTCAGAAGGAGTCGCCGTGAGGGTCGGAATCGTCGGAGCCACCGGTCAGGTCGGCACGGTCATGCGCAGCATCCTCAAGGAGCGCGACTTCCCGGTCACCGAGCTGCGCCTGTTCGCCTCGGCCCGTTCGGCGGGGACGGTCCTGGACGGCGTGACGGTGGAGGACGCGGCGACGGCCGACTACTCGGGCCTGGACATCGCCCTGTTCTCGGCGGGCGGCTCGACCTCGAAGGCGCTCGCCCCGAAGGTCGCCTCCCAGGGCGCCGTGGTGATCGACAACTCCTCCGCGTGGCGGCGCGACCCCGAGGTCCCGCTGGTCGTCTCCGAGGTGAACCCGCACGCCATCGCGGACCGCCCCAAGGGCATCATCGCCAACCCGAACTGCACCACGATGGCCGCGATGCCGGTGCTCAGGCCGCTGCACGCCGAGGCGGGCCTTCAGGCCCTGGTGGTCGCCACCTACCAGGCGGTGTCCGGTTCCGGCCTCGCCGGTGTCGACGAGCTGTTCGAGCAGGTCAAGAAGGTCGGCGACGACGCGCCGAAGCTGACCCACGACGGCTCGGCGGCGGAGTTCCCCGCCCCGCACAAGTACGTGGCGCCGATCGCGTACAACGTGCTGCCGATGGCCGGTTCGATCGTGGACGACGGCCTGAACGAGACCGACGAGGAGCAGAAGCTCCGCCACGAGTCCCGCAAGATCCTGGAGATCCCCGAGCTGAAGGTCTCCGGCACCTGTGTGCGCGTCCCGGTCTTCTCCGGCCACTCCCTCCAGGTCAACGCCCGCTTCGCCCGCCCGATCACCGTGGAGCGCGCCAAGGAGCTGCTGGCGGGCGCGCCCGGCGTGGCCCTCACCGACGTCCCGACCCCGCTGCAGGCGGCCGGCCAGGACCCGTCGTACGTCGGCCGGATCCGGCAGGACGAGACGGTCGAGCACGGTCTCGCCCTGTTCCTCTCCAACGACAACCTGCGCAAGGGCGCCGCGCTGAACGCGGTGCAGATCGCGGAGCTGGTCGCGGCCGAGCTGAAGGCCTGACGGCCGCGCCGGTACGGAAAGGGGCGCCCACCGGTCGCGGTGGGCGCCCCTTCGCCGTGGGCGGGAGCGGTTACTGCTGCTCGGCCGCCTCGTCCGCGGCCTGGGCCTTCAGCGCCCGCTCCACCCCGGAGCGGGACTCCGAGACCAGCCGGCGCAGGGCCGCGTTCGGCTGGGCCTCCGCCAGCCACGCGTCGGTCCTGCGCAGGGTCTCCTGGGAGACCTGGAGCGCCGGGTACAGGCCGATGGCGATCTGCTGGGCGATCTCGTGCGAGCGGGAGTCCCAGATGTCCTTGACGACCTCGAAGTACCGCTCCGTGTAGGGGGCGAGCAGCTCGCGCTGGTCGGTCTGGACGAAGCCCGCGATGACCGCCTCCTGGACGGCGTTCGGGAGCTTGTCGGACTCGATGACGGACGCCCACGCCTCGGCCTTGGCCTCGGCGCTCGGGCGGGCGGCGCGGGCGGTGGCGGCGTGGCGCTCACCCGCGGCCGTCCGGTCCCGCTCGTACTCGGCGGCGATCTCCGGCTCGTCGTGGCGGCCCACGGCGGCCAGGCGCTCCACGAACGCCCAGCGCAGCTCCGTGTCGACGGTCAGGCCCTCGATGGACTGGGAGCCGTCCAGCAGGGCCTCCAGCAGGTCCAGCTGCTCCGGTGTGCGGGCGGTGGCCGCGAACGCGCGCGCCCACGCCAGCTGGTGGTCGCTGCCCGGCTCGGCCGCGCGCAGATGGGCCAGCGTGGCGTCCGTCCAGCGGTTCAGCAGCGTCTCGCGGGCGGCCGGGGCGGCGTACAGGTCGATCGCCAGCTTCACCTGGCGATGCAGCGACTGCACGACACCGATGTCGGACTCCTTGCCGATGCCCGACAGGACCAGGGACAGGTAGTCGCGGGTGGCGAGTTCGCCGTCGCGGGTCATGTCCCAGGACGACGCCCAGCACAGGGCGCGCGCGAGCGAGGACTCGAAGTCGCCGAGGTGCTCGGTGACGAAGGCGAGGGACTGCTCGTCCAGGCGGACCTTGGCGTACGACAGGTCGTCGTCGTTGAGCAGGACGACCTGCGGGCGGGGCGTGCCGGTGAGCTGCGGCACGGCGGTCAGCTCGCCGTCGACGTCCAGCTCGAGGCGCTCGTCGCGGCGCAGCTTCCCGGACGCCTCGTCGAGGTTGTAGAGGCCCACCGCGATCCGGTGCGGGCGCAGGGTGGGCTCGCCCTTGGCGCCCGCGGGCAGCGCCGGGGCCTCCTGGCGGATGGCGAAGGAGGTGATCGTGCCGCTCTCGTCGGTCTCGATCTCGGGGCGCAGGACGTTGATGCCGGCCGTCTCCAGCCATGCCTTCGACCAGGTCTTCAGGTCGCGGCCGGAGGTCTCCTCCAGGGCGCCGAGCAGGTCGGACAGACGGGTGTTGCCGAAGGCGTGCCGCTTGAAGTACGCCTGCACGCCCCGGAAGAACTCGTCCTGACCGACGTAGGAGACGAGCTGCTTGAGGACGGAGGCGCCCTTGGCGTAGGTGATGCCGTCGAAGTTGACGAGGACGTCGTCCAGGTCGCGGATGTCGGCCATGATCGGGTGCGTGGAGGGCAGCTGGTCCTGCCGGTACGCCCAGGTCTTCATCTGGTTGGCGAACGTCGTCCACGCGTGCGGCCAGCGGGTGCCGGGGGCGTGCGCCTGGCAGGCGATGGAGGTGTAGGTGGCGAACGACTCGTTCAGCCAGAGGTCGTTCCACCACTCCATGGTGACCAGGTCGCCGAACCACATGTGGGCCAGCTCGTGCAGGATCGTCTCGGCGCGGCCCAGGTACGCCGCGTCGGTCACCTTGGAGCGGAAGACGTACTGGTCGCGGATGGTCACCGCGCCCGCGTTCTCCATGGCGCCCGCGTTGAACTCCGGGACGAACAGCTGGTCGTACTTCTCGAACGGGTAGGCGTAGTCGAACTTCTCCTGGAACCAGTCGAAGCCCTGCCGGGTGACCTCGAAGATGGCGTCCGAGTCGAGGTACTCCGCGAGGGAGGGGCGGCAGTAGATGCCGAGCGGCACGGACTGGCCGTCCTTCTCGTACACGCTGTGCACGGAGTGGTACGGGCCGGCGATGAGCGCGGTGATGTACGTCGAGATCCGCGGCGTCGGCGCGAACGTCCAGACGTTGTCCTGCGGCTCGGGCGTCGGCGAGTTGGAGATGACCGTCCAGCCCTCGGGCGCCTTCACGGTGAACTGGAAGGTGGCCTTCAGGTCCGGCTGCTCGAACGACGCGAAGACGCGCCGGGCGTCGGGCACCTCGAACTGGGTGT
Organism: Streptomyces sp. NPDC059852; assembly: GCF_042731455.1. NCBI lineage: Bacteria > Bacillati > Actinomycetota > Actinomycetes > Kitasatosporales > Streptomycetaceae > Streptomyces > Streptomyces sp. NPDC059852. Next base: position 199,849 of record NZ_JBHWJK010000001.1, on the reverse strand, counting down.
ACAGGTACGCCTGCTGGTCGACGGGGTCGACGAAGCGGTGCAGGCCCTCGCCGGTGTTGGTGTACGCGCAGTCCGCGACGACGCGCAGGACGTTGCGGCCCTGGAGCAGGCCCGGCAGGGTGATGCGGGAGTCCTCGAAGACCTGGCTCGGGTCGAGCCGGTCGCCGTTCAGGGTCACCTCGTGGACGGTCGGTGCCACGAGGTCGATGAAGGAGTCGGCGCCGTTCTCCGCGACATCGAAACGCACCGTCGTGACGGACCGGTACGTGCCCCCCTCCTGCGCGCCGGAGAGGTCGAGATCGATCTCGTACGAGTCAACGGTGAGCAGCTTCGCCCGCTGCTGTGCCTCTTCGCGGGTCAGGTTTGTGCCAGGCACGCGGTCATCTCCTCGATATGTGTGGGTTCGGTCATCCTTCCATGGGACCTGACCGGAACGCGATGTCCATTACCCGCCGGTGGGCGGGGTCCGCGCACGCGAGGCTCGGTCCATGACGACCTTCCTCATCCATGCCATCGGTCCGGCGGTCCTGAAGGAACTGCGCTCCACTGACGACGCGGGGCGCCGGACGGTTCCCGTGACGGACGAGGAGGGCGGCGCGCCGCTGCGCTGCTGCCTGCGCCGGAGCGGGCCCGGCGAGCGCGTCGCCCTCGTGTCGTACGCCCCGTTGCGCCGCCGGGCGGCCGGCGCGGGCGTCGATCCGGGCGCCTACGACGAGCAGGGACCGGTGTTCGTGCACGCCGGGGAGTGCGGCGGCCCGGCCTCCGGCGCGCTGCCCTTCGACCGGGCGCACCGGGTCGTGCGCCGCTACGCGACGGACGGGCGGATCCTCGGCGGCGAGCTGGTGGAGCCGGGCGCCTTCGAGGCGGCGTTCGCGCGGGCGTTCGCCGATCCGGCGGTGGAGTTCGTCCATGTGCGGGCCGTGGAGTACGGCTGCTTCCTGTACGAGGTCCGCAGGGGCTGAGCGGGCGGCCAGGGCTGCCAACACTTGTTGGCCCATGCATGTTGGCCTACGGTTGTTGGTATGAACGAGAGCAAGCCCCGGGCACCCCGCCGCTCCGACGCGACCCGTACCGCGATCCTCGAGGCGGCCCGCGAGCGCTTCGCCGCCGACGGCTACGACCGCGCCACCATCCGCGCCATCGCCCGCGACGCGAACATCGACCCCTCCATGGTGATGCGCTACTACGGCAACAAGGAGGGCCTGTTCGCGGCGGCCGTGGCGATCGACCTGAGGCTGCCGGACCCGGCGTCCGTCGGCCGGGACACGGCCGGACAGGCGCTGGTGACCCACTTCCTGGCGCTGTGGGAGAAGAACGAGGTGCTCACGGCCCTGCTGCGGGTCGGCGCGACCAACGAGGCCGGGGCCGAGCGCATGCAGGGCGTCTTCGCGGACCAGCTGCTGCCGCTGGCCCGGCGGGTGTGCCCCGACCCCGAGCAGGCCCCGGCCCGGGCCGCGCTGGCGTCCTCACAGCTGCTCGGCCTCGCGCTCACCCGCTATGTGCTGCGCTTCCCGCCCGCGGTGGCACTGTCCCCGGAGGAGATCGTGGCGTGGCTGGCACCGACGGTGCAGCGGTACCTGACCGCGCCGCACCCGGCGTAGCGGCCGGGCCGGGGGCTCGACGCACGAGGGCGCCGGTCCCGGCCGGCGCACGCCCACGCGTACCCGGAACGGGACCGGCGCCCTCGACAGCGCGCGGCGGACTCGGTCGAGCTCGCGTCAGGCGGTCGCGTCGGCCTTGGTGGTGATGTTGGAGCTGGTCGGGTCCTTCTTCTTGTGCGACTTGTCCAGCACCATGACCAGACCCGTGATGACCGCGAAGATCACGATCGGGGCGATCACGTACAGGGAGAGCGTCTCGATGACGCTCAGGCCCTGACCGGGGTCGTCGCCGTCGTCACGCGTGAGCGCGAGGGCGGGGGACGACATCAGCAGCATCATCAGCGTCGTACCGGAGGCCAGGGCGCCGGCGCGCAGGGCGTTCTTCTTGTCCACGGGCCCAAAAGTACCGAACCCCGCCGGGGCGCGCGCGTCCGGGGGTGCTGTCACGGGCCGCCGGCGCCGGCCGGCGGGCCGGTGCGGGCCGTGTCCTCGCGGAGCACCTCCAGCAGCGCGCGGACCCGGGGCGAGGCCGTCAGCTCCTCCAGGGTCACGGGCCGGCCGGCCGCGTCGGCGATCGGCAGACGCCAGTTGGGGTACTCGTCCCAGGTCCCCGGCAGGTTCTGCGGACGGCGGTCGCCGACGCCGTCCGGCAGCCAGACGCCGACCATGCGGGCCGGGGTGCGCAGCAGGAAGCGGTGCACGGCCCGGATGCCGGCCTCCTCACCGATCACACCGTCCTCGCCGTCCGTCAGCCCGAGCCGGGACAGCACCTCCAGCCACTCGGCGGCGTCGGCCGCCGCCTCCGCGCGCTCCTCCGCCAGCGAGCGGGTCGACAGGCCGAGCCGGTCGCGCAGTTCGACGTGCTCGCCGGTGAGGCGGGCCGCGGTGGGCGGCAGGTCGTGGGTGGTCGCGGTGGCCAGGCAGTCGGCGCGCCAGGACTCGGGCGGCAGCGGGCGGCCGTCGCCCTCCCAGTCCCGCTCGAACCACAGCACGGAGGTGCCGAGCACCCCGTGCGCCCGCAGCCGCTCCCGTACGCCGGGCTCCACGGTGCCGAGGTCCTCGCCGATCACCACGGCTCCGGCCCGGGACGCCTCCAGCACCAGCACGGCGAGCATGGCCTCGGCGTCGTAGCGGACGTACGTGCCCTCGGTCGGCGGCTCCCCCTCGGGCACCCACCAGAGCCGGAACAGCCCCATGACGTGGTCGATGCGCAGGGCGCCCGCGTGCCCGAACAGACCGCGCAGCAGCATCCGGTAGGGCTCGTAGCCGGACGCGGCCAGCCGGTCCGGGCGCCAGGGCGGCAGCCCCCAGTCCTGGCCGCGCGCGTTGAAGGCGTCCGGGGGCGCGCCCACCGACATCCCGGCCGCGAAGTACTCCTGCTGGGCCCAGGCGTCCGCGCCGTCCGGATGCACCCCGACGGCCAGGTCGTGGACGATCCCGACGGGCATCCCCGCCTCCCTCGCCGTCCGCTGGGCGGCGGTCAGCTGGCTGTCGGTGAGCCAGGCCAGCCGGCGGTGGAAGTCGACGCGGGCGGCCAGTTCGCGCCGCGCGCGGGCCGTCTCGGCGGACCGGGGGTCCCGCAGACCGGCCGGCCAGCGCCGCCAGTGCGGGCCGTGCGCCTCGGCCAGCGCGCACCAGGTGGCGTGGTCCTCCAGCGCCTGCCCCTCGCGAGCGAGGAAGGCGGCGTACGCGTCCTGCCTGCCGGGGTCGAGCGGCACCCGGAGGACCAGTTCGAGCGCCTCGCGCTTGGTCTCCCAGACGGCGTCCCGGTCGATCAGCGCGCCCTTGTCCAGCACTCCTTCGCGCAGCCGCGCGGCACGCTCCAGCAGGGCGGCCACCCGGTCGCGGTCCGCGACCCGGGCGAACTCGGGGACGTCCTCGACCCGCAGATGGACCGGGTCGGGGAAGCGCCGGGAGGAGGGCCGGTAGGGGGACGGGTCGGTGGGCGGTCCCGGCACGGCCGCGTGCAGCGGGTTGACCTGGACGAAGCCGGCGCCGAGCGAGCGTCCGGCCCAGTCGGCGAGGGCGGCCAGGTCGCCGAGGTCGCCCATGCCCCAGGAGCGGTGGGACAGCAGGGAGTACAGCTGGACGAGGAGTCCGTACGCCCGTCCGGGGGGTGAGGGCAGCCGGGGCGGGGCGACGACGAGGTGGCTGTGGGCGGTGCGGCCGTCGGGCGCGGCCGCGGTCAGCCGGTGCACACCGGGTGGGAGCCGGGCGGTGCCCTCGCGGGTCTCGCCCTCCTCGGTGGTGACGGTCAGCCGGGTGCCGGGCGGCAGCGCGTCGAGGGCGCGCGGCGCGGTGCCGCTCCAGCAGACCACCGTCGGGGGCAGCAGGCGCTCGCGCAGGGCGCGTTCGCGGGCGTCGAGGGCCGCGGCGACGGCGGCCGGGGTGCTCGTGTCGACGCCGAGGGCGGTCAGCGCGCGGGTGAGGGCGGTGGCGGAGGCCGTGACCGTACGGTCGGGGGACGGCCGGTAGGAGGGGGCGACGCCGTACAGGTCGGCGAGCCGGGACAGATCGTCGGAGGGCGGGTCCTGAGGCTGTCCGGACCCTTCGGCAGGGGTGTCGGCCGACCGCGTCTGTGTCATCTACGGCCTCGGGGCGCTCATGTCCATGTCCATACCGGTGTCCATACCCGGATCCACGTCCATGTCCCAGTAGGCGGCCTCGCTCGTCAGCGGCACGGCGTCGGCGAGCGGCGGCTCGCTGGTGAGGGGTTCGGCGTCGGGGAGCGGGGGTTCGCTGGTGAGGGGGGTTGCGGCACAGGCGCCCTCGGCGCTGAAGACACAGACGAGCGTCTCGGGCGCGAAGGGCGCCTCAGGTTTGGACAGGGCCGGTGCGGTGGTCACGGGGCCTCCTGGGGTCTCGGTACGACGGCGGGATACGGCAGCCCTACCCAGCGGGCGCGAGGGCAGACGTCTCCATCAGGACAACGTGGCCTGGGTCACATCCCATTCCGTCGTCCGATCGCGAACCGGCGCCGCCGGGGCCGTCGATAGACGGGGTGTGAGACTGTTCCGCCCCATGGGGGGCCATCGGGAGAAGGACGAGGGGGACGGGGCCCTTCTGCGGGCCGTCGCGGCCGGCGACCCGGCGGCGATGGCCGCCCTGTACGACCGGCACGCGGGCTGGCTGCACGCCCGGCTCACCCGGCGCTGCGCGGACCCCGAGGTGGTGCGCGAGGTGCTCCAGGACACGTTCGTCACCGTGTGGCGCTCGGCCGGGGCGCACCGCGGCGAGGAGGCGGGCGGCTGGCTGTGGACGATCGCGGCCCGCCGGCTCATCGACGCGCGCCGGGCGCAGCAGCGGGCCGGACGGCTGGAGACCACGCCGATCGACGCGGCTCCGGCCGGCGCCGGACCGGCCCCGTCGGCGCCCTCCGCGGAGGAGAGGGTGCTGACGGGGCTGGAGTACGGCGACGTCGGCACCGCCCTGACCCGGATCTCCCCGGAGCTGCGGGACGTGCTGCGCGCCACCGTGGTGGACGGGCTGACCACCCGTGAGACGGCCCGGCTGCTCGGCATCCCCGAGGGCACCGTCAAGTCCCGGTCGACCCGCGCCCGCGCCGAACTGCGCGCCGCGCTCGCCCAGTTGACCCCGTCCCCCATGGGAGGTACGGCATGACCGGCCGGCACGCACCCGACCCCCTGATCGCGGGCTACGCCGACGGCTCCCTGCCCGACGCCGACGCCTGGTCCCTGGAGAAGCACCTGGAGTCCTGCGCCTCCTGCGCGGGCCGGGTGTCGCGGGCGGTACGGGCCACGGCGGCGGGACCGGCCCTGGCGGACCTCAGGCAGGCGGTCCTGGACGCGGCACCGCAGGCACCGGCGGTCCAGCCCGTGCCGCTGCGCGCCCCCCGTCTCCTCTGGGCCGTCGCCCCCGCCGTGCGCGGGGCCTGGCTGCCCGCCGTCCTGCTCGTGGCGCTCGGCGCGGTGCTGCTCGCGCACGTCGCCGACTTCTCGGGGGCCCGCCCCCTGCTGCTGGCCGTCGCGCCGGTCGTCCCGGTCGCCGGGGTGGCCCTGTCGTACGGCCGCCACGCGGACCCGCTGCACGAGCTGGCCGCGTCCACGCCGTCGGCGGGGCTGCGGCTGGCGCTGGTGCGCACCGCGGTGGTCCTCGCGGTGAGCCTGCCGCTGCTGACCCTCGCCGGGGTCGCCGTGCCGTCCTCGGGGGCGCCGGGCGCCGCCGCCTGGCTGCTGCCCGGGCTCACGCTGACACTGGCCGCGCTGGCCCTCGGCGGCTGGCTGGGGCTGCGCGCGGCGACGGCGGTGACCGGCGGCGGCTGGCTGTGCGCCGTCCTCGCCCCGGTGCTGGCGACCCCGGACGGCGCGGTGTCCCGGCATCTGTCGGACCAGCTCTCCCTGTACGTCGGCGGCGCCGCCGCGCAAGGCGGCTGGGCGGTGGCGGCGGCGTTGTGCGCCGCGCTGCTGGCGGCCCGGCGCACGGCGTACGACCGCCTCGAACGGCACTGACCCCACTCCTCACGGCTCTGGAGCTTCCTTGACCACCATTCAGGTGGCCGGTCTGCATGTCCGGCACCGCAGAACCGTCGCCCTCGACTCCCTCGACCTCGGCTTCGGCCGGGGCGTGCACGGGCTGCTCGGCCCGAACGGCGCGGGCAAGACCTCGCTGATCCGGGTGCTGGCCACGGTCGCCGCCCCGACCGGCGGCCGGGTGCGGATGCTCGGCGAGGACATCGCCGACCCGCGCGGCCGCACCGAGGTCCGCCGCAGGCTCGGCTATCTGCCGCAGGACTTCGGCTACTACCCCGGCTTCACCGTGCGCGAGTTCGTCGCCTACATGGCCTGGCTGAAGGAGATGCCCGCGGCGGGGATACCGACCGCCGTGGAGCGTGCCGTGGCCCGGGTGGGGCTGGCCGACCGGATCGACGCGAAGATCAGGACGCTGTCCGGCGGCATGGTCCGCCGCGTCGGTATCGCCCAGGCCATCGTCAACGACCCGGCGGTGCTGCTCCTGGACGAGCCGACGGCGGGCCTGGACCCGGAGCAGCGCGTGGAGTTCCGCGAACTGCTGCGCGAACTCGGCGCGGAGGCCACCGTCCTGGTCTCCACACACCTGGTGGAGGACGTGGCCGCGGCCTGCACCGAGGTCACGCTCATCGCCGGGGGACGGCTCGCCTACCGCGGCACCCCCGACGCCCTGACGGCCCTCGGCGCCGCCTCGGACGGCGCCGGCGACCACCCCATCGAGCGCGGTTACACGGCGGCCCTGCGCGCCCACCGGGAGGTGGCGGCCCGATGACCACGCTCCTGGAGAGAAGGCCCCCGACGGTCGCCAGGGCCACTCCCCTGCGCCCGGAGTTCCTGACCGGGTTCGCTCCGCTCGCCGGGGCGGCCGTGCTGCTCACGCTGATCGTCGCCCTCGCCGTGCCGGCGGAGAGCTGGCAGGGCGGCTGGGCGGAGACCCGGGACCACACGCACACGGCCGCCGTCCTGCTCGGCATCCCTCTGGCGCTGGCCGCGGGGTCCTGGCAGGGCGGACGGGAACGCCGGCGCGGGACCGGCGACCTGCTGGAGACCGCCGTACGCGGTGCGCTCCCCCGCTTCCTCGCGTCGGCGGTGCCGGTCGCCCTCTGGGTGGCCGTGGGGCACCTCGTCGCCGCCGGGTGCGCGCTGCTGGCCACCTGGTACTGCGCCACCGGGGACAGCCCCTACCTGGTGGTCCCGCTCACCGACTCGCTCCTCCTGGGCGGCGCGGCGTTCGCGGGCCAGGTGGTGGGCCGGGCCGTGGCCTGGCGGCTGGCGGCCCCGGTGCTGGCGACGGCCGGGTACGCGGTGCTCGGATTCCTGTCCTACGACCACGACGACGCCTGGTCCGCGCTGTCCCCGCTGACCGGGACCTCCGCCGACCGGGTGCCGGTGTGGTGGCAGCCGTGGGTGTCGGTGGTGTGGGTGGGCGGGCTCGCCGCCGCCGCGGTCCTGGCGCTCACCGCCCGCCGCCGGGCCCTCGCCCTGGTGCCGCTGGCCTGCGCGACGGCCGCCGCGGTGGTCCTGGTCCAGTCCGGCGACCCGACCCGCGCCAACCCGGTGGCCGGGCGCCAGGTCTGCGACACCTCCACGACCCCGCAGGTGTGTGTGAACGCCCGGTACGAGAAGCTGCTGCCGCAGATCACCGAGGCCCTGTCCGGGCTGACGGGCCGTCTGCGGGGCGTGGAGCACGTCCCCGTCCGCTTCGAGGACCGCCCGGGCCGTCCGCGCGCCGACGAGGCCGCGCTTCCGATGGTCACCCCGATCGGCCGGTCGGTCGTGCGCGGGAAGCTCGTCGACCCCGGGCAGTACGCCTGGGAGGCGGGAATGGCCCTCGCCGGCCGCGACTGCGACGGCATGGAGCCCGCCGTGGCCCGCACGGACGCCGCCGTGGAGCACTACCTGGCCCCGAACCCGCAGGAGGAGCTCTTCGACGACCTGGCCGCCCAGGGCTCCCCGGCCGACCGCGCCGACCTGAAGGCCCGGCAGCGGGCCCGCGCCCGGCTCCTGGGGATGGCGGAGGACGAGCGGCGGGCGTGGCTGTCGAAGTACTTCGCGACGGCCGGCGACTGCGACCGGAGCGGGGTGCCGACCCTGTGACCAGCACCGGACTCGTCCTGTACGCCCGCTCCCGGGCCCTGCCGCAGACGGTCGCCGCGCTCGCCGCGACCACCGTGCTGGCGGTGTGGGCGGCCCACTCCCTGGACTCCTACCTCGACCCGGAGCGCAGGGTCCCGGTGGTGGCCCTGGCCCCACTGGTGGCCGCGACGGCCATCGGCACCAGCCTGCACTCCGCCTCCGAGGAGCTGGACCGTACGGCGGTGCGCCCCTGGTGGCGCCGCCGCCTGACCCATCTGCTGTGCCTGACGGCGCTGGCCGCCGCGCTGCTCCCGCTCGCGGTCCTGTCCAGCGCGCAGACCTTCGGCCCGCCCGCCATGATCCGCAACGTCCTGGGCTGCGTCGGCCTGACGGCGGGCGCGGCGGTGGTCCTGGGCGCGCGGCTGAGCTGGCTGCCGGTGTTCGGCTATGTCAGCGCGATGTACATGGGGGTCTCGGGGCTGCGGGGCACCGCGCTGCCCGCCTGGGCATGGCTGCTGGAGCCGGGTGCCGGCGGCGGCGCGTGGGCGACGGCCGCGGTGCTGTTCGCCGTGGGCGGCGGCGCGTACACGGTGCGGGGGGCGCGCGGAACTCCCTGAGAAGGGAGCCGCGCCCCCGTGCGCCGGCATACGCGAAGGCCCGGAATCTCAGGCGGAAATGCCGTCGATCCGGGCCAAGGCGTCATCCGCCCCATACGGTTGCAAGTACGGCAACCAGCGCGGGTCGCGATGCCCGGTGCCGATGATGCGCCAGGCGAGACCGGTCGGCGGAGCCGGTTTGTGGCGCAGCCGCCAGCCGATCTCGAACAGATGGCGGTCGGCTTTCACGTGGTTGCAGCGGCGGCAGGACGCCACCACGTTGTCCCAGACGTGCTTGCCCCCGCGACTGCGCGGGATGACGTGGTCGACGCTGGTTGCGACGCCACCGCAGTACATGCACCGGCCCCCGTCGCGCGCGAAGAGCGCCCTGCGGGTGAGAGGAACGGGCCCCCGGTAGGGGACGCGCACGAATCGCTTGAGCCGGACCACGCTGGGTGCGGGGACGGTGACGGTTGCGCTGTGCAGATAGGCGCCGGACTCCTCGAGGCATACGGCCTTGTTCTCGAGGACGAGGACGAGCGCGCGGCGGAGCGGTACGACGCCGAGCGGCTCGTACGACGCGTTGAGGACCAGGACATGCGGCACGGATGCCTCCTTGGGCGTCGGCGGCGCGTGGCTCGCGCCGGGACGATCTGTAGTCAGTTTCCCCTCATGCCTGGTGATGGCGCCACCATGTCCCGGTAACGGGCTGGGAGTGTTTTCGACCACATCCGATGCCTCCCCAGAGCGATGAACGGTTCATCCCACCAGTTCATCCCCAGGTGAGCGGCCTTCCTCCCCCGAACATGGGGACGATGTGCGCGCGATGCCCCGATAGTGTGGTGAGCCCGCCCCGCCGGTGACCTTTTCGTGACCTTGGCCGACCTTGACCACTGCCGACGGGGCGGGCCGCTGCACTGGAGGTACCCGCTGTGTCCCTGCCCGCCGTCCTGCCGGCCGCCGACGCCACGCCGTCGCCGGTCCCCTCGGAGACGACGACCCCGGCGGTCCCCTCGATCCGGGACGCCCACGAGAGCGCGGCCGAGGCCGCCACCTGGGTCGAGCAGAACTGGTCGACCTGGCTGGCGATCGGTCTGCGCGTCCTGCTGATCGTGGTGATAGCGGCGGTGCTGAGAGTGGTCGTGCGCCGCGCGATCACCAAGCTCATCGACCGGATGAGCCGGAGCGCGCAGGCGGTGGACGGCTCGGCGCTGGGCGGTCTGCTGGTCAACGCCGAGCGCCGCCGGCAGCGCTCGCAGGCGATCGGCTCGGTGCTGCGGTCGGTGGCCAGCTTCCTGATCGCGGGCACGGCCGCCCTGATGGTCCTGGGCACCTTCGAGATCGATCTGGCGCCGCTGCTGGCGTCCGCCGGTGTCGCGGGCGTCGCGATCGGTTTCGGCGCCCGCAACCTGGTCACCGACTTCCTGTCCGGCGTCTTCATGATCCTGGAGGACCAGTACGGCGTCGGCGACACGATCGACGCGGGCGTCGCCTCGGGCGAGGTGATCGAGGTCGGCCTGCGGGTGACGAAGCTGCGCGGCGAGGGCGGCGAGATCTGGTACGTCCGCAACGGCGAGGTCAAGCGCATCGGCAACCTGTCGCAGGGCTGGTCGATGGCCGCGGTGGACGTCACGGTCCGCGCCGACGAGGACCTCGACAAGATCAAGGCCACCCTCGACGAGGTCGCCGAGAAGATGACGAAGGAGGAGCCGTGGAACGAGCTCCTCTGGGGACCGGTCGAGGTGCTGGGCCTGGACAGCGTGTCGCTGGACTCGATGGTGGTGCGGCTGTCCGCGAAGACCATGCCGGGCAAGTCCGTGACGGTGGAGCGCGAGCTGCGCTGGCGCGTCAAGCGCGCCTTCGACGCCGCCGACATCCCGATCATCGGCCGTCCGGCGCCCGCCCCGGACGACACGCCCGCGCCCGACCCCACCGCCGCCATGGCGGCCCCCTCCGCCTACGCCAGCACCAGCTCGCCCCAGTCCCAGGCGGCCACACCCCTGACGCCCCCCGGCGTGACGAAGTAGCGACCCCTCCTCGCCCACCGGGCCGGCCGGTGTCCGGCACGCCGTGACCGGCCCGTTCGCCCCGGTGGGCCGGATCGGCTTGGATGCCTGGGGCGACGGAGGGCGGGCGGCGGTGAAGACGGTGGGCGAGCGGTCCCTGGGACGGCGCTTCGGCTGGCTGTGGGCCGCCTACGCGGTGAGTGCGTTCGGTACGCGGCTCGCCTTCGACGCGTTCGCGCTGATCGCGGTCCTCGCGCTGCACGCCGGGCCGACCGAGGTGGCGCTGCTGGCGGCCTCGGGGCTCGCGGTGGGCGCGGTGCTCGCGGTGCCGCTCGGCGCCTGGGTGGAGTTCCGCCCGAAGCGGCCGGTGATGGTCGCGGCGGACCTGCTGCGGTGCGCGGCGCTGCTGAGCGTGCCCGTGGCGTACGCCCTGGACGTGCTCAGCCTTGCCCAGCTGCTGGTGGTGTCGGTGCTGACGGCCGCCGCCGACATCACGTTCGGCGCCGCGAGCGGGGCGTTCCTGAAGTCCCTGCTGCCGCCGCAGGACCTGCTCACGGCCAACAGCCGCTTCGAGGCGACGGCCTGGACGGCGACCGCGCTGGGCCCACCCGTGGGCGGTGTCGCCGTCGGGGTGTTCGGGCCGGTGGCCACGGTCCTGGCGGACGCGGCGAGCTATCTGCTGTCGGCGCTGGGGCTGCGGGCCGTGGGCGGGACGGAGGAGCCTCCGGAGCGCCCCGCGGGCGTGCGGGGCCCTCGGCTGGACGATCTGCGGGCGGGCTGGCGGCACATCCTCGGCCATGCCGTGCTGCGCCCGCTGTTCCTCAACACCGTCCTCGTGAACGCCCTGATCATGGTGGCGTCCCCGCTCCTCGCGGTGCTGATGCTGGGCCGTCTCGGCTTCACGCCCTGGCAGTACGGGCTGGCCTTCGCCGTGCCGTGCCTGGGCGGTCTGCTGGGCTCCCGGCTGTCCCGGCGGCTGGTCGCCCGGCACGGGCAGCGCCGGGTGCTGCTGGTGGCCGGCACGCTGCGCGCCTGCTGGTCGGTGGGCCTGGCCTTCGTGGGGCCGGGCACGGCCGGTCTGGTGCTCGTGATGGCCGTGGAGTTGGGCCTGATCACCAGCTCCGCGGTGTTCACCCCGGTGCTCGCCACCCGGCGTCTGGAGGGCACCCCGCCGGACCGGGTGACCCGCACCCTGACGGCGTGGTCGATCACGAGCAAGACGGTGACGGCGGCGATGACCGCGCTGTGGGGCGTGCTGGCGATGGTGACGGGCCCTCGGGCCGCGATCGCGCTCGCCGGCGTCCTGCTGCTGGCGACGCCGCTGCTGCTGCCCTGGCGCGAGCGGACGCCCGCCCCGCTCCCCGGTGCTCCGGCCCCCGGCGCCCGGCGGCCCGACCTCCCCAGATGACGAGCGCGTTTCGCCCGACGGAATCCCTTGACTCCGCCTTCCCCACCGGCTTAGTTTCCTCCGCAGCGAATAGGAAACTTTCCTAACAGTGATCACACGGGGCGTCCGGGATGGACGTCACCCGGTGATCACTGGGAAGCTGGGCAGCCGAGAGGCAGGTGTCGCACCCCATGGCAGGAACCGCCGGTACGCCGGGCACCCCGCGCGTCCTGCGCGCCATGAACGACCGCGCCGCCCTGGACCTCCTCCTGGAGCACGGGCCGCTGTCGCGCACGCGGATCGGCAAGCTCACCGGCCTCTCCAAGCCGACCGCCTCCCAGCTGCTGGCCCGCCTGGAGGCCGCCGGCCTGGTCCTGGCCACCGGCACCACGGAAGGGCGCCCCGGCCCCAACGCCCAGCTGTACGAGGTGAACCCGCGGGCCGCGTACGCCGCCGGCCTCGACGTCACCCCGGAGCGCGTCCTCGCGGCCGTGGCCGACGTCACCGGCCGCACCGTCGGCTCGTACGAACTGCCCACCCCCGGCCGACGGCCGGCCCAGCCGGTCGTGCGGCAGGTCACCGACGCCCTCGACGGGGCGGTGAAGGCGGCGGGACTGACCCGGGCCGACGTCCACCGGCTCGTCATCGGCACTCCCGGCGCCTTCGACCCCAACACGGGCCGCCTGCGCTACGCCTCCCATCTGCCCGGCTGGCACTCCCCCGCGCTGCTCGACGAACTCGCCGCGGCGCTGCCGATGCCGGTCGAGTACGAGAACGACGTCAACCTCGCGGCGGTGGCCGAGCAGCGGCTCGGCGCGGCCCGCGGCCACGAGGACTTCGTGCTGCTGTGGAACGAGGGCGGTCTCGGCGCCGCCCTGGTCCTCGGCGGCCGGCTGCACCGCGGCTGGACCGGCGGCGCGGGCGAGGTCGGCTTCCTGCCCGTGCCGGGCGCCCCCCTCGTCCGCCAGGTGACCAAGGCCAACAGCGGCGGCTACCAGGAGCTGGCCGGCTCCCAGGCCGTCCCCCGCCTCGCCCGTGAACTCGGCGTCCCGGACATCCCGTCGGGGCCGTACGCCGAGGTCGCCGCCGCCCTCGTCGAGCGGGCCGCCGCCCGGGACGACGGCCCCCACCGGCGGCTCCTGGAGACCTACGCGACCCGGCTGGCCACCGGTCTGGCCTCCCTGGTCTCCGTCCTCGACCCGGAACTCGTCGTCCTCAGCGGCGCCTCGCTGACCGCCGGCGGGGACACCCTGCGCACCCTCGTCCAGGACGAACTGGAGGAACTGGCCGCGGCCCGGCCCCGGCTCGTCGTCGGCGACGTCCGTGAACACCCCGTGCTGCGCGGCGCGCTGGAGAGCGCCCTCGCCGCCACCCGTGACGAGGTCTTCGACACCTCGCGCTGACCCGCACCCCACCACCCCACTCCCGCACCACCCACACCCACCCCGTCCCGCCCTTGGGAGACCTCGCCATGCCCGGAAAGTCCAGGAACGTCATATCCTCGATGCCCCGCCGGTCCGCGGCGGCCCTCGCCGCGTCCGCCTCCCTGGCCCTGCTCGCCACGGCCTGTACGGGCTCCTCGGAGGCCGGCGCGCACGACGACCCGAACGCGCGCACCACGATCACCTTCTGGCACGGCTGGAGCGCGCCCGCCGAGGTGAAGGCGATCCAGGCGAACGTCGACGCGTTCGAGAAGGCCCACCCGAACATCACGGTGAAGGTCGTCGGCAACATCAACGACGACAAGCTCAACCAGGCGCTGCGCGCGGGCGGTTCCAACGGACCCGACGTGGTGTCGTCGTTCACGACCTCCAACGTCGGCAAGTTCTGCTCCTCCGGCGCCTTCCTCGACCTCGAGCCGTTCATCGAGAAGTCGAAGCTCGACCTCGGCAAGCTCATCCCGAAGCCGATGCTCGACTACACGCAGTTCGAGGGCACCCGCTGCGCCCTGCCGCTGCTCGGCGACGCCTACGGCCTCTACTACAACAAGGACGCCTTCGAGAAGGCGGGCGTCACGTCCCCGCCCAAGACCTGGTCGGAGTTCGCGAAGGTCGCGAAGAAGCTCACGAAGACCAAGGGCGACGGCTACGAGCAGCTCGGCTTCATGCCGACGTACCACGGCTACGAGACGGTCGTGGACCACTACATGTCCCAGTGGGACCACGCCTACTTCGACGAGGACGGCAAGTCGAACATCGCCAAGGACCCCGCGTTCGCCGAGATGTTCACCTACCAGAAGAAGCTCGTCGACGACCTCGGCGGCTTCGCGAAGCTGGAGAAGTACCGCAACACCTTCGGTGACGAGTGGGGCGCCAAGCACCCCTTCCACACCGGCCAGGTGGCCATGCAGCTCGACGGCGAGTGGCGGCTCGGCATGGCGCAGGACGCCGGCGCGGACTTCGAGATCGGCACCGCGCCGCTGCCCGTCGCCGACGACGAGGTGGACGAGTACGGCAAGGGCTTCCTCTCCGGCACGATCATCGGCATCGCCCCGCGCAGCGAGAAGCAGAACGCGGCCTGGGAGCTGGTGAGGTACCTGACGACCGACACCGCGGCCGTCGTGTCCTTCGCCAACGCCATCCACAACGTGCCCTCCACCTTCGAGGCACTGAAGTCGCCCGACCTGAAGGTGGATCCCGGCTTCAAGACGTTCCTGGACATCGCGCAGAACCCGCACTCCAACACCCCGCCGGCGTCCGTCAACGGCTCGACCTACCAGACGACCCTCCAGGACTTCGGCTTCCAGTACGAGTCCGGCAAGGTGACCGATCTGAAGGCCGGCCTGGAGAAGACCGCCGAGCAGATCGACACCGACATCGAGCAGGCGAAGTAGCCCCCGATGGCGACGTACACACTCCGCGCGAAGCGCCGCCGGTCGGCGCTTCGGACGGTGGCCTTCCTGTCACCGTGGCTCATCGGGTTCGGCGTCTTCTTCGCCTACCCGCTGGTGTCCACCGTGTACTTCTCGCTGATGAGGTACGACGGCTTCGGCACCCCCGCGTTCCGGGGCCTGGACAACTGGACCTACGTCTTCCAGGACTACCCGCTGTTCTGGCCGGCGCTGCGCAACACGCTCTGGCTGGTGCTGGTCATGGTGACCTGCCGGGTGGTGTTCGGACTGGGCGTCGGACTGCTCATCACGAAGATCAGGACCGGTGTCGGGGTCTTCCGCACCCTGTTCTACCTGCCCTACCTCGCCCCGCCGGTCGCCGCGACGCTGGCCTTCGTCTTCCTGCTCAACCCCGGCACCGGACCGGTGAACTCGGTGCTCGGCGACCTCGGCCTGCCGGCGCCCGGCTGGTTCACCGACCCCGCCTGGTCCAAGCCGGCCCTCACCGCGCTCGCGCTGTGGGGGGTGGGCGACCTCATGGTCATCTTCATGGCCGCCCTGCTCGACGTGCCGAAGGAGCAGTACGAGGCAGCCGAGCTCGACGGCGCCTCGGCCTGGCAGCGGTTCCGGTACGTCACCCTGCCGAACATCTCGCCGATCGTCATGTTCGCCGTCGTCACCGGGGTCATCCAGACCATGCAGTACTACACACAGCCGCTGGTCGCCGGGAAGGTCGCCTCCGGTGTCATCGGCGGCTCCGGCCAGCAGTTCGAGCCGGGCTACCCCGACAAGTCGACGCTCACCCTCCCCCAGCTCGTCTACAACCTCGGCTTCCAGCGCTTCGACTACGGCTCCGCCTGTGTGGTCGCGCTCGTCCTCTTCGCCCTCGCCATGGCGTTCACCGCGCTGCTGATGCGACGCCGGGGCGGGCTCATCCAGGCAGGTGACCGGCCATGACCCAGGTGCTGGAACGGCCCGCCCGGCCGGCCGCCCCGACCGCCGCCGAACGCACCGCGCGCCGCCGGGCGGTGCTGGAGTGGATCGCCGTGCACTCCCTGGGCGTCGCGGCCGCCCTGTTCTTCGTCCTGCCGTTCGTGTTCGTCGTGCTGACCTCGCTGATGAGCGACCAGCAGACGCTGACCCGGGACCTGGTCCCGCGGACCTGGGAGTGGGGCAACTACACCCAGGTCCTCGACACCCCCGGCTTCCTGACCTGGTGGCGCAACACGCTGCTGTACGCCGGGCTGGGCACGGTCCTCACCGTCGTCTCGTCCGTCCCGGTGGCGTACGCGCTCGCCAAGTTCCGCTTCCGGGGCCGCCATCTGACGCTCATGCTGGTCGTCTCGATGATGATGCTGCCGCCGCAGGTCGTCATCATCCCGATGTACCTGTTCTGGGCGAAGCAGCTGGACCTGTCGGGCACGCTGTGGCCGCTGATCGTCCCGATGGCGTTCGGGGACGCGTTCTCCATCTTCCTGCTGCGGCAGTTCCTCACCACCATCCCCGACGAGTACCTGGACGCGGCGAAGGTCGACGGCTGCGGCGAACTGCGCACCCTGCTGCGGGTGGTGCTGCCCATGGCGAAACCGGGTATCGCCGCAGTGGCACTCTTCCAGTTCTTCTACGCCTGGAACGACTACTTCGGGCCGCAGATCTACGCGTCCGAGAACCCGGGCGCCTGGACCCTGTCGTACGGACTGGAGTCGTTCAAGGGGGCGCACCACACCGACTGGAACCTCACCATGGCGGCGACCGTCCTGGTCATGGCCCCCGTGATCCTCGTGTTCTTCCTCGCCCAGAAGGCGTTCGTAGAGGGCGTCACGCTCACCGGAGTAAAGGGTTGAATCTCAAGTGAAACTCACCGTGGTCGGCGGAGGCTCGACCTACACGCCGGAACTCATCGACGGCTTCGCGCGTCTCCGCGACACCCTGCCCATCGAGGAACTGGTCCTGACGGACCCGGCGACGGACCGCCTGGAGCTGGTCGGCGGCCTCGCCCGCCGTATCTTCGCCCGCCAGGCCCACACCGGGAGGATCACCACGACGACCGACCTGGACGCGGCCGTCGACGGGGCCGACGCGGTCCTGCTCCAGCTGCGCGTCGGCGGCCAGGCGGCCCGGCAGCAGGACGAGACGTGGCCCCTGGAATGCGGCTGCGTCGGCCAGGAGACCACCGGCGCCGGCGGTCTCGCGAAGGCGCTGCGCACCGTGCCGGTCGTCCTGGACATCGCCGAGCGGGTCCGGCGCGCCAACCCGGGCGCCTGGATCATCGACTTCACCAACCCGGTCGGCATCGTCACGCGCGCCCTGCTCCAGGAGGGGCACCGGGCGGTCGGCCTGTGCAACGTGGCGATCGGCTTCCAGCGCAAGTTCGCCGCCCTGCTCGGCGCCTCCCCCGCCGACATCCACCTCGACCACGTCGGCCTCAACCACCTCACCTGGGAGACCGGCGTGCGTCTGGGCGGCCCCGAGGGCGCGGACGTCCTGCCGAAGCTGCTCGCCGAGCACGGCGACGCCCTCGCCGCCGACCTGCGTCTGCCCCGCGTCCTGCTGGACCGGCTGGGCGTGGTCCCGTCCTACTACCTGCGCTACTACTACGCCCACGACGCGGTCGTCCGGGAGATGCGCACCAAGCCGTCCCGCGCCGCCGAGGTGGCCGCGATGGAGCGTGAACTGCTCGCCCTGTACGCCGACCCGGCGCTCGACGAGAAGCCGGAACTGCTGTCCAAGCGGGGCGGGGCGTACTACTCGGAGGCGGCGGTGGACCTCGCGGCCGCCCTGCTGAACGGCGCCGGCAGCCCCTACCAGGTGGTGAACACCCTCAACCGGGGCACGCTGCCCTTCCTCCCCGACGACGCGGTGATCGAGGTGCAGGCGGCCGTCGGCCAGAACGGCCCGGCGCCGCTGCCCGTGCCCCGTCTCGACCCGCTGTACTCGGGTCTGATGGCGCAGGTGACGGCCTACGAGGACCTGGCGCTCTCCGCCGCCCTGCGCGGCGGCCGCGACCGGGTGTTCCGGGCGCTCCTCGCGCACCCCCTCGTCGGCCAGTTCGAGTACGCCGAGCAGCTCACCGACGAGCTGATCGCACACAACCGGGAGCACCTCGCGTGGGCATGACCGCACGTGTCCTCGCCGTCGACGCGGGCAACAGCAAGACCGACGTCGCCGTCGTGGCGGGCGACGGCACCGTCCTGGCCACCGCCCGCGCGGGAGGCTTCCGGCCGCCCGCCGTGGGCGTCGAGCAGGCGATGGACACGCTGGCCGAGGCCGTCGAGGAGGCGTTCACGGCCGCGGGCGTGACCCGCGCCGACCATGTGTCGGCCTGTCTGGCCAACGCCGACCTGCCGGTGGAGGAGGAGACCCTGGCGGCCGCGCTGCACGCACGCGCGTGGGGCACCCGTGTCGAGGTCCGAAACGACACCTTCGCGATCCTGCGCGCCGGGGTCACCGAGCCCCGCGGGGTGGCCGTCGTCTGCGGCGCCGGCATCAACTGCGTGGGCATGCGTCCGGACGGGCGCACCGCCCGCTTCCCGGCGCTCGGCCGGCTGTCCGGGGACTGGGGCGGCGGCTGGGGCCTGGCGGAGGAGGCGCTGTGGCACGCGGCCCGCGCGGAGGACGGGCGGGGCGCGGCCACGTCCCTGGCCCAGGCGCTGCCCGCGCACTTCGGGCTGTCCTCCATGTACGCGCTGATCGAGGCCCTGCATCTGGGGCACCTCCCGGAGCGGCGCCGGCACGAACTGGCGCCGGTGCTGTTCGCCACGGCCGCGTCCGGCGACGCGGTCGCGCGCTCCCTCGTCGACCGGCTCGCCGACGAGGTGGTCACCATGGCGACGGTCGCCCTGACCCGGCTCGGTCTGCTCGGGGAGGAGACCCCGGTCCTGCTCGGCGGCAGCGTCCTGGCGGCCCGCCACCCCCAACTGGACGACGGGATACGGGACCTGCTGGCGGCCCGCGCCCCCAAGGCCGTACCGCGGGTGGTGGCGGCGCGGCCGGTGCTGGGCGCGGCCCTGCTCGGGCTGGACGCGGTCGGTGCCCCCGAGGAGGTGCACGCCCGGCTGCGGCGGCACTTCGAGCCGTAGCCGGCCGCCGCTCCCGGACACACCCCCGCACTCCCCCGACGCCCGGCGCGACGAGGTGGAACCGAACCGATTCCCACGGCGTTCTCATGGGCAGGGGGTGGTGCGGGGGCGTGTCCGGCGGTGCCGGGGACCGGGGCCGCCGCCGTGACCGGACCAAGATCGGTCGAGGCCGGTGCGGACGCCGGTCCGGGCGGCGATACTGGCCCGCGACGGATGGCCATGGGGGAGGTCGGCATGACACGGACACCGGGCGGCAGCGCGCCGCCACCACCGGGCCGGGAGCCGGCCCGGAGCGTGCCGACGCTGCCGTCCGTGCCGCCCCAACCCGGGCCCCCCGCACCGGAGTCGGCGCCCGCCTCCGCCGCGCCTGCACCCGTCCCGCGGGCCCGCCGCACCGCGTTCGCGGAGGGCTTCGACCAGCTCCGGGCGGCCGCCACGACCGAGCCGGGCCGGCTGCGCATCCTCGGGGCCGTCCTCGCGCTGCTCGTCGTCGCGTTCGGCGCCGTCGCCGCCTGGCAGATGACGGAGCGGACGGCCGCCGCCGACGACGTCCTGCACCGCAGCCAGCCGCTCAGCTCGGACGCGGCCGACATCTACCGCTCCCTGGCCGACGCGAACACCGCGGCGGCCAGCGGCTATCTCGCGGGCCTCCAGGAGAAGCCGGCGATGCGCGCGGGCTACGAGAAGGACATCCGCACGGCCGCCGCCAAGCTCGTCACCGCCGCCGCCAACTCCGAACCGGGCTCGGCCTCGGCCCGCACGATCGCCTCGCTGAGCCGGCTGCTGCCCGAGTACAACGGCCTGGTGGAGACGGCGCGGGCCAACAACCGCCAGGGCTACCCGGTGGGCGGCGCCTATCTGCGCGCGGCCAACGAGATGATGCAGCAGCGCATGCTGCCGGCCGCGGAGAAGCTGTACCGATCGGAGAACGGCCGCCTGGGCGCCGACTACGCCGACGCCCGGTCCTTCCCGTGGGCCTCCCTCGGCCTCGGCGTCCTCGCGCTGGCCGCCCTGGGATGGGCCCAGCACCGCACCTACCGGCGCACCAACCGGGTGCTCAACCACGGCCTCGTGACCGCCACCGCCGCGGCCACCGTCGGCCTGCTGTGGCTGACGGTGAGCCACACCGTGGCCCGCGCGGGCCTCGACGACTCCTACGAGCACGGCGTGCGCTCCCTGACGGTGCTGCACGAGGCCCGGATCGCCTCCCTGACCGCCCGCAGCGACGAGAACCTCACCCTGGTCCGCCGCGGCGCCGACACCCGCGCCCTGGAGGACGGCAGCACGGTCGACGCCTACGAGTGGGGCTACGACCGGCAGATCGACGCCCTGCGCACGGCGCTCGCCCGCGCGGCGGACCTCGCCGACGACGCGGCGGGCGGCAAGCCCGTACGGGACGCGAACGGCTTCATGAAGGTCTGGAAGGACCGCCACGACCTCGCGCGCGCGGACAACGACTCCGGGAACTACCAGGCGGCCCGCGACCGCATCATCGGCACCGCGAAGGAGCCGACGAGCGTGTGCTTCGACAACGTCGACAAGGCGCTGGCGACCGCGCTCACCCACGAGCAGGGCGAGTTCCGGCGGGCCGCGGGCGGCGGCCTGGACGCGCTGACGGGCGTTCCGGCCGGTGCCGCCGTCCTCGCGGTGCTGGGCGCGGCGGGCGCGGTCCTCGGCATCGGCCGCAGGCTGTCGGAGTACCGGTGAGAGGGGGCAGGACGATGAACGCACACGCCGGCGCCCGTGCCGGCTCCGCCCGGCGGTGGCGGCGCCTGCGGGCGGGGCTGCGCGGCTGGGGCGGCGTCGGCGCGATGGCCCTTCTCTGCGCCCTGGCGGTGACCGCGGCGCTGCTGCTGCCCCTGTCCCAGTCCGCCGATGACGGCGCCGCCCCGGCCGGGCAGGGCGTCACCCACGCCGGGCAGGCCAGGGCCGAGAAGTGCGAGGACCCCCAGGACCGGAGCCTGTCGCCGTCCGGCGGCGGGAAGACCCCGGTCGTCGACGCGATCAAGGCCCGTGAGGACCGGCGTCTGGTCGTCGGCGTCGACACCAACAGCTACCGCTGGGGCTACCTCGATCCGAACAACCCTTCGGGCGAGCTGGAGGGGTTCGACATCGACCTGGTCCACCGGATCGCCGAGGACATCCTGGGCGACCGGGACGCGGTGCGGTTCAAGGCGATCCCGACCAGCCGGCGGATCGAGGCGGTCGAGAAGGGCGAGGTCGACATGGTCGTGCGCACCATGACGATCACCTGTGACCGGCTGGACCATGTCGCCTTCTCCGCGCCCTACTTCGTCACCGGCCAGCAGGTCCTCGCGCCCAAGACGTCGGCGGTCACCGGATTCGACGCGTCCCTCGCGGACCGCAAGGTGTGCTCGGCCCGGGGATCGACCGCGTACGACAACCTCGAAGCGGGCAGGAAGGAAGGCGTCCTGCCCGCCTCCACCGACATCCGCACCACCGTCCCCAACCAGCTCGACTGTCTGGTCAAACTGCAACTGGGGGAGGTCGACGCGGTCGTCACGGACGGCGCGCTCGCGGCGAGCCAGGCGGCGCAGGATCCGGCCGTCGAGCTCAAGGGCGGCCTGTTCACTGACGAGTACTACGGAGTGGCGATGAAAAGGGGATCCGACGATCTGGTCCGCCGGGTCAACCGGATCCTGGAGAGTTACGTCGAGGACGGCGGCTGGGCGGCCTCGTACGAGAAGTGGCTCCACCCGACCATGGACACGGACGGCAGGAAGTCGGCGTCGGCGACCCCGCCCGAGGCCCACTACGCGTAGGCGGCCCGCGGGCGCGGGACGGCACGGACAGACGACTGACGGAACTCAACGCAGCGAGAGGTGATCGATGGGCGTCACGGACCCCGCCGGGCCGGTGATGGACCGGGACGAGGTGGACCGTGCGCTGGCGCGGCTCGGCCAGGAGCACGAGGCGATCGAGACCTCGCTGCTCGCCCTCCAGGACCACGCGGGCCGCAGACTCCTCGAAGGGGCCGAGCTGACCGGCGTGACCAAGGAGCGCTGGACGTCCGTGGAGGCGTCGATCACGCTGCTGTGGGCGTACTTCGACGCCTACACGGGCGCGCTGCGCTCGGCGCGGGAGATCCGCTCGCGGCGCCGCTGGTCCAGTCGCGAGGACCTGGTGGAGCTGACGGAGCTGCTGCGCGGCGAGTGCGTGACGGTCGCCGACTCGCCCTCCCTGCCGGGCGGTCCCGGCCGGCTGAGCGAGCGGTTCTCCCTGGCCACGCTCGTGGACCGGATGAACGAGCTGTACGCGACCTCGCTGGACATGGTCGTGGCCGCCGACGCCGTCTGGTCCGCGCTGCCCGCCCGGATCGATCTACTCGCCGCCGAGCTCCAGCGCACCCGCCGGCTCGCGCACTCCGTCGGGGTGCGCCCCGGCGAGCATCCGGCGGGCGACGACCTGGAGCGGATCACCCGTACGCTGACGCGGCTGCGCGCCGAGGTGGTGTCGGACCCGCTGGCCTACTGGGTGCCCACGCAGGGCAGTTCGGCGCCGGGCGGCGGCCGTCCGGACACCACCGTCTACGACCGTGAGGCACGCGCCCTGGAGGACGTGCGCCGGGAGATCGACGCCGTCCTGACGGTCCGCCAGGACGCCGAGCAGCGACTGGTTCGCCTACGGGACGTGCTCTCCCGCGCGGACCGCACGCTCGCCGAGGCCCGCACCGCGCGCGGCGAGGTACTGGCGAAGATCGCCGCCACCGAGGTGCCCGTCGTCAGCGGTCCTCCGACGGTGCTCCAGGAGCAGCTGGCGACGGCCGCCGAGTACCGCCGGCAGGCCCAGTGGCACCGGCTGTCGCCGCTGCTGGAGTCCCTGGAGCAGAAGGCGGAGGACGAACTGCTGCGCGCCCGCGAGTCGTTGACGGCGGTCACGGCGCCGCTGGCGGTCCGCGCCGAGCTGCGGGGCCGCCTCGACGCGTACAAGGCGAAGGTGGCCCGGCACGGCCTCGCGGAGGACCCGCTGCTGGTCGAGCGCTACGACGCGGCGCGCCGCATGCTGTGGAGCGCGCCCTGCGACCTGCGCGTCGCCGAGCAGGCGGTCCTGCGCTACCAGCAGGCGGCGGCCGAGCTGCTCGGCGGCACCGGTGGCCGCATCCCGGGTCCGCGCACCCCCGAGGACGGGGCCGGGAGCGGGACATGAGGGGCAGGGGGGAGACATGAGCCAGGCGGGGCAGACCTGTCAGCGCCCGGACTGCACCGGGCGGTACGAGGACATGGGCGGCGGCGAGCTGTACTGCGACACCTGCGGCCTGGCCCCGGTCGTCTCGGCGACCGGCACGGTCGGCTCGCCGCCCACCGGGGTCGCGGCGGGCGGCAAGGGCGGATCGGGCAGCGGCGGTTCACGCTCCACCGGCCGGGGCGGCTCGCGCACGTCCTCGCAGACATCGCGGTCCTCACGGTCGCGGCGCTCGGTGTCCGGGCGGCTGTCGCGCTCGGTGTCCGGGCGGTCCACGGGCCGTTCGGTGTCCGTGCGCAGCTCGGGTTCCACGGCCGGCTCCAGCGGGCGCGGGCGGCTCGGCGCCGGACTGGTCCAGGTGCCGGACGTGCCGCGGCCCGACCCGCGCGCGATGGTGCTGGAGAAGGCGGAGGTGCCGGAGCGCAAGCGGTTCTGCTCCCGCTCCGACTGCGGCGCGCCCGTCGGCCGGGCCCGCGGCGACCGGCCGGGCCGCACCGAGGGGTTCTGCACGAAATGCGGGCACCCGTACTCGTTCGTGCCCAAGCTGCGCGCCGGGGACGTCGTGCACGGCCAGTACGAGGTCGTCGGCTGCCTCGCGCACGGCGGGCTGGGCTGGATCTACCTGGCCGTGGACCGGGCGGTCTCCGACCGCTGGGTGGTGCTCAAGGGCCTGCTGGACACCGGCGACCAGGACGCGATGGCGGCGGCGATATCCGAGCGGCGCTTCCTCGCGGAGATCGAGCACGCCAACATCGTGCGGATCTACAACTTCGTCGAGCACCTCGACCAGCGCACCGGCTCCCTCGACGGCTACATCGTGATGGAGTACGTCGGCGGCAAGTCCCTGAAGGAGATAGCGAACGCGCGCCGTACCGAGTCGGGCCGCCGCGACCCGCTGCCGGTGGAGCAGGCGTGCGCCTACGGCATCGAGGCCCTGGAGGCCCTCGGGCATCTGCACAGCCGCAACCTGCTGTACTGCGACTTCAAGGTCGACAACGCCATCCAGACCGAGGACCAGCTCAAGCTGATCGACATGGGCGCGGTGCGCAGGATGGACGACGACGAGTCGGCCGTCTACGGCACGGTCGGCTATCAGGCGCCGGAGGTCGCCGAGACCGGCCCGTCGGTCGCCTCGGACCTCTACACGGTCGCCCGCACCCTCGCCGTGCTGGCCTTCGACTTCCAGGGCTACACGAACGTCTACGCCGACTCGCTGCCCGACCCGGACCACATCGAGGTGTTCCGCCGGTACGAGTCCTTCTACCGGCTCCTGGTCCGCGCCACCGATCCCGACCCCGCCCGCCGTTTCGCCTCCGCGCAGGAGATGGCGGAGCAGCTGACGGGGGTGCTGCGCGAGGTCGTCTCCCTCCAGTCGGGCCGGGCGCGGCCCGCGCTGTCCACGCTGTTCGGGCCGGAGGTGCGGGTCACCGACACGGTGCTGTTCCCTCAGTCCGCCGGGGAGGTCTCCCGGCTGGGGGCACGCCCGGTGCCGGCCCGCAGGGGCGCCGCCCGCCGGACGCCGGCCGTGACCGCGCCTGCCCCGGTCCGGATCGTCAAGGAGGCCGACGCCCCCGCCGCCGCGCTGGCGCTGCCGGTCCCCCTCGTCGATCCCACGGACCCGAACGCCGGTTTCCTCGCGGGCCTGCTGACCACCGCCCCGGCGGAGCTGCTCGGCGCGCTCGCCGCCGTACCGGCGCCGTCGACGGAGTCCCGGCTGCGGCAGGTGCGGGCCCGGCTGGAGAGCGGCGACACGGCCGCCGCGCACGAGGCCCTGCTGAAGCTGGAGGACGAACGCCCCGACGACTGGCGGGTCGTCTGGTACCGGGGTGTGGCCGCGCTCGTCACCGGGGACCACGCGGGCGCCGCGCTCGCCTTCGACGCGATCTACGACGCCTTCCCCGGGGAGCTCGCCCCGAAGCTGGCGCTCGCCCTGTGCGCCGAGGTGCTGGGCCAGTTGGACAACGCCGCCGAGTACTACCGTCTCGTGTGGACGACCGACCCCAGCCATGTCGGCGCCGCCTTCGGCCTGGCCCGCGTCCAGCTCGCGACGGGGGACCGCCGGGGGGCCGTGGCGACCCTGGAGTCCGTCCCAGAGAGCTCGATCCACTACACGGCGGCCCGCGTCGCGGCCGTCCGCGCCCGGCTGCGTCAACGCACCGCGGTCGCCGGGGACGTACCGTTCCTGGACGACCTGACGGCCGCGGCGGGGCAGGTGGAGGCGCTGGACGCGTACGGCCTGGACCCGGCGCGCCGGGAGCAGTTGTCGGCGGAAGTGCTCGGTGCGGCGCTGGACTGGATACTCTCCGGTGGCCAGGGTTCCGCCCCGTCCGCCCCCGGAGGACGGACGCTGCTCGGCAGCGGCCTGGACGAACGGGGGCTGCGGTTCGGCCTGGAGCGCTCGTACCGCATGCTGGCCCGGCTGGCCCCGGGCGGCGAGGAGAGGATCGACCTGGTGGAACGTGCCAACCGTTACCGCCCCCGGACGTGGGTGTAGTTGATGTCGCAGATGCCCCAGTTGTCCGCCTGCCCGAGCTGCGCCTGGCCGCTCGACTCGGGTGACCGTTTCTGCGGTGCGTGCGGATACGACCTGTCCACCGTGCCCGCACGGCCGGACGACCACCCCACCATCGCCCTGAACGGCTCCGCCGCCCCGGGCACCGGGACCGGCGGTCACGA
Organism: Streptomyces sp. NPDC059852; assembly: GCF_042731455.1. NCBI lineage: Bacteria > Bacillati > Actinomycetota > Actinomycetes > Kitasatosporales > Streptomycetaceae > Streptomyces > Streptomyces sp. NPDC059852. The sequence goes on along the minus strand of NZ_JBHWJK010000001.1, from coordinate 173,908 downwards.
CCTGCCGCCGGGCACACCTCCCCCGCCACCGGTGCCGCCGCCGGGCATCCCGGCCCCCGCCGCGCCCGAGCCCGGCCCTCCCCCGTTCCCGGCCCAGGCCGGCGAGAGCGACCCCGCCCCGCGCACCCCGACCGTGCCGGACGGCGTCCCCGTCCCGGCGGAGTCCCCCGACGCGCCGTCCTCCGGGGTGCGCCTGGACCGCCCGGCCGAGCCCGACGCGTACGCCCTGCAGGCCCCCGACCCCCGGGTGAGCGCCGGCGCGCCCACCCCGCCCGAGGGCACCAAGGTGTGCGTCGCCTGCCGCGCCGGCCGGGTCGACCGCGACGGCTACTGCGAGAACTGCGGGCACGCCCAGCCCCGCGAACGGGACCACATGGAGCAGGAGGCCGGCCCGGTCGCCGCCGTCAGCGACCGCGGGCTGCGCCACCACCGCAACGAGGACGCGTTCGCCGTCGCCTGCACCACCCTGCCCGACGGGCGCCCGGTGACGCTGGCCATGGTCTGCGACGGGGTGTCCTCGGCGACCCGCCCCGACGACGCCTCCCTGGCCGCCGCCCGGGCCTCCTCCGAGTCGCTGCTGGCCGCGCTGCCCCGCGGCACCCATCCGCAGCAGGCCCTGCACGAGGCGATCGTGGCCGCCTCCAACGCGGTGAACGCGCTCGCCGCCGAACCGGCCACGGCCCGTGAGCAGGCCCCCCACCAGAACGCCCCGGCGTGCACGATCGTCGGCTCCGTCGTCACTCCCGACCTGCTGGTCGTCGGCTGGGTCGGGGACAGCCGCGTCTACTGGGTCCCGGCCGACCGCTCCGCTCCCCCGGCCCGGCTCACCGAGGACGACTCCTGGGCCGCGCAGATGGTCGCGGCGGGACTGATGAACGAGGCCGAGGCGTACGCCGACGAGCGCGCCCACGCCATCACGGGCTGGCTGGGCGCGGACGCCTACGAACTGGAGCCGCACACCGCGTCCTTCAAGCCCGACCGCCCGGGGGTCGTCGTGGTCTGCACGGACGGCCTGTGGAACTACGCCGAGGCCGCCGAGCACATGGCCGAGATCGTCCCGGCCGACGCCGCCACGCGCCCCCTGCACGCCGCCCGGGTGCTCGTGGGCCACGCCCTCGACGGCGGCGGGCACGACAACGTAACAGTGGCCGTCCTGCCGTTCCCGGCACCGCCGGCAGGGGCAGGATCGGCCTGAGGCCTGCCGCGGGGACGGCCTCAGCGGACCGGAGGGGACCGGTCCGTCGGCAGCCATGACCCCAGCACGGGGTTCTCAGGGGGATTTGAATAGACATGGCCAATTTCTCGAAACCAAGCGTGCCGCGGTTCTCGGTGGACGTGTACCAGAACGAGTACCTGCCGGAGGGCGGCACCCAGGTCGACGCGATCGTCACGGTCACCTCCACGGGGGGCGGCACCCTCGCCGGCGCGCCCGCCGCGGCCCGCCCCGCCGGACCGGACGCGGACGCGGCCGTCGCGCTCATGGTCGACTGCTCCGGCTCGATGGACTATCCGCCGACCAAGATGCGCAACGCCCGCGACGCCACGGCCGCCGCCGTCGACACCCTGCGCGACGGCGTCCACTTCGCGGTGATCGGCGGCACCCACGTCGCCAAGGAGGTGTACCCGGGCGGCGGCCGCCTCGCCGTCGCCGACGCCACCACCCGCGAGCAGGCCAAGCAGGCGCTGCGCAAGCTCAGCGCCGGCGGCGGCACCGCCATCGGCACCTGGCTGCGCCTCGCCGACCGGCTGCTCTCCTCCGCCGACGTCGCCATCCGGCACGGCATCCTGCTCACCGACGGCCGCAACGAGCACGAGTCGGCCGAGGACCTGAAGGCCACGCTGGACGCGTGTGCCGGTCGGTTCACCTGTGACGCACGGGGCGTGGGCACCGACTGGGAAGTGAAAGAAGTCACATCGATCGCCTCCGCCCTGCTCGGCAGCGCCGACATCGTCGCCGACCCGGCCGGTCTCGCCGCCGACTTCACGCGGATGATGGAGACCGCGATGGGCAAGGAGGTCGCCGACGTCGCCCTGCGGGTGTGGACCCCGGTCGGCACCACGATCAGGTTCGTGAAGCAGGTCGCGCCCACCGTCGAGGACCTGACCGGCCGCCGCACCGAGGCGGGACCGCGCGCCGGCGACTATCCCACGGGCTCCTGGGGCGACGAGTCCCGTGACTACCACGTATGCGTGGAGGTCCCGGCCGCCGGCCTCGGCCAGGAGATGCTGGCCGCAAGGGTCTCCCTGGTCGTGCCCCAACCGGACGGAAGTGCTCAGAACCTGGGCGCACAAGGTCTCGTACGGGCGGTTTGGACCGACGACATGACCGCTTCGACGTCGATCAACCCCCAAGTCGCCCACTACACCGGCCAGGCCGAACTGGCCCAGGCCATCCAGGAAGGGTTGGATCTCCGCAAAGCGGGCGATATCGATGGAGCAACGGCCAAACTGGGCCGCGCCGTTCAGCTCGCCGGGGCCTCCGGAAACGCGGATACGGCGAAACTCCTTGCGAAGGTGGTGGACGTGGTCGATGTCGCGACGGGTACTGTGCGACTGAAGGCGAAGGTCGCGGAGGCCGACGAGATGACACTCGAGACCCGGTCGACAAAGACTGTTCGTGTAAAGAAGTGACCAGCAGGACCCAGTAGAAGCATCGAGCCTGGCCCCTCGGGGTGGGAAGAAATCCGGTCGGGAACGACCGGAAAGGAGAGGGGGAAGCGCCGACATGCCGACCTGCCCGAACGGACACCAGTCGGGTTCCGACGACTGGTGCGAGGTCTGCGGTCACCGCATGGCCGGTGCCGTACCTCCCCCTCCGCCGCCGCCCCCGCCCGCCGGCGGCTACGGCTTCCCGCCGCCCGGTGGCCATGGCGCTCCCGGTGGCCATGGCGGTCCCGGTGGCCCCGGTGGTCACCCCGGTCAGCAGGGTGGGCGTCCGCCCATGCCCGGCGGTCCGGAGCCCGAGCTGTGCCCGCAGTGCCGCACGCCCCGTGAGGGCGGTGCGCCGTTCTGCGAGGAGTGCCGGTGGAACTTCCTGACGAACACGGCGACCTCGTACACGCCCGCCGCCCCGCGCCCTCCGGCGCCCGGCGGCCCCGGCCTGCCCTCGCACTTCCAGCAGCAGCAGTCCGGTCCCCCGCCGTCGTTCGGCGGCGGTGACTCCTACGACTACCAGGGCTCCCGCCCGTCCCAGGTGAACCGCCCCGCGGAGCCGATCCCGCCGTTCGGCGCGGACCCGCAGGGGCCGGGCGGCCACCCCGGCCGCGGCGGCCAGGGCGGTCCCGGCGGCCCCGGTGGACCTGGCGGCTTCGGAGGCGGCCCCGGTGGTCCTGGCGGTCCCGGTGGCGGTCCGGGCGGTCCCGGCGGCTTCGGCGATCCCTCTCGGCAGGCTCCTCCGCCGCCCGCACCTACGCAGCCCGGCCCCGGCGCGGGCGGTGGCGCCCCGCAGGCCTTCCACCCGGCCGGTCCCGGCCCCTCGGCCCCGCAGGCCCCGCCCGGCTTCCCGCAGGAGGGCGGCCGCCCGCAGCAGGGCGGCCCGTCCTTCGGCGGCGGCGGGGACGACTGGGTGATCTCGCCCCCGTCGGGCGGCCCCGGACAGGGCGCGCCGGGCGGCCCCGGACAGGGCGGCTACGGCTACCCGCAGCAGGGCCCCGGACAGGCCCCGCCCCCCGGCCCCGGCTACCAGCAGCAGCCGGCGACCTGGACGGCGACCATCGGTCCGGACCGCGAGTACTTCATGGCCATGATGCAGCGCTCCGGCCCGGAGGCCGCGGGTCTGAACCTGCCCGCGTACTCGCCCGAGCAGCAGCGCACGCTCACCGGCAACCAGGTCACCATCGGCCGCCGCCGGCACTCCACCGGCGAGTCCCCCGACATCGACCTGTCCGTGCCGCCGGAGGACCCCGGCGTCTCGCACCAGCACGCGGTGCTCGTCCAGCAGCCGGACGGCACCTGGGCGGTCGTCGACCAGAACTCGACGAACGGCACCACGGTGAACAACTCCGAGGACCCGATCCAGCCCTTCGTCCCCGTCCCGCTCCAGGACGGCGACCGGGTGCACGTCGGGGCGTGGACGACGATCACGATCCGGCGCGGCTAGCCCGCGCGCTCAGCACGCCCGCAGGGGCGGTCGTACGGCCTCGTCGAGCCGTACGACCGCCCCTGCGCCGTAGAGGGGGTCAGCCGGGCAGCGGCCAGGCGTACGGTCCCTCGGGGTCGTCCAGCCAGGCCCACGCCCGCTCGCCGCGCACGGTGATCCCGTACCGCTCCCGCCGCGGCCGGTCCTCCCGCTCCCAGAGCGCGTACGCCTCCTGGGGGTCCAGGCCGCCCCGGGTCAGCGCCAGCAGGAAGCGGAACAGTTCGTGGTCCCGGGCGCCGCGCGGCAGCCCGCCCACCTCGACGGGCTCCGGCTCCGACCGGGACGCCCCGCGCAGCGGCACGAAGTAGGCGGGCGTCGCCAGGAAGCGCCCCTCGGCGTGCCCGGCGTCCGCCACGGTCAGCACGACCAGTCCGGTGGCGAACGGCGTCAGGACGCGCGCGCCCGGGCGGCACTGGGCCAGCCAGGCCCGCGGGACGGACGGCAGCGTGCAGGTCGCGATGATCCGGTCGAAGGGGGCGCGTTCGGGCACCCCGCGCGCCCCGTCGCCCGTCACCACGGCGGGACGGTGGCCCGCGGTCTCCAGATGCCGTCGCGCGGACTCGGTGATCTCGGGCTCCAGGTCGATGGTGGTGACGAGGCCGTCGTCGCCGAGCCGGTGACCGAGCAGGGCCGCGTTGTAGCCGGTGCCGGTGCCGATCTCCAGCACCCGGTGCCCGTCCGCCACCTCCAGCGCCACCAGCATCATCGCCATCAGGGACGGCTGGCTGCTGGAGGAGAGCAGCTCGCCGTCGCGCAGCCGGGTCGCGAGCGGGGTGTCGGCGTACGCCCCGCGCATCCAGCGGGCCCGCGCGGCCGGGTCCGGACTCTCGCCCCAGCGCCGCTCGTAACCGCCGGTGACGCCCACGTAGTAGTACGGCACGAAGAGATGCCTGGGCACCTGCTCGAAGGCGTCCCGCCACACCGGGTCGGCGTCCCACGCCCCGCTGAGCTCGATCTCGCGCACCAGCGCGGCGCGCGCCGAGACGGCGAGTTCGTCGAGCTCGTCGGTGTCGTCGGTGTCGTTCAGGTCGTGGTCCGGTGCCTGCGCGCCCATGGGTCCACTGTCCTGCGGAACCCGTCCCGCGGCGACCGCCCCGGCCTTCCCGGGCGGTGGTCCTAAGCCTGGAGTCCTCCGTCCCCGCGTCTGAGACCATGGACGATGTGAATGAGATTCGGCGCGGCACGCTTCAGGAGCAGACCTTCTACGAGCAGGTCGGCGGGGAGGAGACCTTCCGCCGCCTCGTCCACCGTTTCTACGAGGGTGTGGCGGAGGACCCGCTGCTGCGGCCCATGTACCCGGAGGAGGACCTGGGTCCGGCCGAGGAGCGTCTGACCCTGTTCCTGATCCAGTACTGGGGCGGACCCAGCACGTACAGCGAGAACCGCGGCCATCCCCGGCTGCGGATGCGCCACGCCCCGTTCACCGTGGACCGCGCGGCCCACGACGCCTGGCTGAAGCACATGCGGGTCGCCGTGGAGGAGCTCGGCCTCTCCGAGGAGCACGAGCGGACGCTGTGGAACTACCTGACGTACGCGGCGGCGTCCATGGTCAACACGGCGGGCTGACCACCCTCCGGGGCCCTGTCGTCAGCGGACGCTGACGTCCAGCGCACCGAGCCCCGCCCGGCGTACGGCGACCGACCCGAAGGGCGTGCGCAGCCGGAACCAGGCGCCGGACGAGAGGAGCTCCACCGGCTGCCGGTCCGTCTGCGCCGCGTCCGCGCGGCCGCGCAGGAAGCCCAGGGACTGCGCCGCGTGCACGGCCCGCACGGGCAGCCCGGTGCCGCCGACCGTGCGGGACCAGATCTCCCGCCCGATCCGGTCGAGTTCGGCCCGGGTGCGCCGCTCGGGCGGCAACTCCCCGGTGCGCGAGCGGAACTCGGCGACCGCCGCGCCCACCAGCGCGCGCAGCGCGTCCGGCGCGGGCAGCCCCGGCTCGTGCCGCCAGCCGCCGCGCGGGGGCAGCACCCCGGCCCAGGGCGGGCCGGTGACCGCCGCCGGGACGACGGCCGTCGCAGCCGACTCGTCGACGGACTCCAGCAGTTCACCGGCCGAGACGGTCACGTCCAGCGTGACGTCCAGGCCGTTCTCGTACGGCTTGGCCAGCCGCACCGCGCGGATCGCCAGCACCTCGAAGGAGGGCGGCCGCCCGAACACGGCGAGGGCCGTGCCGGCGGCCTGGAGGCGGACGGCGGCGCCGCGGTCGTAGTGCAGCAGCCGGGAGAGGAAGGCCGCGAGATCCGCCGCCTCCCCCTCGTCGGCGAGCTGGAGCACCGTCATGCGGCGACGGCCTCCTCCTCGCCGGCCTTCTCCCGGCCGTCGTCCGTGTACTCCTGGAGGAACTCCCGCTCCTCCGCGGTGATCCGGCGCGGCCGCTGCGCCTCGAAGTCGAACGGCACGATCACCGTCGACGCCCGGACGTAGACCACGTCCCCGTCCTTCACCTCGTAGGTGAGGGTGAAGGACGCGGCCCTGATCTCCGTGACCCACAGCTCGATGTCCACCGGGGTGTGCCGGTGCACGAGCTGCCGCTTGTAGTCGATCTCGTGGCGCGCCACCACGGACCCCTGCTGGAAGTCCTTCTCCGGGCGGAACAGGAAGTCGATACGGGCCTCCTCCAGATAGCGGAGGAACACCACGTTGTTGACGTGGCCGTAGGCGTCCATGTCCGCCCAGCGCAGTGGGCAGCGGTAGAGGTGCCGCAAGATCGATCAGCCCCGGGTCAGCTTCTTGTAGGTGGCACGGTGCGGACGGGCGGCGTCCGGTCCGAGCCGCTCGATCTTGTTCTTCTCGTACGACTCGAAGTTGCCCTCGAACCAGAACCACTTGGAGTCACCCTCGTACGCGAGGATGTGCGTGGCCACACGGTCCAGGAACCACCGGTCGTGGGAGACGACCACGGCGCAGCCGGGGAACTCCAGCAGCGCGTTCTCCAGGCTGGAGAGCGTCTCGACGTCGAGGTCGTTGGTCGGCTCGTCGAGGAGCAGCAGGTTGCCGCCCTGCTTCAGGGTGAGCGCGAGGTTCAGGCGGTTGCGCTCACCGCCGGAGAGCACACCGGCCGGCTTCTGCTGGTCCGGGCCCTTGAAGCCGAACGCGGACACGTACGCCCGCGACGGCATCTCGACCTGGCCGACGTTGATGTAGTCCAGCTCGTCGGAGACGACGGCCCACAGCGTCTTCTTCGGGTCGATGTTCTCGCGGCTCTGGTCGACGTACGAGATCTTGACGGTCTCGCCGACCTTGATGCTGCCGGAGTCCGGCGTCTCCAGGCCCTGGATCATCTTGAACAGCGTGGTCTTGCCGGCGCCGTTCGGGCCGATGACGCCGACGATGCCGTTGCGCGGCAGCGTGAAGCTCAGGTCGTCGATGAGCAGCTTGTCACCGAAGCCCTTGGTGAGGTTGTTGACCTCGACCACGACGTTGCCCAGACGGGGGCCCGGCGGGATCTGGATCTCCTCGAAGTCCAGCTTCCGCATCTTGTCGGCCTCGGCGGCCATCTCCTCGTAGCGGGCCAGACGCGCCTTGGACTTGGCCTGGCGCCCCTTGGCGTTCGACCGCACCCACTCGAGCTCTTCCTTGAGGCGCTTGGCCCGCTTGGCGTCCTTCTGGCCCTCGACCTTGAGACGGGTCTGCTTGGTCTCGAGGTACTTGGAGTAGTTGCCCTCGTAGCCGTGCAGACGGCCGCGGTCGACCTCGCAGATCCAGCCCGCGACGTTGTCCAGGAAGTACCGGTCGTGGGTGACGGCCACGACGGTGCCCTCGTACTTGGCGAGGTGCTGCTCCAGCCAGTTCACCGACTCGGCGTCGAGGTGGTTGGTGGGCTCGTCGAGGAGCAGCAGGTCGGGCGCCTCCAGCAGCAGCTTGCACAGCGCGACGCGGCGGCGCTCACCACCGGAGAGCGTGGTGACGGGCCAGTCGCCGGGCGGGCAGCCCAGGGCGTCCATGGCCTGCTCGAGCTGGGCGTCGAGGTCCCAGGCATTGGCGTGGTCGAGCTCCTCCTGGAGCTTGCCCATCTCCTCCAGCAGCGCGTCCGAGTAGTCGGTCGCCATCTGCTCGGCGATCTCGTTGAAGCGGTCGAGCTTCCCCTTGATCTCGGCGACACCCTCCTGGACGTTCTCCAGGACGGTCTTCTCCTCGTTCAGCGGGGGCTCCTGCAGCAGGATGCCCACGGTGTAGCCGGGAGACAGGAACGCGTCACCGTTCGACGGCTGCTCGAGGCCCGCCATGATCTTCAGAACCGTCGACTTGCCGGCGCCGTTCGGGCCGACGACGCCGATCTTCGCACCAGGGAGGAAGTTCAGGGTGACGTCGTCGAGGATCACCTTGTCGCCGTGCGCTTTGCGCGCCTTGCGCATGGTGTAAATGAACTCAGCCAAGAGAAACCGTCCGGCAGCTTGAAATCAGGCAGTGGGCAGATACACCCCATCTTGCCGCACCGCCACCCCTGTGCGGAAACGCGTATGCCGGGGCGGCGCTGACCTGGGGATTTCCCATCGCCCCCGGCGACCCCACCGTCACAGCGGACGCTCACGCCGCGTAGGGCGCCCGCCGACTCCGGGGGGATCATGACCAGAACATGCCCGACGAGCGGACGGGCGCAATGGCCGGCTCCCCCTCCAGGTCCACGACCCCGACCGTCTGACGGTGGCGCTGGGCCTCGAACCACCGCCCGGGTGGATCGCGGAGCACGAGATCCGTCCGCGGCGGCTGCGCGAGGTCTACGGGCCCCGGGGGTGTGCTGAGGACGCGCCGTGACTGTGACTACGGGTGGCCACCCGCCACATCCGTCCTCGGAAGGGCCTGTCCACCTGGGCCCGACCGGTCCGCCGGCCTGCGTTCCGCTGGGGGCGCAGGCTGGCGTCCGGGCTCAGCCCTGGGTCCGTGCTTCCCGCTTACGGATGGCGACCAGCACCGCTCCGCCGATCACGACCAGGCCGATCGCGAGGCCCGCGATCAGTGGGGTCATGTCCGAGCCACCGGTCGCGGCGAGGTTGGTGTCGTCGGACGGGGAGCCGACCGTGACCGGGCTGGGCTCGCTCAGGGTCTGCGTCGTGCTGCCCGCCGCGTCGGCCTCGCCGGCCCGTGTCATGCAGTCCAGCACGCCCGCGAACCGCTTCTGGAAGCCGCCCGGCCCCTGGATCGTGAAGTCGTACGCCTGGTCCTCCTGCAGCGGGACGGTCACCGTGCGCGACTCGCCGGCCGCGATGGTGTACTCGATCCCGAGCAGTTCGAAGGTGAACGCCTCGGTCCCCTTGTTGGACGCGGTGATGTCCACGCCGCCCTTGTCGCAGTTCTCCACCGCGGACAGTGCCGGTATGGCCCCGGTCTTCGCCCAGGTCGCGCTCGCCGTCGCCGAGACGGTCGACTCGCTGGAGCCGGCGAGGATCTGCGTCTGGCTGCGGTTGTCCGCCGCCAGGGCGCGTCCGACCGGCACGGTCGTCGATGCCTGCACGGTCAGGTCGGCCTGGCCGTCCGCCGCGTCCTCGGGGACGTCGAAGAACAGCTGGCTGCCGTCCACGGCCGAGGTGACGGCCTCGCCGTCCCGGTCCACGATCCGCACCCCGCTGGTCGCGGCGTCCGCGGGCGGCGCCACGGACACGCTGGCCGCGTCCGTGTGCACCGTCACCGGACCGAGCCGCTCACCGGGGTGACCGGAGACCGCGGGCGGGTCGAGCGTCAGGGACGCACGGGGTTCGGCCGTGTTCCGCGCGTTCCCCTCGAGGTAGTCCGCGAGCCGCTCGGCCTGCGGATCCACGGCCTCGACGTCCACGCCGTCCGAGTAGCGCCAGATGGCCACCTGCGTACCGGCCGCCGCGTCCTGCTGGGTGAGGACGCCGTCCAACCCGGCCCGGTCGGCCAGCGCGGCGAGATCGTTCACCTGCGGGTAGGAGTTCTGCAGGATCCAGCGGATCTTGCCCGCGTCCTTGTTGGCGCCGAGCGAAGTGCTGCTCCACGGGGTCTCGTGGTATCTCGCGTCACGCTGCGTGGGGTTGTGGATGTCGACGCAGTACGTCTGGAGGGCGCCGCCGCCGTCGACGGACATCTCGAACAGGCCCGCCGAGAGTTGCTGGTCACCGGCCTCGGTGTGCACGACCGCGGCACCGTACGTCTTCAGGCCGCCTATGGTGGCGGTCGCCCCGCCCTGGTTCAGCGTCGCACTGTCGGCCGCGGCGGTGCCGGCGCCGACCGCCACGGAGGCGGCGACCAGTCCGGACACCAGGGTCGTGGCGGCGAAACGGGCCGCCCCTCGCCCGCGCACCGACAGCGCGGAGAACGCAGCAAACACTAAATTCCCCTTCGAGCAGGACCCGTTGACGTGGGGGGTACGGTCCCACCAGCAGAATCAGAAGCCCCGTGAGCTATGCCCGGCATCCTAGGTACGCGGCGCACCACGCTTCCCCGGGATCCCGCCGGACGGCCGATCCGACTCGTAATCGTTATCGCCAAGATCCTTTGCGGGCAGGGCTTATCGACAAATCCACCGGGGTCGTTCGGCGCGCATTCGCCGATAAGCCGCAGTCCGGTCAGCTCGGACCTGTGACTGACCTCACGTCACCACCACGGCGTCTTCCGCCTGTTGACTCTCCGGCACCGCGGGCGGCGGTGTCTCCCACTCCGGCTCGGGCTGCGCGGTCCCGGTGGCGGCGCCCGGCTCCGGCCTCGACGCTCGCCGGAACGCCGAGGTGCCCCGCGCGAGATCGTGCCCGATCGCCGTCGCCTCGAGGTCCGCCGACATCCAGCTCTGCCCCTCGCGCACGTCCGACCGCACCTTCAGCCGGCCCTGCACCACGACCGGGTCCCCCACATTCAGCGACGCGGCCGCGTTCGTCGCGAGCTGCCGATTCGCCCACACCGTGAAGAAGTTGGTGTGCCCGTCGGTCCACTCGTTCTTCGTCCGGTCCAGGTACCGCGAGGTCACGGCCAGCCTGAACCGCGCCGACGGCCCCGTCGGCAGCTCCCGGTACACCGGCTGCGTCGCCACGTTCCCCACCGCGCAGATGATCGTCTCGTTCATCTCGAACCCCCTCCAGGCCCGGCCCCTGTGTACCGGGCCGAAACGCGTACGGGCCCGTCCCGTACGGCTGCGTCCGGCCTGCCGGCGGCACGCCCCGGTACATCCGGGATGCGCCGCCGGCGCCGCGGCCGATCGCGACCGAACTCGTCCATCGCGATCGCCGCGGAGCCAGACTGCCTCCGTCGGGCCGAGCCCGCTGAGCCCTGTGGACCACGGCCCGAGCTGTGGATATCTCCGGCACTCGTGTGGGTGACCCCCCGCGCCACCCATCGGCCCAACCGCCCGGGTCACCTCGCCGGCGACCCCACCCCCATCACCCTCCCGTACTGCTCCCGGACCTCCCGGTACCGCAGCAGCTCCGCCGCCACCGGATCCAGCACCCGGGCCCGCCCGCACCCGGCCGCCGCCTCCCGCAACCGCCGTTCCGCCTCCTGGCCGTAGCGTCGCGCGGGTCCGCGGGCCGCCATCCGGCAGCCCCACTCGACGAGCGGCCCGCCGATGATGCCGGCCACCATGAGCAGCACCGGCACGCCCAGGTTGGGCGTCGTGACACCGATGATCTGCGCCGCCAGCCAGAGCCCGCCGACGACCTGGAGGATCGTCATGGACGCCTGCACCAGCACGGCCGCCGGCCACCAGCCCGGCCGCGGCGGCCGCCCGGGCGGCAGTCCGGCCCGCGCCCCCAGGTCGTCCAGCGCCTCGGGCAACCCCTGGGCACCCCGCACGGCCGCCTCGCGCACGGCCTGCGCCCACGGCGTGGGAAGCCCGGCCGACGCCTGCTCCGCGACCGTCCGCACCGCCTGCTCGACCCGCTGACGTGCCGTGGCCTCCTCGTCCGCCTGGACGCGCGGGGAGAGCCGTCCGGTCGTCGACTCGCCCCGGTCCTGGTACCACCGCCACAGCCGCAGCCAGGGCGTCCCGCACGCGCGGTTGGCGTGGCGCAGCCAGGCCCGCTCGGCGGCCTCGCCCGCCGCGGTGGCGCCGATGGCGTCCGCGAGCCGGGCGGAGAACTCGTCCCGCGCCTCCTCGCTGAGCCCGGTCCGCCGGCTCGCCGCGTACACGGGCCGCAGCCGCAGTCCCGCGGAGTCCACGTCGGCGGCGATCCGGCGCGCCGCGGCACCGCGTTCCGCCACGAACTGCCCGAGCGCCTCCCGCAGATCGCCGACGCCCTCCCCGGTCAGCGCGGACAGGGCCAGGACGACGGCACCCGGCTCCCCGTGCTCGCCCAGCGCGATGCCGTCCTCGTCGAGGAGCCGCCGCAGATCGTCGAGGACCTGGTCGGTCGCCTCCCCGGGCAGCCGGTCGATCTGGTTCAGGACGACGAACATGATCTCGGCGTGTCCCGCCATGGGCCGCAGATAGCGCTCGTGCAGCACCGCGTCCGCGTACTTCTCCGGGTCGACCACCCAGATGACCGCGTCCACGAGCCCCAGCACCCGGTCCACCTGCTCCCGGTGCTGGACGGCCGCCGAGTCGTGGTCCGGCAGGTCGACGAGGACGAGTCCGCGCAGCTGGCCGTCGGCCGCCGCGTTCTGCGCGGGCCGGCGGCGCAGCCGGGGCGGGATGCCGAGGCGGTCGATGAGCCCCGCCGCGCCGTCGCTCCAGCTGCACGCGAGCGGTGATGCGGTCGTCGGCCGCCGTACGCCCGTCTCGGAGATGGTGACGCCGGCGAGCGCGTTGAACAGCTGGGACTTGCCGCTGCCGGTGGCACCCGCGATGGCGACGACCGTGTGCTGCCCGGACAGCCTGCGCCGGGCGGCCGCCTCGTCGAGGACCCGTCCGGCCTCCGAGAGCGTCCGGTGGTCGAGCCGCGTACGCGACAGACCGACCAGCTCACGCAGGGCGTCGAGCCGGGAACGCAACGGCCCGTCGTAGGCGAGCGGCGTCACGGCGTGCGGGGACACGGACACACGGGGCTCCACGATCGCGGTCTGCTCCCCGGCGGTGGTCTCGTTCACGCGCCGCGCGATCAGCCCGTCGTCCCAGGGCGTCGAGGACTCCGTACCCCCGGAGGACGATCCGGGGGCGGTGCCGGCTGAGGAGCCGTCGGCAGCCTCCGCACCCGAGGACGACCTGCCGCCCTTCGCCGATCCCTCGGCGCTCTGCGCGGGGCCGCCCCGCGCGGGCGACGGTTCGGCCTCCGGCCGTCCCCCGGCCTCCGGTACGCCGACGGGGTGGCCGGACGCGTCGTCGGGCGCCGGCGTGTCGGCGCCCGTACGACCGCGTGCCTCGGCGGCGGTCCCGCGCGCGGGGTCGCTGTCGGCCGCCACACGCGTGTGGCCGTCGTCCGTGGGACCGCCCGCCGGGACCTCCCGCTTGGCGGGCTTTCTCCAGAGCTTGCGTCGGTCGGGCTCCTGGGCGCCGGCCTCGTGCGAGTCGGGCCCGTCCACCGCGCGAGCGACCCCGGCCGGAAGGCCGTCCGCCGGCGAGGCCCCGCGCGGGGCGCTCTCCCCGACAACGCCGTGGCCGCCATGGCCTCGGTGGCCGCCGTCCTCCTGCTGATCGGCGTGTTCCGTGTGGTCCTGGTCAGTGACGGCAGTCACCGGTCACCTCTCCTTCTGCAGTACGGACAACGCGGCGATGAGTTCGGCCTGGGGGTCGGGATGGACTTCCAGGGCGTCGAGCGGGGCGAGCCGGCGCTCACGTTCGCTGAGCATGACCCGGTCCAGGTGCTCGTTGAGCAGCCGTCCGGCGCGGTCGCGCAGCCGCAGCGCCCCGTGGGCCCCGATCCGCTCGGCGAGCCCCTCCCCGGCGGACCGTGCCCGGCGCCCGCCGAGCAGCGCCGTGGCGACGAGCGCGGTGACGACCTCGGGGTCCGGGGCGACGCTGCGGTCGAGCTCGGTGACCTCGTCCTCGGCGTACTCCTCCAGCTCCCGGCGCCATCGCCGTACCGCCACGCCGATGCGGTGCTCCACGCTCTCGGGCCGGGGGTCCCGGGCCGTCAGCTCAGGGGCGGCGGCCGCCGGTTCGCGCCGCCAGGCGTCGTCGACGCGTTCGTCGGCGGCGGTGACGGCGCACAGCAGCAGGGTGCTGAGGCTCTCGACGAGCGAGTCGAGGAGTTCCCCCGCGGTGCAGTCCAGGGGGAAGGCCCGCCACCGCTTCAGGGCGTCGCCGGCGAGTACGGCACCCGCCTGGAGACGGCCACGCACGCGTGCGTACTCGCTGTCGTACGCGGCGTCGACCGCGCCGGTCAGCCGGAGCGCGGCGGCGTACTGGGCGGCGGCGGCCCCGGCCAGCTCGGGCATGCGGGACTTGAGGGAGTCGAGCAGGCCGTTGGCGGTACGGGCCATGGCGTGGGTCCTGGCCGCCGGGTCCTGGACCTGATGGGTGAGCCAGGTGCGCAGCGATGCCACGGCCGTCGCCGGGAGCAGTCCGCCGCCCCACGCCGACTCGGGCAGTTCCGGGACGGTGAAGCGGGGCACCTCGCCGAGTCCGGCCTTGGTGAGCAGGGCGCCGTACTGCCGGGACACCTCGGCGACGACCTGGTGGGGGACCCGGTCCAGGACGGTCACGAGGGTGGCGTCGTACTCCTTGGCGGTGCGCAGCAGATGCCACGGCACGGCGTCGGCGTACCGGGCGGCCGTCGTCACCATGATCCAGATGTCGGCCGCGCAGATGAGCTCGGCGGCCAGGGCGCGGTTGTCCGCGATCAGGGAGTCGATGTCGGGCGCGTCGAGGAGGGCGAGGCCGGCCGGGAGCGTGTCCGCGGTCTCGATCCGCAGGACGCGCTCGGCCTCCTCACCGGGCAGCATCAGCTCCTCGGCCGGGTCCTGTTCGGGGGCCCACACGCGCGTGAGGTCGGGTAGGACACGCATTCCGCTGAACCAGTGATGGTCCTCCGGATGGCAGACCAGCACCGGGGTGCGGGTCGTCGGTCGCAACACCCCCGCTTCGGTCACGCGCCGGCCCACGAGGGAGTTGACGAGCGTCGACTTGCCGGCGCCGGTGGACCCGCCCACGACGGCCAGGAGCGGCGCTTCGGGCTCTCTGAGGCGGGGCACCAGATAGTCGTCGAGCTGGGCGAGCAGTTCGTCACGGTTGGCACGCGCGCGTGGCGCCCCTGCCAGGGGCAGCGGGAAGCGTGCGGCCGCGACACGGTCGCGCAGGGCGGAAAGTGCGTCGAGCAGCTGAGGCCGTACGTCCAAGGTCACCACATGCGAAGAATGCCCAATTTTAGGGGATTTCTGAAGCATATGGCCATGTCTGCGTGCCGATAGGACACAAGGGACGGAAGGGGCGACCGGGACAGAGGCATAGTCCAGGCATAACGAGTGCACAACACCCGGTGCGCGAGAGGCCAAAAGCAGTGCACGATTCGTACCTGCCTGCGATTATCAGGACCGCTTCACTGAACCTCCACATCGAGCCACGGAGGCGAAGCGACAGGGACACGGATGCGGGAGCCCTATCCTTGTCCCCGGCAACGTCACGGAACGGCCCACACCCGGGCAGCACGAACGAGGCCACCACAACCGGCCCCCGTAGCTCAGTGGATAGAGCAGGCGCCTTCTAAGCGCTTGGCCGCAGGTTCGAGTCCTGCCGGGGGCGCCCAGTCTCCGCCCTCCCTCGGGAGGGCGTTTTTGCTGTTCAGAGCAGGTTCAGCGCCACACGACGAAGCCCCGGGCACTCCCCTGCCGATCATGGGGAGACTCCGGGGCTGTCCGGCTGTCACCGGGTTTCTGCGGGTCGCTGTGTCGAATACGTGTCGAAGTCTTATGCCGGCGGACGGCTCAGTCGGCGCCAGGCAGGTCGGGCAGATCCCCCGCGGCTTCGAGCCGCCTCTTCAGACCTGAGCGGGCGGCACCCCGTCGTTGAGCCACTTGGTCAGGCGGGTGTGCCGGTTGTCGTACACCCGCTTACCGGTCGGCGACTCGAAGAGGTGGGGAGGCAGTACCGCCCTGCGAGCACTCCACCAGGCCCGGCGAATGACGGAACCCGCCAGGATGCCGCCGTTCTCCCCCTGGAACAGGAGATCACTCGGCTTGAGTCCCCCGTCCTCGATGTGCTGCCGCAGGATTCGAGTCAGCGCGGGATGACCCGGCACGGTACGCGTGTCCCCCTCGGCCCGGCCCTTGAGGTCGCTTTCCTCGTGGATCTCTCCTGTGTCGGTCCACTGCTTCCCGACCTCTGGAGTCGCCGTGTAGATCACCAGTTCGCACCACTGATCGTCAGCCTCAGCACTGGGCAGGCTCACATCCCGTACACGCATGGCTATGGCTTCCTCGGGACGTGGACCTCAGTAGTAGAGCGTGGCGAAGAAGGCATGCAGCCGTTTGCCACCACGGGGACGCCGGCGGATGCAGTCAAGGAGCGCCGCCGCCTGCTCCGCGTTCATCAGGCAGCGCTTCCAACTCGGTATCCGTAGCCGGAGCCGTGGTGCGCGAGGACGGGCACCTCCTGGCGACCCGCCGCACAGACAAAGGAACTTGGGAGCTCCCCGGCGGCGTACCCGAACTCGAAGACACCCCCGAAGCGGGCGTGGCCCGCAAGGTCCTGGAGGAGACAGGCGTCCAGGTCGAGGTGGACGAACTCACCGGCGTCTACCAGAACACGACCCGAGGCATCGTGGCCCTGGTCTTCCGCTGCAACCCATCCGGCGGCGAGGAGCGGACGGCCGACGAGTCGACCGCGGTCGCGTGGCTCACTCCCGACGAGGTGGCGGAGCGCATGTCCGAGGTCTTCGCGATCAGACTCCTGGATGCGTTGTACGGCAGTTGTACGGCAACGGACTTCACGTACAAAGTCACGACGGCCGGCACCTCATCACAGCGGGATAAGACTTTCCCTACTTCATCGAGGCCCGCGCACGGCGCGGGCGCGCGCCGCCTCTGCGGCGCGGCCTGCCTCCTGTCTTCGCCCCGGCTGGCCGCGCCCGGCGGCGCGCTACGTGCAGCGGGCAGAAGCGTGGACTCATCCGCAGGTCAGAGAGGTGCCTCCGGCGGGGGCGCTCAGGCTCCGAGAGGACGGGAGCGCCGTTCGCGTAGTGCCGCCGTGGTGGCGCGTGTGGGGAGCTCCCATCCCGTCTGCCGTCGACCCAGGCAGAGCCGAGCAGTCACGATTCAGGGCGTCAAGGTCGTTCATACAGTGGCGCGCTCCACCTTGACGCCCTGAATCGCGCCCGCTCCACGGTGTGTGGGTCGACGGCAGACGGGATGGGAGCTCAGGTGAGTGGTGAGCTGACGTTGACAGCGTCTACCTGCTTTGGCTGGGTTGCGGATTATCCTGGGCATCCCGATCTGCAGGTGGCCCTACGATCATCGCCTGCACCAAGGAGCTAAGAATTTCCGCTCGCTGCTGTGTTTCGAGACGGGCATCAGCAATCAGCCTCTCAGCAGCTAGATATCGGGAGAACTCAGGCGGCTGATCGAAGTACGCGCGCAGATGCTCGGCAGCAGTTTCCTGTGATGCGACGAAAGTTCTGCTCACGTAGCCAGAAAGAGCAGCGGAGACTGCGCCGAGTGCACCTGCTACGACGGCGCCAGCCGTCGTGCTGGCGAAGAAGGCCACTGCGGCGAAGGCGACTAGCAAGATGAAACCGACAGCCATGGCGATCTGGGCGTTGCGGAACGATTTAGCTGCTTGTTCTAGTGCAATGCCGTGGTAGTGGTCCAGTCGGCGATGGGTCACCGTCCAGAGGGCAGAAAGCGTCAAGCGCACCTGCTCCTCATCCTCCGCTTCTGAATGCGAAGCATCGGCATGGGGGGAGCGGAGTTCTTCTTCCAGTTCGGCTTCGGCCTGCCGTACCCGCTCTCGCGTTTGGGCGAGGTCTTCGTCCTGAGGTCTCCATCCAACGAGTTCGACCATCAGTCCAGCGAATAGAATCGAGAGGCCCAACAGGGCTGCTCCAGGTGCGAGAGATGCAGGATCCTTTCCTTGTAGGAACCGGACCAAAAAAAGCGCGCCAGGCAGAACGAGGGCCGCGATTACAACAATTAGGACATTGCGACGCCGGAACGCTCGGCTTCGGTTTTGCGAACCCACTCGAACTTCGGGAAGTATTTGATTTGAGTTAGAGGCACTGGATGAATGGGGAGTGTAATTCGATGCGGGTATCGTTGCGATGCTCGACCCCACTCGTATGGCCACTTGTCCGTCGTTAGATACAGGTGCGTTTTGGGACGCTTCTACGCGGATTATGCCGAACTTTTTACCTTGCGCGGTTACGCAAAATGCTCGCATCTCCGGTTGGGGGTCTAGGCGCTTGCGCGTACTTCCTACGAGGCGTTCAAATGCGCGCGGATCGACGCCGGTCAGCCTGTCCCCTGTTACATTCGGTCGTTCGTCAATACCGACAATGATTGTGCCGCCGCGAGTATTGGCGAATGCGGAGATAATCCTGCCGAGTGTGCGAGGCTGTACTCTGGCATTCTTGAATTCAAGATCTACTCCCTCGGGTCGGCGCAGGAGGGCTTCGATCTCTTCGGGTGTCGCCATGACCTTGAGACTATCGGCCGCTGAACGGCTAGTCCCATGAACTGATCGGGATGTGCACCGATCGTACGCCCCAGGCAACGTGCTCGATGGGCGGCGCAGCCTCCTGGGCCGTCCCTGGGCCGTGCGAGGTTGGCCGACGATGACAGACGGCACCCGTGGATGACCGCCCCCACCCCGCTCCGGCCTGGGCCCCCAGAGTTGATCTGCCACACTGGAAGGGTTATGCCTGCACCCGAAGAACTTGCATCCTCAGCCGCCGAGGCTTCGTCCGCTTGTTCACCGCTGCGGGTCAACCCGCGACGGGCAGCGGCTCGTGGCGGTGCCAGATCAGGTACCGGTCCTCCCTACGTAGCTCCGCGGAGCCCCACTCAATGCGCATGACGCCCTTCTCCATTGAGCAGGCGTGTGCGACCAGGACAAGCCGCACGTCTTCGGGTAGCAGCTCCAGGTCTGGGTGGACCTCGGCGTCCTCAAGCTCCCCTAGGTCCAAGTCGAGTGCTTGCTGCATGGCCGGCGGGCCGTGGCGTCGGATCAGGTCTGCCCGGAAGCCCGTGGCTCGGCGGAGACGTGCCGCCGTGACGGGCACGTCCTTCTTCGCGTAGCGGAGTGGGTAGATGAGGTTCCCGCGGACAAGCATCATCGTGCGTCCTTGGAGGCGCACTGGTTCGCCAAGTTCGGAGATGCCGGCGGCCAGTTCCTCGTATTGCACCGCATAGAGGCCATGCCCGTAGGCTTCGAGCGTCTGGGTATGGACGCCCTCCTGCCCTGTGCGTGCTCGATCATGAGCCCGGGCGAGGCAAGCCGGGATGATGTCGGCCAGTTCGCTGGCTATGTCTCCGAAGGTCTCACGTGCCCACTGGCTGGCTGAACCCACAACGTACCGCCCTTCCTTGGTGGTCTTGCAGGCGCCGAGCAGCGTCCACCCTGAACGGTGCTGCGGCCAGGCAAGTCACACAAGGTCGCAACCAGCGCACAAAGGGAGCGCACACACCGCCCCACCAGGGTTCACCGCACGTACGGCTTGCGTGCCAACAGCAGCAGATATCCGCCCAGTTCGGATCCTCGCGGTGACGGCAATCCTGACGGCAACGACGGCGGACGGCAGTGAACTTCAACAGCCCAGCATGGCGCCGGCGTAGGCAGTCCAGACGGCCCCACCGAGGCTTGCCCGCATCTTCTAAGCGCTTGGCCGCAGGTTCGAGTCCTGCCGGGGGCGCCCAGTCTCCGCCCTCCCTCGGGAGGGCGTTTTTGCTGTTCAGGACAGGTTCAGCGCACACGACGAAGCCCCGGGCACCCCCCTGCCGATCATGGGGAGACTCCGGGGCTGTCCGGCTGTCACCGGGTTTTTGCGGGTCGCTGTGTCGAATACGTGTCGAAGTCTTACGCCAGCAGGCGGCTCAGTCGGCGTCAGCCAGGTCGGGCAGATCCCCCGCGGCTTCGAGCCGCCTCTTCAGGTCCGGCAGCTGCCCTTCGACGCATCGTGCGTAGGTGGCGAGAAGCACAGGCACGCTGTTCCCGGCCCACTCGGCCACCTGAGTGGGCGGTACTCGTCGTTGAGCCACTTGGTCAGGCGGGTGTGCCGGTTGTCGTACACCCGCTTACCGGTCGGCGACTCGAAGAGGTGGGGAGGCAGTACGGCCTTGCGAGCACTCCGCCAGGCCCGGCGACTCACGGAACCCGCCAGGATGCCGCCGTTCTCCCCCTGGAACAGGAGATCATCCGGCTTGAGTCCCTCGTCCTCGATGTGCTGCCGCAGGATGCGAGTGAGGGCGGGATGACCCGGCACCGTGCGCGTGTCCCCTCCGGCTCGCCCCTTCAGGTCCCGCTCCTCGTGGAGATAGCGAGAAGAATTAGACAGCGCCATGTTCATCATTGCGCTTCTTGATCTTTTCCTCGCTCAACAACCGAAACAGATCTTTACTGTCGAGGTTGTCAAGGAAGAGACCTGGAAATCCGAGATCCGAACTCACCCTGTGCACAAGTTCGCGCACATAGGGATGTAGCGTCGCGAGAACAATTACATCCCCGTACGTAGACGCCATGTCTCCCGTTACGTCGTCCAAGTTGTGCTCATATCCGGCTTGGAACTCACACGCGATACGGAAAACTTCGTCTTCGTCCGCTAGAGCCTTCACTTCATACTGCACTGCGAAAGTGATGGATTTAGCTCCGAGCGACACGGTTGGACGCAGTTCGGTAACTACGCTGTATGGCGGGTCGGGTTTCCGATCAAGAACCTTCGCCTCAAGAGAGTTGAGGCGAATCCCCTGCAGATAGGCAGATTCATGCAACACCGAAGCAAGGCGTAGCGATTCCGCATATTCGGCTTGCGTCTGCATTTCAGTGATTCACACCCTCGCGGCGCAGTGCATACACAGCAGAAGACCAAGAAGAACTTCCGGTGAACGTGGTGTCCGCTCCATCCACAGACCACTCGGCATGGACACTGCTACGCTCGCGCCGGACGGCTCCCACTGCGTACGCATTACTGAAACGCCAGTCGCCTCCGTCATCCTTGAGTCGAACGTCAAGTCGGCAACCTATTGCCCTGGCGTAGCGCTGCATGGTCGACAAACGCGGATCCGTTCCACCCGATTCAAGCTCAGAAACTGCAGATTGAGTAGTTTCCATGCGCTCTGCAACGGCGGCCTGACTGATCTTTCGCGCCTTACGCCGCGCAACCATTCGGCGAAGTAGTGAACTGCGGCTACGTGCATCCTCGAAGGCAGCCTCGAACTCGGGATGCGCCAGTTCCTCCCCGATCAGCTCATCGAGGTCATCCAGCTCGTCTCGGTTCATGACACCCCTTGAGTCTAGTCGCGTACTGTCCAGTCCTTCAGTCTCTCGATGGCCAGATCTTTTGCTACCTTGGGAAGCTTCCTGTCTTTCTTATTGATGACATGAAGGGCAAGAAGCACTTGATCATGACTGCCGACTGGTGAGTAGAGAAGTCGGTAAGTGCAGTCACCAAAGAAAACACGGACGGCAAAGATGCCATTGCCAACCGATTCTTGTTCGTAAGGCATGTGCTCTTGCCTTACGACACGCTTCATCGCTTCAAGGATAGCCGCACGGGCCCCCACCCCAAGGCTCTTAAGATCCTCTCGAACAACATCCTTGTCGTTACGGGTCTTGTAGAACCGCCATCGTCGACTGGTCAGACTGCCCCCTCCCGTAGACGCACTCCAGCACTACGGAGGCGCTGCGTACCACACGCGGCTCCCCGCCCCTTGCTTGCGTAAGGGAAGTGTAGCTGTGAGTTACCTCCACGGAAGGGTCTTGGTTGACTATCTCGAGAGTATCGGCTAGGACCGATGACCGCAAGCTACGTACAGTTGTTTTGCCTTTACGTGCGGTGATAATCCCCTGACTGGGTGGCGGCCAGAACGGATGTCCGTCAGACCCAGACCTGCGCTCGCGAGGCAATCCCTTGACCCACATGGATACGTCAACATCATCGGAATCACTCATTCCTGTTCAGCGTCCTGGACAACGGGGCACCCTGCCGCCCTGTGTACGTGACACCACTGCGTGAGGCAGGCCGCCGCCAGACCGAGTAGAGAACGAACCTCCGAAGCGGGTGTCGGGCACCTGCGTCATTCCGAACGGTGCTGAGCGCACAGCGGCCGTAGACCACTCAGGGCCGAGTCGAATGCGTGTCGAAGTCGCCAAACGCCCGCGCTCAGCATCCAGAAAAGTGCCTGGTCAAGCCCACTGATCCGGTGGTCAGCTCAAGCGCCTTCTAAGCGCTTGGCCGCAGGTTCGAGTCCTGCCGGGGGCGCCCAGTCTCCGCCCTCCCTCGGGAGGGCGTTTTTGCTGTTCAGGGTGGGTAGGGTACGGGAGCCCCGTGTCGGGTAGGCCCCTGCGGCTGTACGCCGCCTCTTCCGGGGCCGCCGTCCGTGTGGGTCACCAGTTCGCCGCACTGATCGTCCGCATCGACACCGGGCAGGCCCGCGTCCCGCAGCAGCCCCCCCACGCCCCACGGCCGTGCGGGTCACGAGCCGCGGGGGGTCACCAGGCCGGATTCATAGGCCAGCACCACCAGTTGGGCGCGGTCGCGGGCGTGGAGCTTGGTCATGGCCCGGTTGATGTGCGTCTTGGCGGTCGCCGGGCTGATGACCAGGCGGTCGGCGATCTCGCTGTTCGACAGCCCCTGGGCGGCCAGGGCGACGGCCTCGCGTTCTCGGCCGGTCAGGGCCTCCAGCCCTCTGCCGAGGCGAGTGGGCGGCGGCTGGGTGATGTACCGGCTGATGAGCCTACGGGTGAGGGCAGGCGCGAGCAGCGCGTCACCGCGGGCCGCCACGCGTACGGCGTGGAGGAAGTCCTCCGGCAGGACGTCCTTGACCAGGAAGCCGGCGGCACCCGCCCGCAGCGCGTCGAAGACGTACTCGTCCATGCCGTAGTTGGTCAGCATGACGACGTGTACGCCGGCCAGGGCGGGGTCCGCGGCGATGCGTCGAGTCGCCTCGATGCCGTCCATGGCGGGCATCCGGATGTCGATGAGCGCGACGTCGGGCAGAAGTTCTCTGAGGAGCGCGAGGCCCTCGTCTCCGTCGGCGGCCTCGCCCACCACCTCGATGTCGTCCTCGAGGTCGAGCAGCGCGCGGAAGCCGCTGCGGATGAGCGGCTGATCATCGATCAGCAGGACGCGGATCACGACGCTCCGTCCGTGGGGAGTTCGGCCTGGACGGTGAAGCCGCCCGCGCTGCGCGGCTCGGCGCGCAGGCGACCGCCCAGGGCCGAGACCCGTTCGCGCATGCCGAGCAGCCCCCATCCGGGAGTCGGTGCCGTGTGCACGGTGGCCTTCCCGTCGTCGTCGACGAGGACTCGGAGGCCGTTCGGCCGGTAGTCGATGAGCACCGAGGCCGTGGTGGCGGAGGCGTGCCGGGTGACGTTGGTGAGAGATTCCTGGACGATCCGGTAAGCGGTGCGGCTCACGGCATCCGGCACCGCGCGCGGATGGCCTCCGACGGTCAGCGTCGTCGCCAGCCCGGCCCCTTGGAACCTTTTCACCAGGTCAGGGACGTGATCGAGTCCGGGGGGCGGGGTGGTGTCGTCGTCCCGGAGTGCCTCGAGGGTCGCTCGCAGCTCCCGGCTCGCCTCCCGGCCGGCCTGCTGGATCGCGAGCAGGGGTTCCGGCACCTGCTCGCCGCGGCGCCGGGCCACGTGGACGGCCACCTCGGACTGCACCTTGATCACCGAGATCTGGTGAGTGAGCGAGTCGTGGAGTTCCCGCGCGATGCGCAACCGCTCCTCGTCGGCCCGGCGGAGCGCGGTCTCCTCACGGGTGCGCTCGGCTTCGTCCGCTCGCCGTTCGGCCTGGCGCACCGCCTCCCCCGCGGCGAAGGCGGCGATCAGCCAGGCCAGTTCAAGGGTGTGCCGGGCCTGCGTCATGGCCTCGCGCGCGGCCCAGTCGTGGGCGACCCCGGCCGTGAGGTGGAGGACGACCAGCAGGCTCACGGAGACAGCCAGCGTGAGGGAGCGGTACCCGGCTCGTACGGAGGCGTAGACGGCGACCAGGTAGGAGACGGCGAGCGCGTTGAAGCCGGCCCCGAGGTAGCCCACCGCGCACAGCCCGGTGATGACCAGGACCGCCGGCGGCGCTCGCCGGCGCGCACCCAGCGCCAGACCTCCGGCCGCCAGCAGCACGGAACCGAGCAGCGCACGTCCCCCGGAGGGGTGCGGCCCGGACAGGCCGGTGCCGAGCATCAGCGCCGCCACGGCCAGGGCGGTCGCCCAGTCGGTGACGCCGGCTGGGACAGCGAACCGTCCTTTGTTCATAGGTGCACCGTAACGGGATGCGGTGGCGGGCGAGTCCGGCTCATGGACGAGCGGTCGGCTACCACGTTTGCGGTAGCCGACCGCTGTCTGCCGCCGGTGCGGTAGCCGGATGCCGCGGCGGCGGCAGCGGAAAGTGCCTGCGGCTGCTGGACGACCCGCTGGAGAACAGTGAGCACGCTGTGAGGGAGGTGGAGTCGCACCTGCGAGGAACAGCAGCGAAGGAGGGCGTCATGAGCGCTTCAGCAGTACTGATCGCGGCCGCTGAGGGCGGGATCATCGGTGATGGGCGGACGGGGGCCAACCTGGCCCTCGGAACGGGGGCGCTGGGGCTGGCCATCGGCTGGCTGGTGGCGGGTCGCGTCGCCCGTCGGCGGGCCGGTACCAGCAGCGCACGCACCGGCGGGTGGGCGGCCGTCGCGGTGGGAACGGTGGGTACGGTCCTCGCGGTGCTCCACCTGGCCACGGCCAGCGGCGGTCCCGGGACCGGCAACGGAATCGTCGGCGCCGTCGTGGCCGTTCCGCTGGGGCTGGGCGCGGTGTTCCTCGGCCGCCGGGCTCTGACCCGGTTCAGCAGTTCAGGGTCGCGAGCGGAGGGGACGACCGTCTGAGCGGCGCGCGGTCACGACGCGTGGTGCGACGCGTGTTGCGACGAGCTGTACGCACCAGGCCGACCGACAGCGACGGAGGCCCGCGGCGGCTGGTCACCGCCGGGGGCTTCGTCAGCCCCGCTGACGGGCGGGGCCGGTGATCAGTGGCGGGCTACCGATCCGGCGGCACGAGGTCGCGTCGGAACAGGTCGCGCGGTCACCGAAGCCGTCGCGCCGGCCGCCGGCCGTCAGTAGCGGTGGCCCGGCCAGTGCGGATCCGTGTAGCGGTCCCTTTCCGGGAGTCCGAGGAGCCGTATCCGGTGCTGCAGGTCCGCCGGAGCGCCCGACTCGCGAAGCCGTACGGTGGCGGGGCCGAGGAGCCAGGTGGTCAGCTCGATGCGCATCTCCTCCTCGTCGTGCTCATACCAGTCGACGTGCCACGGCAGACCGTCTCCCAGAAGCTCGTACTCCCATTCCGCGGCCGCCTCGGCGAGGCGTCGGTCGCTGAGGTGCCCGGTCTCCTCGTCCCAGGCGGCAAGCCAGGGGCCGACCGTTCCGGACGCCTCGGCGCACATCGCGAAGACCTGGTGCGCCGGCACGGCCGCATCCGGATCGGTGAGGCTCTGCACCCACCAGGCACGCAGGAACTCCCCCACCGGATCGGCATGCTCGTCGGGCCACTGCTGCCAGCGGGCTCGGGCGAAGGAGTACCCGGCCTCTTCCAGCCCGAACAGCGGCTCCACCCGACCAGCGACCAGGGCAGTGGCGAACTGGGGCAGGATGCGCCGCAGCACGGCGGAGTGGTCGCCCCAGTCGGTCGCCCGCCAGGTCCGCTGCAAGAGGTCCGGGTCCAGCTCCACATCAGGAGTCTTCAGAAGGGACAGCTCCTGCGGACTGCCCCAGTGGCACTCGCAGTTGTGCTCGTCCGGCTGGGCGGTCATACCCCGGAAGGTGACGGAGAGGGTGTCCAGTGCCGCGCTGAGACGGCGGCGTGCTGGATGCTCGGCCATACGCATGATGTGCCTGGCTTTCGAGGACTCCGTACGGCTTCCGCCGGCCGAAGATCGACACCCTACACGGCTAGGTGCGCGGTCTCTACGCCGTTCCGGACGAGGACGTGAAGCCTGCGGACCGGTGGAGGTGGAACGCGGAACCGGGTGCCGTCGGTGTCCACCCCGCCCGGAGGGAATCGTGACCTACCAACTCAGCTTCTTCTGCCGGTCCGGCGAAGAGAGCGCCGACGAGGCGCTGGATCGGCTGTTGGATCGGCTCCTGGAGGACGGTACCGGGCTCGTCGGTGAGTGGAGGGGGCCATACGAGGAGGACGTCGCCGTCTTCAGGCTCGGTACTCCTGGCAGGGAGTGCGACGACAGGCCGGCCGCTGATCTGCTGACCCTCGAAGTGCACGTGGGCGTGGCCGCGATCGCGGAGTCCGTGATCGCCGCGTCACCCCAGGACGAGCACGGCATCTGGGGGTGCGATCTGCTCGCGACCGTCACCCTCGGCGGCGACCGCCCGGACTGGGCCCTGGTCGACCGGATCTGGGCCGCCCTGAGCAGCCTGTGGAAAGCCGTCCCGTGGGACGAGGCCTCCGGGTTCGCCGTGGTCGGCGGGCTCGATGCCTGACGATTCGGCCCCCTCACATGTCCGTGCCCCCGCTCACCTCCACGTACTGCCCCGTGATCCAGCGTGAGTCCTCCGAGGCCAGGAAGGCCACCACGTCCGCCACGTCGGCCGGCGTGCCGATGCGGCCGAAGGCGGAGCGGGAGGCCAGGGCCGCTCGGGCCTGCGGGGTCGTCCTGCGGCGGGCGTTCATGTCCGTTTCGACGAACCCCGGGCCGATGGCGTTCACCGTGATCCCGCGCGGGGCGAGTTCCTTGGCCAGGGCCAGTGTCATCGTGTCCAGCGCGCCCTTGGACATCGCGTACGCCAGCGATTCGGGGAACGCCCGCCGGGACGCGAGGGACGAGATGTTGATGACGCGGCCGCCACTGCGCAGCCGTGGCAGCGCCTGCTGCACCAGAAAGAACGGTGCCTTCGCGTTGACCGCCATCATGCGGTCGAAGATCTCGGGCACCGCCTGCCCCACCGGGCCGGAACCGCTCACCCCCGCGTTGTTCACCAGGATGTCGAGCGCGCCGTCCCCGGGGCCCTGTTCCTCCGTCAACCCCGCGTCGAACGCCTCGAACACCGCCTCCGCGTCCCCCGGCACCCCCAGTACCGCCCCCACCGTGAACGCACGCCCGTCCGCCTCGCGTATCCCCGCCACGACGTCCCGTGCCGCGTCCTCGCTGTGTCCGTAGTGCACGGCGACCAGCGCCCCGTCCCGGGCCAGCCGTCGGGCGATCGCCGCGCCGATGCCCCGGCCCGCCCCCGTCACCAGCGCCACCCTGCCCGCCAACGGGCGTACGCCGGCCGTCACGGCGTTCCCAGGCAGGAAGCCACCGAGACGTCCTCGGCCCCGTCCCCGGACACCCCGTCCCACCATTCGTCGTCCACGAACCAGTGGTCCACCGCCAGCATGTCCAGGTGGTGCAGCAGACGGGGCTCGTCCCGTAGTTTCGCCCGGGCCTCCTCCAGCGTCAGCGGAGGTCCCGGCATGGGCAGTGCCAGGTGCCCCGACACCGCCTCCACCAGTTCCGACGTGTGCGCCGGGCGCGGGTGGTTCACGTGGTGGGCTCCTGTCGGGGCGTCGTCCGACAGGCCCACCGCCGCCACCGCCTTCGCCAGTGCCGTCACCTTCACGAAGGAGTGGCGGGTTTCGCAGTGCAAACGCGCCCCCAGTCCGGCCAGCAGGGCCCCCACCCCCGGCACCACCCACCGGTCGCCGGCGCCCAGCACCAGGTGGGGGCGAAGGACCACGCCGCCCGCGTCCAGTACGCAGCGTTCCGCCGCGGCCCGGGCGCGGCTCGTCGGGGACGCGGGGGCCAGTGGCACCTCGGCCGGAAGGGCACGCGTGAAGGGGCCCCGGCCGTATACCGCGGCCGTGCTGACGTACACGATCCGCCGCACCCCTGCCCGGACCGCCTCCTCGACGAGTGCGCGCGTGCCGTGTTCGTTCACCGACCGCGTCAGCCGTTCGTCGGCGCCGACGTGCGAGGCGCAGTGCAGTACGACGTCGACACCGTCGCAGACACCCCGCAGGGTCGCCGGGGCGGTCAGGTCCGCCCGTGCCGTCTCCAGTCCGGGTGACGTGTCCGGCGCGCCCCGCATGAGCAGCCGGACCTCAGGCCCGCCGGCCCCGCCCTCCCTCAACTCCCCGAGCGCCGCCACGACATGGCCGCCGACGAAACCGCTGCCTCCGGTGACGAGTACGCGTGGTGACAAGGTGTCCCTCCCTGACGATCACCGTACAACCGCCAGTCGCGGATCCCTTCCGTAGAGTCCCCCCATCGGAACCGACGGAGGAGTGATCCCGTGCGTCTGCGCTGTGCCCTGCTCGACGACTTCCAGGACGTGGCCACCGGCATCGCCGACTGGTCGCCGGTCGCGGACGACGTCGAGGTCGTGCCGTTCACCACGCACTTCCCGGACGAGGACACCCTCGCGGCGGCGCTCGCCGACTTCGACATCGTGGTCACCCTGCGCGAACGGGTCCCCTTCCCGGCCTCCCTCCTCGCCCGGCTCCCCCGGCTGAAGCTGCTGGTCGCGTCCGGGATGCGCAACTCGGTCATCGACTACGCCGCCGCCGAGGCGCACGGCGTCACGGTCTGCGGGACGGCCAGTTCCTCGACACCGCCCGTCGAACTGACCTGGGCGCTGCTGCTGGGACTCGCGCGCGGGATCGTCGAGGAGAGCCGGGCGCTGCGGTCCGGTGGGCCGTGGCAGAGCACGGTCGGCGCCGACCTGCACGGGCGGCGCCTCGGGCTGCTGGGTCTCGGCAGGATCGGCAGCCGGGTGGCCCAGGTCGGTTTGGCCTTCGGGATGCGGGTCACCGCCTGGAGCCAGAACCTCACCACGGAGTACGCCGACGAGGTGGGCGTCCATCTGGCCGCGTCCAAGGAGGAGTTGCTGGCCGACAGTGACTTCGTGTCCGTGCATCTCGCGCTCAGCGACCGCACCCGGGGGTTGCTCGGTGCGCCCGAACTCGCCTTGATGAAGGGGTCGGCGTATCTCATCAACACGTCCCGGGCGGCGATCGTCGACCAGGACGCCCTGCTCGCCGCCCTGCACGAGGGCCGTATCGCGGGCGCCGGCGTGGACGTCTTCGACGTGGAACCGCTGCCCGCCGGCCATCCGATGCGCACGGCTCCCCGGCTGCTCGCCACCCCGCACCTCGGGTACGTCTCGCAGGCCAACTACGCCACGTACTACGGGCAGGCCGTGGAGGACATCCGGGCCTACCTGGACGGGGCTCCGGTGCGGCGGCTTCCCTGAGCCGGCGGGGGAAGGGGTCAGGCGGCCCCGTCGTGCGGGGGTGCGGCCGGGCGGCGGTAGACGCCGTCGCTGCGGTGCAGATGGTGCAGGTCCACGAGGTAGCGGCGCAGGGTCACATGGTCGATCTCGTCGCTGTCCTCGCACCAGGCGCGCAGCTTCGCGTCGACCGTGCGCTCGGGGTACTCCATACCCGGCTCGAACGTCTGCTCGGCGATGTGGCGCAGGACGAGCTTCTTTCGGGTCCAGCGCGCGGGCAGCCGTACGAGACGGCCGTCCTGTACGAAGGTGCGCAGGACCACCTCGGTCTGCCCGGTTCCCCGCTCTTTGGTCCCGGGGTCGCGCCGGGCGTCCGCCCGGGCCCGCGCGCGGAACACCTCGTAGGCCACGCGCAGGTCTCCGCCCTCGCCCGTGGTGACCGCGCCCTCCTCCCGCAGGCGCCGCAGGGCCGCCGCTGTCTCCCTCGAGGAGAGGGCGGCGGTCCGCGCGACCTGTTCGGGGGTGCCCGCGCCGAGTGCCACGGCGGCGAAGGCGCGGGCGCGGCTCTCCTCGGCGAACAGCCGGGCGAACGGTTCCGCGGTGTCGGGTTCGGTGACCATGCGGGGAGGCTAGTGGGCCCGGGATCGCCGCGCCGAGCGATTTTCCCGCGGCCGGGGCCACGTACTACGCGTACCGGTAGATCGCGGAGACGTCCTCCAGTTCGTCCGGCGTCACGTCCCACGGCGGCAGCTTCTCGTGCCGGGCGACGATCCGCCGGTACTGGTCGCTGTCCTTGCCGGGCGGGCGTGCCGGGAGGTAGCGGTGCTTGCGGTGGCGTTGCTGCCAGCGCTGCCACTGCAGGTCGATGAAGGCGTGGACCAGCCAGAAGACGGGGTCGTTGACGGACGCGCCGCCGACCATGTGGCCGCCGACCCAGCGGTGCACGCGGTTGTGGTTGCGCCACGAGTCCCGGCCGCGGCCCCAGCCCTCCAGCTTGTTGCGGAAGCCTCGCGAGGAGGTGGAGTTCCAGGGGGCGACGTCGTACACGGGGTCGTCCAGCGCCTGCTGGAGGTCGGCTTTCGTGGGCAGGTCGATCGGTCCGCGGGAGCGGCCCAGGTCACGGGTGAGGAACACGCCGTCCGAGACGCCCGCCCGGATGGTCCAGTGGCCGCCGCGGTAGGCGAACGGGCCGGTCATCACCTGCCGGTCGCCTTGCCGGCCGTTCCCGCCCAGCAGGTCGTCGGTCCAGGGCACACCGGTGGTGCGGCGGTCGCGCGTCCAGTCCCAGTACGGCACCGTCACCGAGGAGTCGACACGGCGCAGCGCGTTCTCCAGGTCGAGCAGGAACCGGCGGTGCCAGGGGAGGAAGGACGGCGCCATGTGGGCGGCGCGCAGGCCCCGGTCGCCGTCGCCGACGAAGTGCGCGATGTGCAGCCGTACGAAGTCGTCGTACACACCGCGCCGTTTGACCTCGAGGAGCGCCTCGACGAACCGGCGGCGCTCCGTGCGGGTCAGCCGGCTGACGTCCTTACGCACGTACGCCATGCGGTGCCTCCCTGTGCGGGTGGCCGCCGTGGAGGGGGCCGGGGGCGAGGTCGCGCAGCCGGCCGCGCGGGCCGAGTTCGTCGACGGCCGCGCGGGTCGCCTCCAGCGGGGTCCGGTACCAGCCGTAGTGGTCGACCATGCTCAGCCAGGAGCCGTCGGCGCGGCGCATCAGGTGCAGGGGGCGCCCGTCGACGGTGACCTGCCATTCGACGGCGGGGGCGGCACGGCTGCCGAGGGCGACCGGCGCGCCGCGGATGCGGCGGCCCAGGTAGGTCTCGTCGAAGGGCGCGTCGGCGCCGGGCACGGGGGCGTCGGGGCCGGTGGGGTGCGGGCGGGACGCGGTGATGAGCGGGGCCAGCGTCACGACGGCGGCGGTGAGCAGCCGGCGGCCCGCCTCCCTGCGGGTCGGCGGCATCGGTTCACCGGTCGCGGAGGTGTCCGTCCGCCGTTCCTTCGGCGGTTCCTGGCCCGCGCTGAACTCCATGGCTCACTCACCCCTCGTACTGTTCGGCTGTTCGTACGAGTAACAGTCCGGGTCGCCGCGCGGTCACCTCCGGCGCCCGAGGGGGGTCGTGTCGCCCCGGGTGCAGCAATGGTCAGCTTGTCCAGAAATCCCACCAGCGGGTGAGGATGAGCATGCCGATGACGCCGAGGTGCAGGACCGGCAGGACCCAGGTGAAGTCGGCGAGGAAGGACCGCACCGGGGTGGGGGCGGGCAGGAGGCCGGTGCGGACGACGAAGGACGTGACGTACCAGAACAGGGTGATGGTGGCGATCCAGGCCAGGCAGCACCACAGGCACAGCGCGTTGATCCGGTACAGCGACTCGAACTGCAGCCAGGAGACGAACCCGACACCGAAGAGGCAGCCCGCCTCGAAGGCCAGCCAGTACCAGCGCGGGAACGCGGCGCCCGCGAGCAGGCTCACGCCGACGCAGACGACGACGCCGTACGTCACCAGACCCAGCATGGGGTTGGGGAACCCGAACACCTCGGCCTGGTCGCTCTCCATCACGCTGCCGCAGGACAGCACCGGGTTGAGGCTGCAGCCGGGGGTGAAGTCCGGGTCCTGAAGCAGCTTGAACTTGTCGAGCGTGATGACCCAGGAGGCGAGCAGCCCGGCCGCTCCGCACAGGACGAGGAGCAGGGCGTACGGGCGGCTGCCGCGCGCCGTGGTGTCGGTGGCCATCGCGCGACCCTACCGGCGGCGGGGCGGCGGTCCGGCCCGCGCTCACCCGGGCAGCCGACCGGTTGCGGGCCGGCCGCCCGATCGAGGGATGCCGGCGGTCAGCGGTGGACGCGCACGTAGTCCACGCCGAAGGTGATGGGCGCCGGGCCGCAGGGCGGCGGGTGGTGCTCCCCCGCGCACAGCGACAGGTTGAGGACCAGGTACGCCGACCAGTCGGGGCCGACTCCCGTGCCGTCGGCGTAGACGCGCTCGCCCTCGACGAACCACTCGACGCACCGTTCGCCGTAGGTCGTGCCGATGGTCACCCAGGTATCCGGGGCGATGGCGCGGCCGTCGGTGTGGTAACTCGTGGCGTCACGGACGTGGTTGGACAGCTCCAGCAGATGCGGGTTGTCCGGGTGGTACTCGAAGGTGTCCACCTCGTTGGCGCCGTCCTTCCAGGTCCACAGGGCCGGCCAGGCCCCCGTGGCGGAGGGCAGCAGGACCCGGGTCTCGATGTGGTCGCCGGTCCTGACCTGGAAGCCCTCCTCGGAGTACTCGGTGGTGAGCAGGCCGGTGCGCCAGGCGGGCAGGCCGTTCTCCAGGGTGCGCCCGCACGGTGCGGCGGCGAAGGTCGCCACCGAGCCGGAGACGGTGACGCAGTGCGGGTCGAGCCAGTCGAGCTTGTTGTCGTCCGGGTTGTGGTCGCAGTAGCGGTAGGCGCTGGTCCGGTCACCGACCCATCGGGCGCCCCAGTCGATGGGGGCGTCGAACTCCTCCGCCCAGACGAGGGTCCGCTCCGGGTTCCGGGGTGCCGCGAACTTGACACCCTCGGTGATCATGGTGGCGAGCGCGCTGAAATTCAGCTTTCCGATCATGCACGTGGTGTACCAGAACTAGGGGCACCATACGATGAATTGATTCGCGGACCAGATGCCAATCCCTCCGAATGCCTCTGCGTAATGCATTCTTCACCCCGACCGGTTTCACGCGTATGGAGCAATGGGGCGCATTTTTGCCGCGGGGGGACTGCTATGTTCTCCCACCGTTGGATCAGAGGAACTTTCATGCGAGGTGAATCATGAAGAAGGCAGTTTTCACCACTGCGGCGTTGGCTATCGGTGCGGGTCTTGTGGGCGGTTCGGCCGTCGCGGCGTCGGCCGCCACGGGGGGTGCGGGCTCGTCCACGGGTCCGCTCGGGCTGATGTCCCCGACCAAGGTGTCCCCGGCGGTCCTGCCGGCGACCGATGTCGTGACGCGGCTGGCCAAGGAGGGCAAGGTCGCCAACGGCACCGCGTTCGACCAGAAGTCCGGTTCGGTGTCCGGCATCTACCTGGACGGCATGGACCCGAACGCGGCCAAGAAGCCCACGATCCCGGTGAAGAACCCGGCGGGCAGCGGTTCCGTCGAGGTGCACCCGCTGAAGGCGCCGACCTCCGCCGGACTCGGCACCCTGCTTCCCAAGAAGTGACGGCCCGGCCTTCTCACACGCCGGCAGCCCGGCGAGAGCCGGCTCCGGACATCACGAGACTCTGATCCGGTTCCCGGCGGCCGAAACGCGGCGGCAGGCCCTGGACGCTGGATACGGACCCGCGATTCCAGCTCCGTGGACGACGGGCCCGCCGGCCGACCGGCCCCCGTGAACCAACTCTCCGGCCCACCGGCCCTCCCCTTGCCGGTGGGCCGGACGCATGTCGCCCATCAGGCCGTGAGCGAAGCCATATTCGGGCCTTGGCGCCAATAGCACGGACGGCCCCGGAATGAGCCTAAAGCGGACCGACCCGCATGGCGCGCTCATTGAGCCATCCGAAGGAATCTCTGCGCGTTTGATTGTTCTCGCCGTGACTTATGCCTGCATATACGGGTTTCCTTTTCGTAAGCGTGCGCAACCGTGAATTCAGGAAGGAACCGAGTTGCCCAGGAAGTTCGCGGTCATCACGGCCCTCGCCCTCAGCACCGTCGTCGGCAGCGCCGGCATCGCCTCCGCCGGCGGCAGCTACGGCGGCGACGGCTCCACCAGCTCCAGCACCACCGTCAAGGGCGGGAGCGGCTTCTCCTCGTCGCCGGTCGTCGTGAACGCGCCGCAGCAGGGCGTTCTGATCGCCAACGGCACCCTCGTCGACCTTCGCTGCGCCGTGCCGTGGTCCAACGGTGCCGTCCTCGGGGCCGTCATCGCGCCCGACTCGCACTACGTCGGCTGCAACACCGGCAAGGTCGAGCAGGGCCGCAAGGCCGTCCACGGCGGCGGCCTGCTCTTCTGACTCCTGCTCCGACCGCGTGTCAGCAGGTAAAACCACAACGCAGCCAGGAAAGGCTCAGCACATGCGCAACAAGGTTACGGCCATTTCCGCGGTCGCCGCGGGCATCGTCCTCGCGACCGCCGGCTCCGCCGCGGCCGACAACGGCAACACCACCGTCAAGGGCGGCAGCGGCTTCTCGTCCTCCCCGGTCGTCGTGAACGAGCCGCAGCAGGGTGTCATCGTCCTCAACGGCACCGCCGTCGACGGCCGTTGCATCGCCCCCTGGTCCAACGGTGCCGTCCTGGCCGCCGTCATCGCCCCGAACTCGAAGTACGTCGGCTGCAACACCGGCACCGTCGAGCAGGGCCGCGGCTCCCTCCACAAGGGCGGCCTCCTTTTCTGACCCCTGCTCCGAGCGATTCGCAGCAGGTAAACCCACACGCAGCCCGGAAAGGCTCAGTACATGCGTAACAAGGTTACGGCCATTTCGGCCATCGCCGCGGGCATCGTTCTCGCGACCGGCGGCTCCGCCGCGGCGGACAACGGCGACACCACCGTCAAGGGCGGTAGCGGTTTCTCCTCGTCCCCGGTCGTCGTGAACGGCCCGCAGCAGGGCCTCGCCGTGGTCAACGGCACCCTGATCGACGGTCGTTGCATCGCCCCGTGGTCGAACGGTGCCGTCCTCGGCGCCGTCATCGCCCCGAACTCGAAGTACGTCGGCTGCAACACCGGCAAGGTCGAGCAGGGTCGCGACTCGGTGCACCTGGGCGGCCTGCTGTTCTGAGCGGTCCGTTCTGAGCACAGCGTCGTCCGATGGCGGTCCCCGGTTCCCCGGTGGGCCGCCATCGGCGTGTCCGGGCGCTGACCCCTCCATGCCGAAGGGGCCGGCTCCGTGGGTACGGAGCCGGCCCCTTCGCGTCGCGCCGGACGACGCGGCGACGTCACCTGTTGATCGGAAGGCCGCCGAGCAGCTTGCCGTCGACCGGGTTCGGCAGGGTGCCGCCGAAGACCGGGGTCTTCACGACGCCGGAGTCCTGGACATTGGCCTTCACCTTTTCCGCCGTGCGCTGCACGTTCTTCGTGGCGGAGGGAAGGCTCCGGGTGACCGCCGTGCCGTTGTCGGCGATTCCCTTCCCCGGCATGTTCACGGCGGAGGCGGGAACAGCGGCGCCGGCGATCGCCAGCGATCCGGCGACCACGGCAGCAGCCTTCAGGTTCTTCATCATGTGCCTTTCCAGGTGAATCCATACGTGGTTCTCCTGGGCTAACGACACGGGAACTCGGCGGAAACTCCGCGGTCGTCGAGTTCCTGGAATTCATACGAAAAGACCCGTCGGGCCGGCGGGGCCGGTCCGACGGGCCGTGGAATCGGCGGCTGCTTCGCCTCAGGCACCGGTCCCGGTCTCGGCGGGCGGCAGGCCGGGCAGACGCGTGGCGGGCAGGCCGCGGTCGAGCAGGGTGGCGACGGAGACGTCCACGAGCTTCTTCACCACGTCGTCGGCCGCCGGGTCCACCTGCGCGGTCCCGCCCGACAGCAGGGCGGCCAGGAGGTCGTCCACGGCCTTGCCCAGGGCGTCGAGGGCGCCCGGTGTGAGGTCGGAGGCGGTGGCCTCCGTGCCCACGCCGGTCTCGGCGAGGGCCTCCTCGCGCGCCTTCGCGGCCTCCTCGCGGGCCTGTTCGGCCTCCTCACGGGCGGCCGCCAGCTCCTTCTCCGCCTCGGCCAGCGCCTCCTCGCGGGCCTGGGCGACGGCCTCCCGGGCCGCGTCGGCGAGCTTCTTCGCCTCCGCCGCGGTGAGCGGGTCGTCGTCCGCGGCGAGCGCGGAGTCCAGCAGCCGGGTCACGGGGGTCAGGACGGTGCCGAGGCCGGCCAGCGCACCGGTCTGTCCCCGCAGCACCGCCCGCTGGTCCGCGGCGGCCGTCCGGGAGGCGGGGCGGGTGTCGTCGGGGCCGGCGGCGAGAGCCGGCGCCACCGCACCCAGGAGGAGAGCCGCGCACAGGGCCGAGGAGGCGATGTGCCGGGTGGTCGGAGCACGCAATGGAGTATCCCTCCGGCGAGTTTCGGGTCGTGCGATCACCGTCTCCGCCGTCGGCCGGGCTGTCGAATTCGGCGGCACCGAACAGGGCACGGGACCTGCTGATCGGGTGGACGCCGGAAACCACCCGGACCACGGCTCCAAACGGGTGGTCCGCCACGGGAAACCGCTCGGGAAACGGGTCCGCTCCACGATCGCCGACCCTATCGGCGATAAATATGGATAAGTGGCTGGTGCTGTTCATCTCATGTGTCCAGAAGGCCGTTCGGAGCACAGGGCCAGGTGAACAGGTGCGGAATCTTACAGCGGGGACGCGCGCCACACATTCGTGTTGCTGGTTCGGACTCTTTTCTGCGGAAGGGCAGCCTCGGTCATGCGCGTTGTGCCGCACATCCTGCATGTCGCCCAGCCCGTCGAGGGCGGTGTGGCGCGGGTCGTGGCGGACCTGGCGGCGGCTCAGCTCGCCGCCGGGTGGCGGGTGACGGTGGCCGCTCCGCCCGGCGGCACCCTGACGGACACGCTCACCGCGCTGGGCTGCGCCGTACGGCGCTGGGACGCGACCCGTGCTCCGGGACCCCGGCTGCCCGGCGAGGTGGGGCGGCTGGCACGGCTGGTGCGTGAGGTGCGGCCCGATCTGGTGCACGCGCACAGCGCGAAGGCGGGGCTCGCGGCCCGGCTGGCGGTGCGCGGCGCCCTGCCGACCGTGTTCCAGCCGCACGCCTGGTCGTTCGAGGCCGCCGGTCCCGTCGTGAACCGGATGGCGCTGGGCTGGGAGCGGTGGGGGGCGCGCTGGGCGTCCCGGGTGCTCTGTGTGAGCGAGGCCGAGCGGCGTACCGGGCGGCGGCACGGGATCCGGGCCGAGTGGCGAGTGGTGCCCAACGGGGTGGACACCGGCAGGTTCAGGCCGGAGGGCGGGCGGGCGGACGCGGAGGGCGCGCCACTGGTGGTGTGCGTGGGCCGGCTGTGCCGTCAGAAGGGGCAGGACGTGCTCCTCGCCGCCTGGCCGGAGGTGGCGCGGCGCGTGCCGGGCGCCCGGCTGGTGCTGGTCGGTGACGGTCCGGACGGGGAGCGGCTGCGGCGCGGCGCGCCCGCCCCGGTGCGGTTCGCGGG
This sequence comes from Streptomyces sp. NPDC059852, assembly GCF_042731455.1. Classification (NCBI taxonomy): domain Bacteria; kingdom Bacillati; phylum Actinomycetota; class Actinomycetes; order Kitasatosporales; family Streptomycetaceae; genus Streptomyces; species Streptomyces sp. NPDC059852. Next base: position 136,506 of record NZ_JBHWJK010000001.1, on the reverse strand, counting down.
GGCCGTGGCGGACGCCGCGCCCTGGTACCGGGCCGCCGACGTCGTCGTCCTGCCGTCCCGGTGGGAGGGGATGGCGCTGGCGCCGCTGGAGGCCATGGCGTGCGGCCGGCCGGTCGTGGTGACGGACGTCGCCGGGGCCCACGAGAGCCTGCCGTCCGCGGCGCGCGCGGCCTGCCTGGTGCCGCCGGACGACCCCGGGGCGCTGGCCCGGGCGCTCACGGCGCTGCTGCTGGACGCGCCGCTGCGCGCGGAGCTCGGCGCGCTGGCCCGGGCGCACACGCTCGCCGCCCACGATCTGCGGCGCGCCACGGACGCCGTGACCGACGTGTACCGCGAGCTGCTCGGTGGTCCCACCGCGCCGGTCGTCGGACCTTACGAGGGCAGGAAGTGCATCTCCACATGACCGCGGAAAGCTTCGTCGCCTCGCCCGCGGGGCAGCACCGGGCGCCCGAGGGCGCCCTCTCCGTTCCGGCCCCCGGTGGGCTCCCCGGCGGACGCGGTCCGGCCGCCGGGCGCGGGCCGCGCCGCCGGCGGCCGGACGCGCGGCTGCCGCTGTGGTTCTCCGACGGCGTCGCGGTCCTGGCGGGGGCGCTGGCGCTGCCCGCCGCCCACCGGGATCCGCTGGTCCTCGCCGTGCTGGCGGTGGGGGTGCTCGCGCTGAACCGGTGGGCCGGGCTGGACGACACGTCGCTGGTCCGGGGGGCGCTGGACGACGTACCGGCCGTCTGTGGCCGGATCGCGGTCGGCTGGGCGGTGGTGGCGGCGCTGTCGCCGCTGCGGTCGCTGTCGCCGTCGGCCCTGATCGCCGTCGTCGCCGTGCACGGTGCGGCGGCGTGCGCGGGCCGGGCGGTGGTGCAGGGGCTGCGGCGCCGGGCGCTGCGGCGGCGGCCGTGTCCGGCGCTGGTCGTCGGTCCGGTCGCGACGGCCCGGCAGGTGGCCGCCGCGCTGCTGCGCCGCCCGGACTGCGGGGTGCGGCCGGTCGGGCTGGTCGCCGACAGCCCGGACGAGCGCGGTGACGTGGTCGACGAGACAGGGCTGCCGGTGTGCACGACGGCCCTGGAGGCACGCCGGGCGGTGGCCCGCGACGGAGTGGGGGCGGTGCTGGTCGTGGGGGCCGCGACCCGCGTGGAACAGGCGGCGCTGCTGCGGGGGCTGGCCGCGTCGGGGTGCGCGCTGTGGGAGCTGGACGCCGACCGCGGGCCGTACGGTCTGGGCGGCCGGACCGGGCATCTGGCCGGGTTCCCGCGCAGGCCGCTGCGGCAGGAGGACGGACGGCGGCCCGGCGCGGGCCTCAAGCGGCTGCTGGACGTGCTGCTGTCGGGCGCGCTGCTGGTGCTGACCGGCCCGGTGCTGCTGGGGTGCGCGCTGGTGCTGCGGGTCATGGACGGGCCCGGCGTCGTCTTCCGGCAGGAGCGGGTCGGGCGTGACGGGCGGCCGTTCACGATGCTGAAGCTGCGCACGCACCGGCCCGCCAGCGAGCACGAGGCGGCGACCCGCTGGAGCGTGGCGAACCAGCAGGACATGAGCCGCTTCTGCCACTTCCTGCGCCGTACCTCCCTGGACGAGCTGCTCCAGCTGTGGAACGTCTTCCGCGGGGACATGAGCCTGGTCGGCCCGCGGCCCGAACGGCCGTACTTCGTGGAGCGGTTCAGCCAGGCCCACCCCGGCTATCCGGCGCGGCACCGGATGCGCACCGGGATCACCGGGCTGGCACAGATCAACGGGCTGCGCGGCGACACCTCGATCGAGGACCGGGCCCGCTACGACAACGCCTACATCGACGACTGGTCGCTGTGGCAGGACGTCTGCATCCTGCTGCGCACGGCGGCCCAGTTCGTCCGGCCGACGGGGAGCTGAGCTTCGATGACGACGTCTCCCGAGGTCCTGCCCCGGATCACGCCCTCGCTGCCGGTGCCGCCCCGGCTGCGCCCGGTCCTGCCGCTGCTGCCGGTGCTGCCGGTCGTGGCGATCGTCGTGCTGCTCGGGCTGCCGGTCCGGGCGGGCGGTTCCGTCACTCCGGCCGACGCGGCCTCGGCGCTGGCCGTGCTGTGTGCCGTCGGGCGGGCGGTGGTGCGCGGGCGGCGGCCGCTGTCCCGGACCGCCGCGCTGGTGCTCGGGCTGCCGGTGGTGGGCATCGCGCTGGCCGCGACGGGCGCCGCGACCTCCGGGGACGCGCTGACCGGACTGGCCCGCCACCTCCAGGTGTTCGTGCTGATCCCGGTCGCCGTGACCCTGCTGGTGCGCGACCGGCGCGGGGCGCGGCTGCTGCTGTGGTCGCTGGTCGGCCTGGCGCTGTGGCAGGGCGGGATCGGCGTCAAGCAGTACCTGACGGGCACCGGGGCGTCGTACCAGGGTGCGTTCGTCCGGGCGGTGGGGACGTTCGGGCCGTCGGACGTGATGGGGATGGCGAACGTCGTGGCGCTCGGCGTGGTGGCCGCGACCGGGCTGGCGCTCGGCACGCGGTCGGTGCGGCAGCGGCTGACGGCGGCCGGGTGCGCGGCGGTGCTGCTGGTGCCGCTCGCCGTGTCGTTCAGCCGGGGCGCCTGGATCGCCACGGCGGTGACCTGCGCGGTCGTGCTGCTGCTGGCCGGGATGCGGCGGGCGGCGAAGGTGTTCGCCGCCGTCGTCGCGGCGACCGTGGTGCTGGTGGGCGGGTTCGGGGTGGGCGCGGCGGCGCTGGAGGAGCGGCTGACCAGCATCACGCAGGTCACCGACGCGCCGGACCAGTCGGTCGTCGACCGGTACACGATGTGGGCGGCCGCGACGGACATGTGGAGCGCGCACCCGCTGACCGGTGTGGGCCTGAAGGGCTTCCCCGCGCACCGCGACGGGCACGCCTCGCTGGCGCTGTCGTCGGGCAGCGACACCGAGGGCGCCGGACAGGCGTTCGTGCGGCAGCCGCTGCTGTCGCCGCACAACATGTATCTGCTGCTGCTGAGCGAGCAGGGGCTGCTGGGCGTGGTCACGGTCGCGGGCAGCTGGCTGGCGCTGCTGGTGTGCGCGCTGCGCCGGCTGCGGCGCGGCGCCGGCGGCGTCCGGGACTGCGCGCTGGCGGCCTGCGGCCTGCTGCTGTGGCAGCTCGTCAACTTCCTGTACGCCGACATCGGCGGGCCGTCCACCGTGCTGACGGCGGTGTGCCTCGGGCTGGCCGCCTGGTGGGCGCTGTCCGGGGACGCGGCCCGGGAAGCGGGGGCCCGGTGAGGTCCCGCGCGGCGGAACGCACGGATGCCCCGGACGGGAGCGGCCCGCCTCCCGCTGTTCCCGCCCCGGCGGCGGCACCCCGCTCCCCCGGCGCCGTCTCGGGCCGTTTCCTCGCGCGGGCGACGCTGCTGTCGGCCGCGCTGTCGATGGCCGCGGCGGTGCTCGGGCTCGGCCGGGACCAGACGCTCGCGCATCTCTTCGGCGCGGGAGCGGAGACCGACGCGTTCCTGGTGGCCTGGACGGTCCCGGAGATGGCGTCGACGCTGCTGATCGAGGACGGCATGGCGTTCGTGCTCGTGCCGGCGTTCAGCCTGGCCCTGGCGCGGCGCGGGCGCGGGACGGCCGGGCCCGACCCGGTGCGGTCCCTGGTGGCCTCCTCCCTGCCGCGGCTGTGCCTGGCCCTCGCCGGCGCGGCCGCGCTGCTCGTGCTGGGGGCGCCGCTGCTGGTCGCGGTACTCGCGCCGGGGCTCTCCGACGCGTCCCTCGCGGTGGACTGCACCCGGCTGACCGGGACCTGTGTGCTGAGCTTCGGGCTGGCCGGGTACTGCAGCGCGGCGCTGCGCGCACACCGCAGCTATCTCGCGCCGGGCGCCATCTACATCGCGTACAACGCGGTCATCATCGCGACGATGTCCGTGCTCGCCGCCCGCTGGGGTGTGCGGGCGGCGGCGCTCGGGGTCGCGCTCGGCGGCTGCGCCATGGCGCTCGCGCAGGCGCCGTCGCTGTGGCGGCGCCTCGCGCGGCGGCCGGCCGGGACCGGCGCCGCGGGGACGCCCGGTCAGGACCGGGACGGTGCCCGGGCGTTCACGATGGGTCTGGTGTGCGCGGTGCTGCTGTTCGCGGTGGGCCGGCAGTCGCAGGTCCTCATCGAGCGGTACTTCGCCTCCGGGCTGCCGGCCGGTGCCATCTCGCACCTCAACTACGCGCAGAAGGTCGCCCAGTTGCCGATGTCGCTGGCGATGATGGTGTGCGTCGTGACCTTCCCGGTGGTGGCGCGGGCCGTCGCCGAGGGCGATGTCCGGCGGGCCCGGGACCGGGTCGAGCGGGACCTGGTGCTGATGGCCTGCGTGGTGCTGTTCGGCACGAGCGTCGTGGTGGCCTGCGCGCCGTCGATCGTGCAGCTGCTGTTCCAGCGGGGCGCGTTCACCGCCGGGGACACCGCCGCGACCGCCGCCGTGATGCGGGTGTACGCGCTCGGGCTGCTCGGGCACACCCTGGTGGGCGCGCTCGTGCGGTCGTACTTCTCGACGGGCCGCACCAGCTGGTACCCGCCGGCCGTCATGGGCATCGGCGCGGTCGCCACCATCGGGCTGAGCGCCTGGGCCGTGGGGCCGTGGGGTGCGCGCGGGATCGCCGCCGCCAACGCGACCGGCATCACCCTGACCGCGCTGCTCCTGCTGCTCGGGCTGGGCCCGCAGTCGGTGCCGGTGCGGGTCCCCCGGGTCGCGGGCGCACTGGCCCGCCCGGTGGGCGCCGCCCTGGGCGCCACCCTGGCCGGGCTGTTCGGCGCCGGTCTGGCCGACGCCCCCGCGCTGTCCGCCGCCGCCGGCTGCGCCTGTGCGAGCGCCGTGTTCGTGGCGCTGGCGTGGCTCCTCGACGCGGCGGGCGCCCGCTCCCTGCTGCTTCCCGTCCCGCATTCCGTCCGCAGCCCTCTCACACGAAAGCTCCGTCATGGTCGCTGACATCTCCGCCGCGCCGCGCGTGGCCGAACCCGTGCCCCAGCCCGTCGTGGGGGGCCGCCGCAGACGGGACTCCGCCGCCTGGGTGGCCATGTACCACTCCGTCTCCACCGACCCCGACGACCCGTACAACGTGACCGTCACCCCGGCCCGTCTGGAGCGGCAGCTCGCCTGGCTGGCCGGGCGCGGGCTGCGCGGGGTGAGCGTGCGGGAGCTGCTCGCCGCGCGGGACCGGGGCACCGAACGCGGCCTGGTCGGGCTGACCTTCGACGACGGCTACACCGACTTCGTCACCGAGGCACTGCCCGTGCTGCGCCGCCGCGGCTTCACGGCGACGGTGTTCGTGCTGCCCGGGCTGCTCGGCGGCACCAATGTGTGGGAGCCGACGGGTCCCCGCAAGCCGCTGCTGGACGAGGACGGGGTGCGCGGGGCGGCGGCGGCCGGGATGGAGGTCGCCTCGCACGGGATGACGCACCTCGACCTGACCCGCGCGCCGGACGAGGTGCTGCACCGGGAGGTCGCCGAGAGCCGGCACCGGCTGGCCGCGCTCATCGGCGACGACGTGGTGGGGTTCTGCTACCCGTACGGCTACCACGACGTGCGGGCCGTCGACGCCGTGCGCCGGGCCGGCTACCGGTACGCGTGCGCGATCGCGCCCTCCCCGCTCGGCCGGGGGGACTTCGCGCTGCCCCGGATCCACATGGGGCAGGCGGACGGCTCGCTGCGCCTGGAGCTGAAGCGGCGGCTGGCCCGCGTCTACGGCCGGTCCCTGGAGGCGGCGTGAGGGTCCTGCACGTCATCACCGGTCTCGGCATCGGCGGCGCGGAACAGCAGCTGCGGCTGCTGCTGCGGCACCTCCCGGCGCGCTGCGACGTGGTGACGCTGACCAACCCCGGCCCGGTCGCCGCGGGTCTCGCGGCCGACGGGGTCCGGGTCGCCCATCTGGGGATGGCCGGCAACCGGGACCTGGACGTCGTGCCGCGGCTGACCCGGCTGATCCGGGGCGGCGGCTACGACCTGGTGCACACGCATCTGTACCGGGCCTGCCTGTACGGGCGGCTCGCCGCGCGGCTCGCCGGGGTGCGGGCCGTCGTGGCCACCGAGCACTCGATCGGCGCGACCCGCCTCGAGGGGCGCCCCCACAGCCCCGGGGTGCGGGCGCTGTACCTGGCGGGCGAGCGCCTCGGCCGGGTCACGGTCGCCGTGTCGCCGACGGTGGCGCAGCGGCTGCGGCGCTGGGGGGTGCCGGGGCAGCGCATCCGGGTCATCCCGAACGGCATCGACGCGCCCCGGTTCTCCTACGACGAGGTGCGCCGCAAGGAGGCGCGGGCGTACTACGGGCTGCCCGAGGACGCGTACGTCGTCGGCGGTGTGGGGCGTCTCGCGCCCGGCAAGCGGTTCGACGTGCTGGTGACGGCGCTGGCCCAGCTGCCGGGCGACGTACGGCTGTTGCTGGTCGGCGGCGGGCCCGAGGAGGCGGCGCTGCGCCGCGCCGCACGTGAACTCGGCGTCGCCGGGCGGCTGGTGCTGACCGGTGAACGGCCGTACCTGCCCGACCCGCACGACGGCGCGCCCGACCTGCCCGCCCTGCTGTCCGCGATGGACGTGCTCGCCTCGCCGTCGCCGGAGGAGTCGTTCGGGCTGGCGGTGCTGGAGGCGCTGGCCGCCGGGCTGCCCGTGCGGTACGCGAGCTGCCCGGCCGTCGAGGACCTGCCGGCGCGGGCGGTGCCCGGCGCGCGGCGGGTCGTCGGCGGGGCCGGGGCGTACGCGCGGGAACTGCTGCGGCTGCGGGCGGCCGGACCGGGTGAGCGGTGCGCCCCGGACGTGGTGCGGCACTACGACATCGCGCGGACCGCGCGGCAGCTGATGGATCTGTACACGGCCGCTTCGGCCGGCTCGAACCTGGAAGTGAGTCCCTCATGACAGACAACCCCGCTGAGCGCGCTCCGCTGTGGGACCGGGCCCGTGCCCGGCTCGGACGGCTGCCCGTGTGGGCGCTGGTGCCCGCCACGGCGCTGACCGGTGCCCTGGCCGGTGGCGTGTACGGGCTGGTGAAGCCCCCGCAGTACACGGCGACCAGTTCCGTGGTGGCCGTGCCGAACGGAACGACCGAGGCCGACTGCACCGACGCGCTGGGCTTCGCGCAGGCCTACGGCCGGGTCGCCACCCAGCTCGCGGTGCTCGGGGACGCCCAGATGTGGGCGGGTGTCCCGGTGTCGACGCTGCGCGACAGCGTGGAGGTGGCGACGTCGCCGGACGCGCCGATGGTCGCGGTCTCGGCGACCTCGTCCAGCCCCGGGCAGGCCGTCGACATCGCCAACGCCGTGTCCCGCGCGCTGGTCACCGAGGCCGGGTACGCCAAGGACCGGACCGGCATCCGGCTGGAGAACCTGTCGCGCGCGCTGCGGCCGGGCGAGCCGTCGTCGGCGTCGCCGGGGCTGACCGCGCTGGTGGGCGCGAGCGCCGGTGGGCTGCTCGGCGGTCTGGCGATGCTGGCCCGGCCGCGCCGGCGGTCCGGTGGGCCGGGCGCGGACGACGACCTGGGCCGGGCCTCGGTGCCGGGTCCGGCCGGGGCCGCCGACGCCCAGGAGACGCGCGGATGACGGCGTCCGCACGGAGGCTGACGGTGGAGGTGTGCACCGACGAGCACACCTTCGCCGGCCTCGCCGAGGCGTGGGGCCGGCTGCACCGGGCGTGCCCGTCGGCGACGGCGTTCCAGAGCCACGCCTGGCTGCACTCGTGGTGGCTGTCGTACGGCAGGCCGGGCCGGCTGCGGCTGGTCCTGGTGCGCCGGGGCGACGACCTGGTGGCGGCGGCGCCGCTGATGCGGGTGCACAGCCCGCTGCCGGCGCTGGTGCCGCTCGGCGGATCCATCACCGACTTCTGCGATGTGCTGGTCGACGAGTCGGCGGGCGCCCCGGCCGCGGCGGCGCTCGCGGACGCCCTGGCCGACCTGGCCCGTACCGCGCTGGTGGACTTCCGCGAGGTGCGGCCGGGCGGCGCGATGGAGCGGGTGTTCCTGTGCTGGCGCGGTCCGCGGCAGCGGCTGCGCGACTCCCTCTGCCTGGAGCTGCCCGCGCTCCCCATGGAGGAGCTGGTGGGGCGGCTGCCGACGGGCCGGGCCCGGCGGGTCCGCAGCAAGGTCAACCAGCTGTCCCGGCTCGGGGTGCAGTGGCGGGTCGTGCCGCACGAGGAGACGGAGGCGGCGCTGCGCCGGCTTCTGGAGCTGCACCGGTTGCAGTGGGCGGGCCGGCAGGTGTCGCCCGAGCATCTGCGGCCGCGGTTCATGGAGCACCTGGTCCGCGCGGCGGTCCCGCTGGCCCGTTCCGGGGAGGCGGCGACGACGGAGTTCGTGCTGGACGGCTCGGTGGTGGCGGTCAACATCTCGCTGCTGTCGGGTGCGCTGGCCGGCATGTACCTGTACGGCTTCGACCCGGGGCTGCGGCAGCGCCGGGTGGACGTGGCGACGATGCTGCTGCACGGGGCGACCGGGCACCTCGGGTCGGACGGGCTGCGCACGCTGAGCCTGCTGCGGGGCGCGGAGCCGTACAAGTACCGCTGGCTGCCGACGACCGTCGTCAACCAGCGGTTTCTGCTGGCCCGGCGGCGCACCGCCCCGCTCCTGGGCGCCGCGCTCGCGGAGGCGGCCGCGCGGCGGCGGGCCAAGGAGGTGCTGCGCAAGGACGCCGAGCCGGTGGCTCAGCGGTAGCGCTCGGCCCATGTGAGGCACGCGGAGAGCTGGCCGCCGAGCTGCTGCTCCAGCCACTTCTCCAGGTCCAGCAGGGTGCAGTGCGGGGCCTGCGAGATGGAGGGCGCGGGGCTCGGCGCGGTGGCCGGCTCCGGCGCGGCGGGTGGTGTCGCCGGGGCCGGGAGGGTGGCCGGGGACGGGAGGGTGGCCGGGGACGGGAGGGTGGCCGGGGACGGGGTGGCGTCCGGTGTGGCGGGGGCCGGCTGGGGGCGGGAGTACAGCGGGGCGGACAGCAGGAGGCGGTACAGGGCGGAGGCGCGGGGGTTGTCGGAACACAGCCATACGCCGTGCGGGCAGTAGTCGGTGATGGTGTTGTAGAGCGGCTTGTGCTGGTCCATCCAGGCCAGCATGCGCAGCATGTACGTGATGTTGTCGCCGTTGCGGAACAGGCCCCACTCCGGGTACGAGATCGGCTTGCCGTGGCGGCGGGCGAAGTCCACGTGGTGCTGCAGCCCGTACGGCTCGGTGATCTGTTCGTCGAAGGTGAGGCCGCGCGGCTGGTCGTAGGCGTCCATGCCGATGATGTCGACGACGTCGTCGCCGGGGTAACACGCGGGCCAGGGGATGGCGTCCCTGCCCCGGCTGGGGGCGAAGTCGAAGCGGAAGCGCTGCCCGTCGACCGCGCGCATGACGCGGACGATGCGGCGCCAGTACTGCTTCCAGCTCGCCGGGTCCGGGCCGCAGCGGTGGGTGTAGGTGATGCCGTTCATCTCCCAGCCGAGCACGATGACCGTGTCCGGGATGCCGAGGGCGACCAGGCGTTCGGCGAGGGCTTCGAAGTGCGCGTCGAAGGCGCCGGACGCGGCGCGCCGCAGCAGGGTCCGGACGGTCGCGTCGGGCAGGTCGCTCTCGTTGCGTTCCATCATCGGCACGTTGAGCACGAGCATCCGGTCGGACTTGGCGCGCCGCCAGGCGGCCCAGCTGTCGAGGAAGCCGTGTCCGCCCTCGATGTTGGTCCACAGGTCGCCGGGCAGATAGGTGTGCCCGACGCGGGGTTCCTGCCCGCCGAGCCAGCGGGTGAGCTGCTGCATCCGCTGCACCCCGGCGGGCCCGTAGTGCAGGTACGCGCCGAACGCGGGCGCCTGCGCGGGTGCCCCGGCCGGGGCGTGGGCACCCTGCGGCGGCTGCGGCGACGCGGCGGCCGGGGGTGCCGGGTCGGCCGCGGGGACCGGGCGGGCCGGGTCCGGGTGGGAGGCGGAGCCGGCCGCGAGGGCCGTGCCCGGGGTGAGGGCCGCCGCGGCGATCACCGCGGCGGTGATCAGCGCCGTTCCTCTCGGGGTGGACCGTCGGCGGTCACGGGCCATGCGTCCTCCTCGGCGGGCACTTCCCTGTAAGTGACAGGAAGTCATATCCGCCGGGGCGGCACCATCGGGGCGCCGCCGAACGGGCCATCAGCTGCCGTACAGCGCCTCGATGTCGGCCGCGTACGCCTGGGTCACGGCGTGCCGCTTCACCTTCAGCGAGGGGGTGAGCAGGCCGTTCTCCTCGGTCCACTCCCCCTCGACGAGCCGGAACACGCGGATCGACTCGGCGCGGGAGACGGCCTCGTTGGCGTGGTCGACGGCCTTCTGGACGTCGGCGCGCATCCGGGGGTCCTGGACGACCTCGGACATCGGGGTGTCCGCGGGCAGCCCGCGTACGGAGAGCCAGTGCGCCACCGCGTCCGGTTCGAGGGTGATCAGGGCGCCGACGAAGGGGCGGCCGTCGCCGACGACGAGGCACTGGCCGACGGGCGGGCGGCTGCGCAGGCGGTCCTCCAGGACGGCCGGGGAGACGTTCTTGCCGCCGGAGGTGATGAGGATGTCCTTCTTGCGGCCGGTGATGGTGAGGTAGCCGTCCGCGTCGAGGGCGCCGAGGTCGCCGGTGGCGAACCATCCGTCGCGCAGCACGGCGTCGGTGGCGGCCGGGTCGCCCCGGTAGGCGCCGAAGACGATGCCGCCCTTGACGAGGACCTCGCCGTCGCCGGCGATCCGGACGGCCGTGCCGGGGACGGGCCGGCCGACGGTGCCGGGGCGGGGCCTGAGCGGCGGGACGATGGTGGCGGCGGCGGTGGTCTCGGTGAGGCCGTAGCCCTCGTAGACGAGGATGCCGGCCGCGTAGAAGAACAGGTTCAGGTCGCGGTCGAGCGGGGAGCCGCCGCTGATGGCGTAGCGCAGACGGCCGCCGAGCTCCTTGCGGACCCGGCGGTAGACCAGCAGGTCGTACAGGGCCCAGGCGGCCCGCAGCCCCGGGCCGGGGCCCTCGCGGGTGCCGAGGAAGTGGCCGAGGTGGGCCTCGGCGAAGCGGACGGCGACGCGGTGGGCGCGGTCGAAGGAGGCGCCGCGGCCCAGTTTCTCGGCGGTGGCCCGGCCGGTGTCGTGGATCTTCTCGAAGAGGTAGGGGACGCCGACGAGGAAGGTGGGACGGAACTCCCGGAGTGCGGGCCGCAGTTCCTCGGGTTTGATGCTGGGCCAGTGGCCGATCTCGATACGGCCCATCAGGCAGGCGATCTGGATGGTGCGGCCGAGGATGTGGGCGAGCGGGAGGAAGAGCAGGGTCGAGGCGGTCTGCCCGGTGACGGCCTGGAAGACGGGGTGCAGCAGTTCGACGGTGTTGGCGGCCTCGGCGTGCAGGTTGCCGTGGGTGAGGACGCAGCCCTTGGGCAGGCCGGTGGTGCCGGAGGTGTAGCAGATCGTCGCGACGGTGTCGGGGGTGAGGGCGGCGCGGCGCTTGCCGACCTCCTCGTCGGACAGGTGCCGGCCGAGCGCGATGAGGGTGCCGAGGGCGTCGTCGTCCAGCTCCCAGACGCGCGGCGACTGTTCGTGCGCCGCGGTGCCCGCCGTGACCGTGGCCGTGTTCCGCGCGGTCTCGGTCACGACGTGCCGGGCGCCGGAGTCGCGGACGATCCACTCGACCTGGTCCGCGGAGGAGGTGGCGTAGACGGGGACGCTCTGCCCGCCGGCCGCCCAGACCGCGAAGTCCAGCAGCGTCCACTCGTAACGGGTGCGGGACATCACGGCCACCCGGCCGCCGGGTTCCAGGCCGGCCGCGATGAACCCCTTGGCCACGGCGGTGACTTCACGGGCGAACTCGGTCGCGGTCACCGGCCGCCAGCCGTCGCCGGTGGGGCGGCGCAGGACCACGGCGTCCGGTGCCTCGGCCGCGTTTATGTAGGGCAGGTCGGCGGTGCTGCCGGTGGTGGGGCGGGACGCGAGGGCCGGGGTGCGGGCCTCGCGCACCACGCCGTCGGCATCCCTGACGACCTCGGCCTCGGCGCGTTCCAGCAGTTCGGTGCGTCCTGCGGCCCGCTTCAGATCCTTGCGTACGCCCATGTCGGCTCCCGGTGCCCGTCGTACTTACCGGAGAGTAAACTTACTCAGGCGTAAGTAAAGGTCAATGGGTCCGGCACGCTCAGTCCCGGCCGGTGAGACGGCTCGCCTGCCGGATGGCGTCGGCGAGCCGGGCCACGTCCTGGTCCTCGGTCTCCGCACTCAACTCTTCGGCCCGCTCGGCGAGTTCGCCCAGTCCTTCCCGTCCGGGCAGTACCGTCCGGCCGTCGTCGCCGCCGCCGCGCAGGGCGTCCGCGAAGTAGGCCGCCGTGGCGGTGACCTGGAAGCGGGGGTTCGCGCTCCACACCGAGTCCTCCAGGGCGTCTGTCTCGATGCCGCCGGACTCCTCGTGCGGGGCGCGGGTGCGCGGGTCGAGCCAGCGCACGCTCGCCGTGGCCAGGTGGCCCTCGGCGTGCCGTGCGGTGCGCACCGCGTACAGGGCGGTGACCGTGTGGCCGGGGCCGACCTCGCCGCCGTCGACGCGGTCGTCGCGGAAGTCCTCGTCGGCGACCTGCCGGTCGTCGTAGCCGATCAGCCGGAACTCCTCCACCGTCTCCGGGTCGAAGACGACCTGGGCCTTGGCGTCGCGGGCGGTCAGGTCGACGTTGCGGGGCAGGTCCTGGCTGAAGACCTTGTGCGCCTCGTTCTCCCCGGAGACGTACACGGTGTGGCCGTCGCCCTTGTCGGCGAGGCGTTCCATCAGGGCGTCGCCGTAGTCGCTGCCGACACCCACCCCGAAGAGGGTGATGCCGTGTTCGCGGCGCTCGGAGGAGACCCGTTCCAGGATGGTGTCCGCGTCGGTGTCACCGGTGTTGGCGAGGGCGTCGGAGACCAGCACGACCCGGTTGGTGGCGCCCTTGCGCAGGCCGTCCTCGGCCGTCTCGTACCCGGTCTCCACGCCGGCGCCGAGGTTGGTGGAGTCGGTGGGCGACAGGCTGTCGATGGCGTCGTGGATCTCGCCCCGGTGCCCGCCGACGCGGGTCGGCCGCAGCACCCGCTCGGCCTCGTCGCTGAAGGTGACCAGGGCGACCGAGTCGTCGTCGCGCAGCCGGTCCGTCATCACGCCGAGGGAGTCCTTCGCCAGGTCCAGACGGCCCGGTTCGGCCATGGAGCCGGAGATGTCCACGACGAAGGTGAGGGCGGCGGGCGGGCGCCGGGAGGCGTCCTCGGCGGGCCGGGTCGCCAGGCCCACCCGGACCAGGGACCAGTCCGCGCGCGCGGTGCGGGCGCCGTCCACGGTGACGGTGAACCCGTTGCCGTCGGGGCGGTCGTAGTCCTGGCGGAAGCTGTTGACGAACTCCTCGGGGCGGACCGTCGTGGGATCGGGCAACCGCCCCCCGGCGAGCGTGCGGCGGGCGTAGCCGTAGGAGGCCGTGTCCACGTCCAGGGCGAAGGTGGAGACGAGGTCGGGTTCGGGCGCGAACTCGCGGCCGCCGTCCTCGCCGTTCTTCTGCTCGCCCGGGACGTCGCCGTCGTTCTCGGGGGCGACCGGGAAGCCGTTCCTCCCGCTGCCGCGGTCCGCCGTCGTGGGACCGCCGTCCTGCCCGCTGCACCCGGTGAGCAGCAGGCCGCCCGCCGTGAGCGCGAGCAGCGCCCCCCTCAGCCGTCGTACGCGATGCCGCTCCATCGTCCGTTCCCCCTGGTTCCGTTGACGCCGCCTTCTGTGACTGTGACGGGCCGGGGAGCCGGAACGTGCGGTACGGGGCGTTGCGGATGGGTCTCGAAGAGGGCACGACGGCCCCCCGTCGAGACCGGTGGGTGATCTTCCGTTGACCTGGCGGGGACCTGAAGGGCCCAAGGAGCCCTACGACACGATGTCCTTGCGCGTGAAGTGCCGGAAGGCCAGCGTGAACAGGATCAGGGCGTACGTCACGGAGACCGCGGTGCCCTGGATCATGCCGGACCACTCGGGGTGCGGCTGGACGGCGTCCGCCCAGGCGAACTGCCAGTGCGCGGGCAGGAAGTGGCGCCAGTCGCCGAGGGCGGTGACGGCGTCGAGGACGTTGCCGACGATGGTGAGGCCGACCGCGCCGCCGACCGCGCCCAGCGGGGCGTCCGTCCGCGTCGACAGCCAGAACGCCAGCCCTGCGGTGACCAGTTGGGACACGAAGAGGTACGCCACGACGACCAGCAGGCGCCGCGCCGCCGTGCCCGTGGCGAGCGAACCGCCGGTGGGGATCTGCAGCGGGCCCCAGCCGTACGCGGCCGAGCCCACGGCCAGCGCGACCACCGGCAGCAGCACCATCGCGGCCAGGCTCAGACCGAGCCCGACCACCAGCTTCGACCACAGCAGCCGGGCCCTCGGCACGGGCGCGGCGAGGAGATAGCGCAGGGACGACCAGCCGGCCTCCGAGGCGACGGTGTCCCCGCAGAACAGCGCGACCGGGATGACGAGCAGGAAGCCCGCGGAGACGAAGAGGTTGACCGCGGCGAAGTTGGCGCCGGAGGCCGTGGCCGTGTCCATCAGGGTGATGCGGTTGCCGCGCCCGTCCGGCTCGCCGCCGATCGCGAAGGCGGCCACCAGCACGAACGGCAGCACGGCGAGGATGCCGAACATGACCATCGTCCGGCGCCGCTTGAGCTGGCGGAGCAGTTCGACCCGCACGGGCAGGGTGCGGCCCGCCCGGTAGCCGGAGGCGACCTCGGTGCGCTCGGTGAGCGTGCTCATGCGGAACCTCCGATCAGGGTGAGGAAGGCGTCCTCCAGACGGCGGTGCGGGCCGACCGACCGGACGGGCACCTCCAGCCGGACGAGTTCGGCGACCAGGTGCTCGGCACTGCCCTCGGCGTCGAGCCGCACCAGGAGCCCGTCGTCGGTGGGGACGGCCGAGACCACCCCGGGCAGGGCGGCGACCTTCTCGACGACGGGTCCGTCGACGGCCGTGGCCGTGCCGACGAGGAGGGTGTCGCCGGAGCCGACGATCTCGGCGACCGGCCCCGCCTGCACGAGCCGGCCGCGGTCCATCACCACGAGATGGGTGCAGGACTGCTCCACCTCCGAGAGGAGATGGCTGGAGACGATCACCGTACGGCCCGCGGCCGCGTACCGGATCATCACCTCGCGCATCTCACGGATCTGCGGCGGGTCGAGGCCGTTGGTCGGCTCGTCGAGGATGAGCAGGTCCGGCAGGCCGAGCATGGCCTGGGCGATGGCGAGGCGCTGGCGCATGCCCTGGGAGTAGGTGCGCACCGCGCGGGCGAGGGCGTCACCGAGACCGGCGATCTCCAGGGCCTCGTCCAGGTGCGCGTCCTGCGGCGGGCGGCCGGTGGCCTTCCAGTACAGCTCCAGGTTCTCCCGGCCCGACAGGTGCGGCAGGAAGCCGGCGCCCTCCACGAAGGCGCCGACCCGGGACAGGACCGGGGCGCCGGGGCGGATGGCGTGCCCGAAGACCCGGATCTCCCCGGCGTCGGGCCGGATCAGGCCCATCAGCATGCGCAGGGTCGTCGTCTTGCCCGCCCCGTTCGGGCCGAGGAGGCCGAGCACCTGGCCCTTCTCCACCTGGAAGGACAGCTCCCGCACGGCGTACCGGTCCTGCGCGCGGGCGTACCGCTTGCTCAGGCCGGTGATGCGCAGCGGGACCTCGGCCAGCTCCGGGTCGGGCGCGGGGGCCGCGGTGCGGCGGCGGGCGGTGAGCAGCAGGACCAGGGCGAGCACGGCGCCGGCGGCGGGCAGCCACCACACCCAGGACGGCAGGGGCGCGGCGGCGCTGGTGACGCCCGGTGCGGTCGGGACGGACAGCTCGCTCCTCAGGGCGACCGTGTACGTGGCCGGGGCGGCCGGGGAGGCGTAGCCGAGGTCCGTGGAGGACAGCACCAGGCGCAGCCGGTGGCCCTTCTCGACGTCGTGGTCGATGGCCGGGAGGGTGATCCGCACGTCCTTGCCGGACTTGGCGCCCGTGATCCGCAGTGGGGTGACCAACTGCGAAGGCAGGACCTGCTGCCGGCCGTCGGGGCCGACGTCGTAGACCTTCGCGAACAGGACGGCGTCGTCGCCGCTGGAGCGCACGTGCACGGTGGCCGTCGGGGAGCCGGTGATGTGCAGGTTGTCGGCGACGGGCGCGGACTCGAAGCGGGCGAACTGCCCGGGGAAGTCCAGCGAGACGCCGACGCCGAGCGACGACAGCTGGGTGAGGCCGCCGGAGCCGCCGAGGCCGGGCAGGGCGGAGACGGCGGGCGGGCTGGCGCCGGCCGGGTTGGCGACGGACTGCTCGCCGCCGGTGAGCGGCACCCGCCGTACGCCGTCGGCCAGTCCGGGGTACGCGTCGGCGCTCGCGCCCCGCAGCTGGGCCTCGCCGTCGGTGGAGTCGATGCCCCCGGTGCGGGTGACCCGGAAGGCGGGGCCGGTGTCGGCGCCCTTGTCGCCCTTGAGGTACCGGTCGAACCAGGCGGTGGTGCGGGCCTGGACGCGGGACGCCTCCATGTCGCCGCCGTCGTGCCCGCCGGCGATCCAGTCGACGTCCACGGGGGCGCCGTTGGCCCGGATGGCGCGGGCCGCTTGGTCGGCCTGGCCGAGCGGGAAGAGGGAGTCGGACTGGCCCTGGAAGAGAAGGGTGGGCACGTCGATGCGGTCGCCGACGGCGGACGGGGAGCGCTCCTCCAGCAGGGCGCGGGCCTTGGCGTCGGGAACGCCGGACTCGGCGACCCGCTCGTACATCGCGCAGAGCGTGGGCTCGAACTCGGCGCAGCCGCCGCCGGAGTTGACGAAGATGCCGGCCCACAGCTTCTTGAAGACGCCGTTCGGGAAGAGGGCGTCGGCGAGGTTCCAGTAGGTGATGGCCGGGGCGATGGCGTCGACGCGGTCGTCGTGTCCGGCGGCCAGCAGCGCGATCGCGCCGCCGTAGGAGCCGCCCGCCAGGCCGACGCGCGGGTCGCCGGGCTTGTCGAGGCGGACCTCGGGCTGCCGGGCGAGCCAGTCCAGCAGCCGGGAGACGTCGGCGACCTCGCCCTTCGGGTCGTTCAGGCCGATCGCGCCGGTCGACCTGCCGAAGCCGCGCGCGGACCAGGTGAGGACGGCGTACCCGTCCCGCGCCAGGTCCTCGGCCTGCCGGCGTACGTCGTCCTTGCTGCCGCCGAAGCCGTGCCCGAGGAGGACCGCGGGGCGCCGACCGCCGCCCGGCGCGGTGAAGTACGAGGTGTCGAGGCGCACTCCGCCGTCCATGGCCATGACCCGGTCGGCGCGCCGCACCTCGGGGGTGTCGCCGCCGGAGGCGACCGCGGTCCAGGTCCCGGCGCCGGCCAGCACCACGGCGGCGGCCGCGGCGGCCAGCAGCCGCCGCGGCCCGCGCGGTGCGCCCCGTCCGGGCAGTCGAAGATCCATGCGTCAACGGTACGGGTGGAACCTGTCGGTCTGTTGTCGACCGGGGACCGAACCGCACCACCTCCTGTGGAGGTACGCGGCGCCGTCGGCGTACACCAGGCGCGGTACGCCGGTCAGTCCCGTGCGTCGTCCGGCAGGGTCACCAGCCAGCGGGTGGTGCGGCGCGGGCGCAGGTACAGGGCCCAGTAGAGGGTGGCGACGGCGGTGATGCCGCCGGTCCACGCCAGATGGACGGGTTCCTGCTGGGTGAGGATGTAGCCGAGGACCACGATCAGCACGACCGGCACCGCGGGCCACAGCGGCATCCGCCAGGCCGAGGTGTGGCGGTGCTGTCCGCGCCGGGCGAGCAGGGCGGCGACGGCCACGAGCAGGTACATGCCGGTGACCGAGACGCCCGTGACGCCGTAGAGCGTGTCCAGGTTGACGAAGCACAGGGCGGCGCCGGGTACGCCGACGGCGAGGGTGGCGACCCACGGGGAGCCGAACCGGCCGAGGCGGGCGAGGCCGTCGTTGACGGGCCGGGGCCACGCCTTGTCGCGGGCCGAGGCGAACAGCACGCGGGAGTTCTGGATGACCATGACGATGCCCGCGTTGATGATGGCCAGCGCCACGCAGAGGCTGACGAAGGTGCCGACGGCGGAGTTCGACCAGGCGGTGACCATGGCGGAGAGGTCGCCGCCGGTCAGTTCGGCGACGTCCGAGGCGCCCAGGGTGATGGCGACGACCGGCACCAGGATGATGACCGTGGAGATGGCGAGGGTGGCCAGGACCGTGCGGGCAACGTTGCGGCGCGGGTTCTCCAGCTCCTCGGAGAGGTAGACGGCGGTCGAGAAGCCCTGGGTGATGAACAGGGCGATGGCGAGCCCGGAGACGACCAGCAGCGCCGTCACCGTGTCGGTGCGGCCGTCCGCGCCGGCCACCTCCAGGGAGGCGAGGCTCGCGGGGCCGCGCTCGGCGTGGGCGAACCCCAGGACGGCCACGACGGCGGCCGCGATGACCTCCAGGACCAGGAAGACGCCGGTGATCCAGGCGTTGGCGCGCAGGTCGAGCAGGCCGGCCAGGGTGGCGAGCAGCATGACGCCGGCGCCGGTGAGGGCGGGGTCGAGGTGGGCGATCGGGGCGAGGTAGTCGGCGGTGCCCATCGCGATCACGGGCGGTACGACCATGACGACGAGCAGGGACAGCACGAACACCAGCCAGCCCGCGAGGCGTCCGGCGAGCGTGGACACCATCGCGTACTCGCCGCCGGCGCTCGGGATGAGGGTGCCGAGCTCCGAGTAGCAGAAGGCGACGGCGACGCACAGCAGGGAGCCGACGGCGATCGTGAGGGCCGTGGCGGTGCCGAGCGAGCCGAACAGGTCGGGGACGACCACGAAGAGCGTGGACGCGGGGGTCACGCAGGAGAGCGTGAGCAGCGTGCCGCCGACCACGCCGATGGAGCGCTTGAGCTGCCGGGGACTGTCCGACGCCTCGACGGCGGGGGCCTCGGCGGGGGTGAGGGTGTCGGTCACGAGGGGGATGCAACATCGACGGAAACCGTCACGTCAATGGGCGTCCTGCTACGGAATCAGTTGTCCACGATCATGATTTCGCGCGTTAACGTCGCATCAAGGCCCGCGCCCGTACGGGTTTCGCGGGTGCGGGAACCGCAGCGGAGTGGGACAAAAAAACAGGGCCGTCCGCGATGCGGACGGCCCCGGAGCCGGCGTCAGTGGTTGCGCGGGAAGCCCAGGTCGACGCCGGTGGGGGCGTCGGCCGGGTCGGGCCAGCGGGTGGTGACGACCTTGCCGCGGGTGTAGAAGTGCGTGCCGTCGTTGCCGTAGATGTGGTGGTCGCCGAAGAGGCTGTCCTTCCAGCCGCCGAAGGAGTGGTAGCCGACCGGCACCGGGATCGGCACGTTGACGCCGACCATGCCGGCCTCGACCTCCAGCTGGAAGCGGCGGGCGGCACCGCCGTCCCGGGTGAAGATCGCGGTGCCGTTGCCGAACGGCGAGGCGTTGATGAGGGCGAGGCCCTCCTCGTACGTCTCGGCGCGCAGCACACACAGGACGGGGCCGAAGATCTCGTCCTGGTACGCCTTCGCGGACGTGGGCACCTTGTCGAGCAGCGAGATGCCGATCCAGTGCCCGTCCTCGTGGCCGTCGACGGTGTAGCCGGTGCCGTCCAGCACGACCTCGCAGCCCTCGTCGGCCGCGCCCTTCACGTAGGACGCCACCTTGTCGCGGTGCACGGCCGTGATCAGCGGGCCCATCTCGGAGGTGGGGTCGTCGCCGGGACCGATCTTGATCTTCTCGGCGCGTTCACGGATCTTCTCCACCAGCTCGTCACCGATCGCGCCGACCGCCACGACCGCGGAGATGGCCATGCAGCGCTCACCGGCGGAGCCGTAGGCGGCCGACACGGCGGCGTCGGCGGCCGCGTCCAGGTCGGCGTCCGGCAGGACCAGCATGTGGTTCTTGGCGCCGCCGAGCGCCTGGACGCGCTTGCCGTTGGCGGAGGCGGTGGTGTGGATGTACCGGGCGATCGGGGTCGAGCCGACGAAGGAGACGGCCTTGACGTCCGGGTGCTCCAGCAGCCGGTCGACGGCCACCTTGTCGCCGTGCACGACGTTGAAGACGCCGTCGGGCAGGCCCGCCTCGGCGAGCAGCTCGGCGATCTTGATGGACGCCGAGGGGTCCTTCTCGGACGGCTTGAGCACGAAGGTGTTGCCGCACGCGATGGCGATGGGGAACATCCACATCGGGACCATCGCCGGGAAGTTGAACGGCGTGATGCCGGCGACGACACCGAGCGGCTGCCGGATCGACGACACGTCGACGCGGCTGGCGACCTGCGTGGACAGCTCGCCCTTGAGCTGCACGGTGATGCCGCACGCGAGGTCCACGATCTCCAGGCCGCGCGCCACCTCGCCGAGGGCGTCGGAGTGCACCTTGCCGTGCTCGGCGGTGATCAGCTCGGCGATCGCGTCGCGGTTGGCGTCCAGCAGCGCGCGGAACTTGAACAGGATCGAGGTGCGCTGTGCCAGCGAGGACTGGCCCCAGGTCAGATACGCCTCCTTGGCGGCGGCGACCGCCGCGTCCACCTCCTCGACCGAGGCGAAGGCGACCTTCGTGGTGACCGCGCCGGTCGCCGGGTCGGTGACCGGCCCGAACGTGCCCGACGCGCCTTCGGCGGTCTTCCCGCCGATCCAGTGGTTGACGATCTTCGTCATGCCCGGTTACTCCTTCACAGATGGCGGCGTCGGGAGGACACGTGCCGTTCGTACAGCTCTCGGGCCCTCACCGCCGACGCTGCGGTCGCGGTCTCGGCCCCAGGTACATCCCACCAGGCCCGCGCCGACGGCGGGCCCGACACAGTGTCGGCCGTTTCGGTCCCGGCGTAGACACATGTGGGAGTGTCGGCGGCGCGCGCGTCGGCGAGCGCCACGCGGGTCGCGTACGGCTGCCTCCTCCCCACGATTCGATGATGCGGGTCGGGGACCTCCGGCGCGGGGCCGTAGCGGGCGGGGAGTCATCGCTCGCTCTTCGCTCCTGCCAAAGCAAAGCGGCCTCCCGCGCCGGAGGCGTTCGGTGCGCCGGCGCCGCGAGGGGCGGGCCGGCGGGTCGTGCGGGGCCGGACGGTCCGCGCGCCCGAGCGCACGGGGTCCGGCCCGTCGTCAGGGCGGGCTCACAGCAGCCCCACGGCGATGTCCACGGCGACGGTGACGTCACCGTCGGACGGATGGAGCAGCGACGGCCCGGCCACCAGGCCGCACACCGTCGGCAGCCGGCCGGAGCCGCCGAGGAGGGGACGGCGGATCCGGTAGGCCGCCGCCTCGGCGACGGCCTGCGGGTGCCGGGCGCGCGTCCGGACGAGTCCGGCGACGTCCAGGCTCATCGGACGGCCCCCGCGGCGAGCGCGGCCTCGATCTCGCCGGTCGTCGGCATGGCGGAGGAGCACTCCAGGCGGGAGGCGACGATGGCGCCGGCCGCGTTGGCGTGCCGCATCACCGTCTCCAGGTCCCAGCCCTCCAGCAGGCCGTGACAGAGGGAGCCGCCGAACGCGTCACCGGCGCCGAGCCCGTTGAGGACCGTCACGGGCAGCGGCGGCACCTCGGCCCGGCCGCCGTCCCGGTCGACGGCGAGGACACCCTTCGGGCCCTGCTTGACGACGGCGACCTCGACCCCGGCGTCCAGCAACGCCCGCGCGGCCGCGTCGGGTTCGCGGACGCCGGTCGCCACCTCCACCTCGTCGAGGTTGCCGACGGCGACGGTGGCGTGCTTCAGCGCCTCGGCGTAGAACGGGCGGGCCGCCTCCGGGTCCTTCCAGAACATGGGGCGCCAGTCGAGGTCGAAGACCGTGACACCGGACTTGGCGCGGTGGGCGAGGGCCGCGAGCGTCGCCGTCCGGCTGGGCTCCTCGCTCAGGCCGGTGCCGGTGACCCAGAAGACGCGGGCGTCGCGCAGGGCGTCGAGGTCGAGCTCGTGGGCGTCGATCTCCAGATCGGGGGCCTTGGGCCGCCGGTAGAAGTACAGCGGGAAGTCGTCCGGCGGGAAGACCTCGCAGAACGTGACGGGGGTGGGCAGTCCGGGGACCGCGGTGACCCAGCGGTCGTCCACGCCGAAGCCCCGCAGGGCCTCGTGGAGGTAGGTGCCGAACGGGTCGTCCCCGGTACGGGTGATCACGGCGGTCCGGCGGCCGAGACGGGCGGCGGCGACGGCCACGTTGGTCGCCGAGCCGCCGAGGAACTTGCCGAAGGACGTGACCTGCGACAGCGGGACGCCCGTCTGCAGCGGGTAGAGGTCCACCCCGATCCGGCCCATGGTGATCACGTCGTACGCCATCGGTGCCCTCGGTCTCCCTCGTCACGAGTCGTGGGTCGCGGGTCACCGGCGAGGCGGCCCTCCACGGCTTTCTAGCCCTCCCGGGGGAGCATGTCAATGTTTTGTCCAGACATTCGAACGAGGGTGCCGCCGGGCGTGGTTGAGGGGCGTCCGCGAAGGGGCGGGGTTGTCAACGCGCCGCGCCGACGCGCCCGCGTGCGCCTTTGCTGCACGCCTGTCACAAAGACCACCCCCGTGTCACGCATGTCGCGTGTACGCGGGGCCTGCGTCACACCCGGCGCACAGACCCTGCCCGTCGTCACGCAGCGTCGTTGACCGGACACAGGCTTGTGAACGCCAGGCGCAGCGCCCGGTCCCCCCGACGGCCGTCCCCCGGCCGCCACCGCGGCGCGCGCGAGGAGGTGCCACCGATGACCGACCGAAGGCTCTGGTCCTACAAGGAGATCGCGGCGCACATCAAGGTGCAGCCGGACACCGTGCGCTCCTACCGCAAACACGGACTGCTGCCGCCGCCCGACCACGTCGAGGGCGGCAAGCCCTTCTGGTACGCCGACACCGTCCGCGCCTGGGTGGCCGCACGGCCCCGCAACCGGGGCCTGAGGCCGGACTGACCCGGGAAAACCACCTGTGCCCCACCTGGCCCGTGGGGCACAGTCGTGCCCATGAGCGATTTCTCCGTCAAACCCGTACTGACCGGCGAACGGACCGTGCTGCGGCCGTTCACCGAGGCCGACGCCGCCGTCATGGCGGAGATCATCGGGGATCCCGACGTCGTCCGCTTCACCGGCGAGCCGGCCGCCGACCTGACGGAGGAGCGGCTGCGCGACTGGTACGGCTCGCGGTCCGCGCAGACCGACCGGCTCGATCTCGCCGTCACCGACCGGGCCACCGGAGAACTCGTCGGCGAGGTCGTGCTGTTCGAGTGGGACGCGCGGGCCCGCGGCTGTACGTTCCGCACGCTCATCGGGCCGCGGGGGCGCGGGCGGGGCCTCGGCACCGAGGCCACCCGGCTGATCGTCGGCCATGGCTTCGAGCGGCTCGGGCTGCACCGGATCGAGCTGGAGGCGTACGGCCACAACACCCGTGCCCTGCGGGTCTACGAGAAGGTCGGCTTCGTACGGGAGGGCGTGCGGCGGGAGGCCGACTTCCGGGACGGCCGATGGCGGGACTGGGTGCTGATGGCGGTGCTCGAGCAGGAGTGGGCGGCCCATCGCGGCCACCCGGATCTGCCCGACCTGCCGTCGCTCAGCGGGTCCGGCTCCACGGGTCGATGACCGTCACCCCGGCGCCCGGCGCCGCCCCCATGGCCTCCAGTGCGTCCGGCACGCCGTCCAGCGGGATCGTCGACGTCACCAGCAGATCGGGTCGCAGCACACCGGCCCGCACCAGCTCCAGCATCGGCGGGTAGCCGTGGGCCGCCATGCCGTGGCTGCCGAGGATCTCCAGCTCCAGGGCGATCGCGCGGGCCATGGGGACGGGGGTCGTGCCGGAACCCGAGGGCAGCAGGCCGACCTGGACATGCCGGCCGCGGCGGCGCAGCGAGCCGACGGAGGCGGCGCAGGTGACCGGGGAGCCCAGCGCGTCCAGGGAGAGGTGCGCGCCGCCGCCGGTGAGGTCGCGGACGGCCGCCGCGGTGTCGGGCGTGCCGGACGCGTCCAGGCACTCGGCCGCGCCGAACTTCCGCGCCAGGTCCAGGGCGCGCGGTGACACGTCGACCGCGACGACCCGGGCGCCGGAGGCCGCCGCGATCATCACCGCGGACAGGCCGACCCCGCCGCAGCCGTGCACGGCGACCCACTCCCCCGCCGCGACCCGGCCCTGCCGCACGACCGCCCGGAACGCGGTGGCGAACCGGCAGCCCAGAGAGGCCGCCGTCGCGAAGGACATCTCCTCGGGCACGGCGACGAGGTTGACGTCGGCGTGGTCCAGGGCCACGTACTCGGCGAAGGAGCCCCAGTGGGTGAAGCCGGGCTGGGTCTGCCGCTCGCACACCTGCTGGTCGCCCGCCGCACAGGCCCCGCACGATCCGCAGGCGCAGACGAACGGCACGGTGACCCGGTCGCCGGGCCGCCAGCCGGTCACCCGGTCGCCGACGGCCTCGACCACTCCGGCCAGTTCATGGCCGGGGACGTGCGGCAGCGTGATGTCCGGGTCGTGCCCCTGCCAGCCGTGCCAGTCGCTGCGGCACAGGCCGGTCGCCTCGACCCGCACGGTCACGCCGTGCGGCGCGGGAGCGGGGTCGGGCACGTCCCGCACCTGGGCCGGCTCCCCGAACCGCTCGAACACCACAGCGCGCATCCCCGACTCCTTCGGCCCTCGTCACTCCCGCTGCCCGGCGGGTCCGCGTCACGCTATCCGCGTGCCGTCACCCTCTCCCGGGCCGGGTCCGGCTTCTCGACGGCCGGCCCGGCCGCCGGGGTGCCGTCGGACTCGCTCACGCCGAAGCGCTCGTGGAACCGTCGCAACGGTCCCGGGGCCCACCAGGTCGCCCGGCCCGTGAGCCGCATGACCGCCGGGACCAGGAGGCTGCGGACGATCATCGCGTCCATCAGCACCGCCAGCGCGATGCCGAGCCCCAGCATCTTGGTGTTGGTCACCCGGGAGGTGCCGATGGCGACCATCACCACCGCGAGGATCACGGCGGCGGCGGTGATCAGGCCGCCGGTGCGTTGCAGCCCGTGCCGGACGGCCTGCTCGTGGTCGCCGGTCGTGTCGTACTCCTCCTTGATGCGGGACAGCAGGAACACGCCGTAGTCCATGGAGAGTCCGAAGGCGACGCAGAACATCAGCACCGGCAGGGTCGTCTCGATCGATCCGGGGCTGGTGAAGCCCAGCAGGCCGGACAGATGCCCGTCCTGGAAGACCCAGACCACCGCGCCGAACATCGCCGTCAGACTGAGCGCGTTGAGCACCACGGCCTGGAGCGGGATCAGCACGCTGCCGGTCAGCAGGAACACCAGCAGCAGCGTGACGACGGCGATGAAGGCGGCCGCCGCCGGCAGACGCCCGGCTATGGCGTCCTTGGAGTCGACCAGGACCGCCGCCGCCCCGGTCACCTTGGTGTCGAACGGTGCCGGTGCGGCGCGCAGGTCGTCCACGAGGGCCTGGGCCGGGCCGTCCACCGCCTCGCCCTCGGGCAGGACGGTGAAGTACGCCGTCTCGCCCCGGACCAGCGGCCCGTCGACCCGGAGCACCTGCGGCAGCGCGGAGATCCGCTCCTTGTACGCCGCGTACTCGGCCGGGGTGGCCCGCCCCTCGGCAAGTACCTCCAGACCGCCGCCGGGGCTGCCCGGGAAGCCGTCGCGGATGTGCTGCTGGACGACATGGGACTCGGCACCGGACGGCAGCTGCCGGTCGTCCGCGGTGCCGAACTTCACACCCAGGAAGGGCAGCCCGAGCAGGACCAGCACGGCGGTGGTGCCGAGGGCGAAGAAGGGGGCGCGGCGCATGACGAGCCGCGCGGTGAGGGCCCACGCCCCGCCCCGGGGGCGCGCGGCGTCCTCGGTGGTCTCCGGTCGGCGTCCGCGCCGGAAGAGCCGGCGCAGGTCGAGCGCGTTGACGCGGTGCCCGAGCAGGATCAGGGCCGCCGGGAGCAGGATCAGCGCGGCTGCCGCGGCCAGCAGGACCACCGCGATACCGGCGTAGGCGAAGGACCGCAGGAAGTACTGCGGGAAGAGCAGCATCGCGGCGAGGGAGACGGCGACCGTGAGCGCCGAGAACAGCACGGTGCGCCCGGCGGTGCGCAGGGTGGTGCCGACCGCCGTCAGCGGTTCCGCCCCGGCGGCCAGCTCCTCGCGGAAGCGGCGGACGATGAACAGGGCGTAGTCCACGGCGAGTCCGAGGCCGAGGGCCGTGGTGAGGTTCATGGCGAAGACCGACACGTCGGTGAGTTCCGTGAGCCCGCGCAGCACCGCGTTGGTGCCGAGGATCGCGACGATGCCGATGCCGAGGGGCAGCAGGGCCGCCACCGCGCTGCCGAAGACCATCACGAGCAGGGCGAGGGTGATCGGCAGGGCGATCACCTCGGCCCGGATCAGATCCTCCTGGATGGTCGTCTGCATCTCGTGCCGCACGGCGACGGGACCGCCGACGGACACCTGCACCGGGCCGTGCGCGCCGCGCAGCTCGGGCGCGATGCGGTCCAGGGTCTCGCCCATCTGCTTCTCGTCGCCGGTGATGCGGGCGGCGATCAGCGCCTCGTGCCCGTCCTCAGCGCGCAGGGCGGGGGCCGAGGCGCGGTCGGCCCGCCAGTAGGAGCCGACTCCGACGACGCCCTTCTCACGGGTCAGGCGCCCGGCGAGCTTCTCGGCCTCGGCGGCGACTCCCGGGTCGTCGACGGAGGCTTCGCCCGCGTCCACCAGGAGCAGCAGGTTCGGCTGGGAGGCGGGGAACGCGCGCTCCAGGGCCCGGGTGGCGTAGGTGGACTCGGCGTCCGGGTCCTCCCAGCCGCCGCTGCCCAGGCGGTCGGCGACCCCGCTGCCCGCCAGCACGGCGAGCGCGGTCACCACCAGGGCCACCAGCAGGGACAGCCGGGGCCGTGCGGTCACGAAGCGGGTCCAGCCTCCGACCCGGGGTGAGCTGTCGGCGTCTTTCATGGTGCGGTGTCCCCTTCACCCTGATCCGGCTGTGCGCAAGGAGGGCAGCATGGAAGCGTCACTGCCATAGACTGGCAAACACGAGCGATCGCTCGCGTTTCTAGAATGCGAGCGGCGACTCGCGTTTGTCAATCGCGTTCGGAAAGCTGGGGATGACGCGTGTCCGCCAACCAGGACGGCCAGGACAGCCGGGACGGCCAGGACAGCCGGGACAGTCAGGAGAAGGAGCAGCCGCGCCGCCGCCAGGCCCGCGGTGAGCGCCGTATCGCCCAGCTGCTGGAGGCCGCGGCCGCCGTCTTCACCACCACCGGCTACTCGGCGGCCAGCACCAACGCCATCGCCCGCGAGGCCGGCGTCTCACCGGGGACGCTCTACCAGTTCTTCCCGAACAAGGAGGCGATCGCCATCGAGCTGGGCGGGCGCCTCATGCGGCAGATGCGCGAGACGTACGGCGAGGCGCTCGCGCCGGTCGATCCGACGACCTCCCTGGAGGATGCGGTCACCGCGGCCGTGGACCGGTTCATCGCGTTCAACTGCGAGCACCCGGTGTTCTTCACCCTGATGCACGGCCCGGACGTCCCCGGCCGGATGGCCGAGGAGCACGACGCCCTGCACGCGACCCTGCTGAGCCGGATCGAGACCCTGCTCTCGTCGCTGCTGCCCGGCGCGGACCCGGCCGAGCTCAACCGCACCGCCCAGATGTGCCTGGGCCTGTACAAGACGGGCCTGGAGCTGGTGCTCGCCCACGAGGGCGCCGAGCGCGAGGCGTACGTGCGGGAGCTGAAGCACGTCCTGATCCGTTACCTCGGGCCGCTGGTGGGCGACCGGATGGGCCACGCCGGCACCCCCGGACCGGCACCCACGGCGTGACACGCGCCCGCTCGTGACGTGCCCCGCATCCCGGCGCCTCGGCGCGGTACCCGCCGAACACGCGTGCTGTGCCGACAGGGCCGACCCCTCTTTGAGCAGTACCCCATAGGGGTATACGGTTGATTGCGGAAGGGGACCTCGTGAGCCCCCTCGGCCCCACACGCCTCGACGAGGAGAACGACATGACCGCCCAGACCGACACCACCGGTTCCGTCACCGCCGTCTACAAGGTGAGCGGCATGAGCTGCGGGCACTGCGAAGGGGCCGTCTCCGGCGAGATCTCCGAGCTGGCCGGCGTCAGCTCCGTGACGGCCGTCGCCGCGACCGGCGAGGTCACCGTGGTCTCGGCCGCCCCGCTGGACGACGCCGCCGTGCGCGAGGCCGTCGACGAGGCCGGCTTCGAACTGGTCGGCCGGATCTGATCCCGCCATGCCCCGCACCACCACCGGCGAACCGGCCATAGCCGAGGCCCCGGCCGCCCCCACGGCCCCGACCGCCCCCGAGGCGGCCGCCGTCTCGGAGGTCGAGCTGCTCATCGGCGGGATGACCTGCGCGTCCTGCGCGGCCCGCGTCGAGAAGAAGCTCAACCGCGTGGACGGCGTGACCGCCTCGGTGAACTACGCGACCGAGAAGGCGAGGGTCAGCCACCCCGTAGGCGTCTCCGTCGCCGACCTGATCGCCGTCGTGGAGCGGACGGGGTACACCGCGCGCGAGCCGGAGCCGCCTCTGCCCGCCCCCGAGGAGCCCACCTCGGGACCCGAGGGCACGGAGGACTCCGGGCCGCACTCCTACCGGCAGCGCCTGACCGTCTCCGCGCTGCTGTCGCTGCCGGTCGTCCTGCTGTCGATGGTCCCGGCCCTGCAGTTCGACGACTGGCAGTGGCTGGCGCTGACCCTCGCCTCCCCGGTCGTGGTGTGGGGCGGGCTGCCCTTCCACCGGGCCGCGTTCACCAACGCCCGGCACGGCGCGGCCACCATGGACACGCTGGTCTCGGTAGGCACGCTGGCGGCGTACGGCTGGTCGCTGTGGGCCCTGTTCCTCGGCGACGCCGGCATGAGCGGGATGCGCGACGGCTTCACGTTCACGGTGTCCCGCGGGGACGGCGCCTCCCAGATCTACCTGGAGGTCGCCTCCGGGGTGATCACCTTCATCCTCCTCGGCCGTCATCTGGAGGCACGGGCCAAGCGCCGCGCGGGAGACGCCCTGCGCGCCCTGATGGAGCTGGGCGCGAAGGACGTCGGGGTCCTGCGGGACGGACGCGAGGTGCGCGTGCCGGTGGCGCACCTGGCCGTCGGGGACCGGTTCGTCGTCCGGCCCGGCGAGAAGATCGCCACCGACGGCACCGTCGTGGAGGGCGCCTCCGCCGTGGACGCCGCCCTGCTGACCGGGGAGTCGGCGCCGGTGGACGTGGGCGTCGGCGACGCCGTCACCGGGGCGACGGTCAACGCGGGCGGCCGGCTCGTCGTGGAGGCGACCCGGGTCGGTTCGGACACCCGGCTGGCGCGGATGGCGCGGCTGGTGGAGGAGGCGCAGAGCGGCAAGGCCGAGGCGCAGCGACTCGCCGACCGGATCTCCGCGGTCTTCGTGCCCGTGGTCATCGCCCTCGCGGTCGCCACCTTCGGCGTCTGGCTCGGCGCCACAGGCGACACGGCGGCCGCGTTCACCGCCGCCGTCGCGGTGCTGATCATCGCCTGCCCGTGCGCACTGGGCCTGGCCACGCCTACGGCCCTGATGGTCGGCACGGGACGCGGCGCCCAGCTCGGCATCCTCATCAAGGGGCCCGAGGTGCTGGAGTCCACGCGCCGGGTCGACACCGTCCTGCTGGACAAGACGGGCACGGTCACCACGGGCCGTATGACGCTCCAGGGCGTGTACGCCGCCCAGGGGACGGACGAGGAGACGCTGCTGCGGCTCGCGGGCGCCGTGGAGCACGCCTCGGAGCACCCGGTGGCCCGGGCGGTCGCCGCGGGCGCCGAGGAGCGGGCCGGACGGCTGCCCGCGGTCGAGGACTTCACGAACGTGCCGGGGAAGGGCGTCCGGGGGCGCGTGGAAGGCCATGAGGTGGCGGTGGGCCGCCTCGCCGAGAACACGGCGGCTCTGCCCCGCGAGCTGGCCCGCGCCGCCGAGGAGGCCGAGCGGGAGGGCCGTACGGCCGTCGTGGTCGGCTGGGACGGGGTGGCACGGGGTGTCCTCGCGGTCGCGGACACTGTGAAGGAGAGCAGCGCCGAGGCCGTACGGGCGCTGCGCGCGCTGGGGCTCACCCCGGTGCTGCTGACCGGGGACAACCGGCGGGTGGCCGAGTCGGTGGCGCACACGGTCGGTATCGATCAGGTGATCGCGGAGGTCCTGCCCGAGGACAAGGTCGAGGCGGTACGGCGGCTGCGGCGCGAGGGGCGTTCGGTGGCCGTGGTCGGCGACGGCGTCAACGACGCGGCGGCGCTCGCCACCGCCGATCTGGGCCTGGCCATGGGCACGGGCACGGACGCGGCGATCGAGGCGAGCGATCTGACCCTGGTCCGTGGTGACCTGCGGGTGGCCGCGGACGCGATCCGGCTGTCCCGGCGGACCCTGGCCGTCATCAAGGGCAATCTGGTGTGGGCCTTCGGCTACAACGTCGCCGCGCTGCCGCTGGCCGCGGCGGGGCTGCTGAACCCGATGATCGCGGGGGCGGCGATGGCCTTCTCGTCCGTGTTCGTGGTGACCAACAGCCTGCGTCTGCGGACGTTCCGGTGAATTCGTAGGAAGAACCACCCCGGACCCCCCTGGAGTCCGGCGCCAGGCTCACATAAGCTCTTCACAAGGCTCACGCATCATCCTTACGCTGGAGCCCCAGTCGCCGTATCGGCTCTCTTGCGTACCTAACGGACATATGCAAGAGACGCAGATCACAGTGATGTGAACGTAACCATCGAAGGGGTTCGAAGGTCTAAGTTGACGATGTCAGGCGGCGTCTTGGGGGGCGCCCACTGGCATCTGAGGATGTCTTGGGGGACTTCCTCAGAGTTGCGTTGCCGGGGCACGCATCTCGGGAAGCTTTGAGCGGCCCTCCCGAGCGTGCGCTGTCCCGGCAGACCGCACAGAACAACCGCATACATGAGTACGTCGAGTTCTGCTCATTGTGCTCAACAGCGATTCAGGCGCTGTCCTCACAGACGCCCGGCCGGATCCCGTGGGGGGAATCCGCACCGGGACATGGGAAGGCGCCCTGGACGTCGGCCCGTGGGGGGACCGCCGCCAGGGCGCCTTCTTCTATCTCGCGCCGCTCGCTCTCCGGCCTCTTCCGCTGCCCCGTGACGCACGGAAGCCCCGCACCCGACCGTGACGGTCGGACACGGGGCTCCAGGATCCGAGGGGCGGCTCAGCGCTCCTCGACGGGGACGAAGTCGCGCTCGACGACGCCCGTGTAGATCTGGCGCGGGCGGCCGATACGGGAACCCGGCTCCTTGATCATCTCGTGCCACTGGGCGATCCAGCCCGGCAGGCGGCCGAGCGCGAACAGGACCGTGAACATCTCGGTCGGGAAGCCCATGGCCCGGTAGATCAGGCCGGTGTAGAAGTCCACGTTCGGGTAGAGGCTGCGCGAGACGAAGTAGTCGTCGGAGAGCGCGTGCTCCTCCAGCTTGAGCGCGATGTCCAGCAGCTCGTCGGACTTGCCGAGAGCGGAGAGGACGTCGTGCGCGGCGGCCTTGATGATCTTGGCGCGCGGGTCGAAGTTCTTGTAGACCCGGTGGCCGAAGCCCATCAGGCGGACGCCGTCCTCCTTGTTCTTCACCTTGCGGATGAAGGAGTCGACGTCGCCGCCGGCGTCGCGGATGCCCTCGAGCATCTCGAGCACCGACTGGTTGGCGCCACCGTGCAGCGGGCCCCACAGGGCGTTGATGCCGGCGGAGATCGAGGCGAACATGTTCGCCTGCGAGGAGCCGACGAGGCGGACCGTGGAGGTCGAGCAGTTCTGCTCGTGGTCCGCGTGCAGGATCAGCAGCTTGTCCAGCGCCGAGACGACGACCGGGTCGAGGTCGTACTCCTGGGCCGGCACCGAGAACGTCATGCGCAGGAAGTTCTCGACGTAGCCGAGGTCGTTGCGCGGGTAGACGAACGGGTGGCCGATCGACTTCTTGTACGCGTACGCGGCGATCGTCGGAAGCTTCGCGAGCAGCCGGATCGTCGAGAGGTTGCGCTGCGTCTCGTCGAACGGGTTGTGGCTGTCCTGGTAGAAGGTGGACAGCGCCGAGACGACCGACGACAGCATGGCCATCGGGTGGGCGTCGCGCGGGAAGCCCTTGTAGAAGTTCTTGACGTCCTCGTGCAGCAGGGTGTGCTGCGTGATGTCGTTCTTGAACGACGAGAGCTCGTCGACCGTCGGCAGTTCGCCGTTGATCAGCAGGTAGGCGACCTCCAGGAAGGTGGAGCGCTCGGCCAGCTGCTCGATCGGGTAGCCGCGGTAGCGGAGGATGCCCGCCTCGCCGTCGAGGTAGGTGATGGCGGATTTGTACGCGGCCGTGTTGCCGTAGCCGCTGTCCAGCGTCACCAGACCGGTCTGGGCGCGGAGCTTGCCGATGTCGAAGCCCTTGTCGCCGACGGTGCTGTCGATCACCGGGTAGGTGTACTCGCCGTCGCCGTACCGCACTACTACAGAGTTGTCGCTCACGTCTTCCCTCACCGACGTTGTGCCTCATCTTCGAGGTTGCCCTGACTGTCTCTACCCTCCCCCATTCGGCTCAGGAGAGTGCACTCGGGGTCGACCATTGGGCCTATTGACGGCACTGAGTGCCGCCAACCTGCCATCCTGCCCCCTGTCTTGCCCATCCGGTAGTGCTCTGTGACCTTCACGACTCATTTGATCGATCATTTTTTTCACGGCCTTACGAAACCGCAGGTCACGGAGGGGCCCTCAGGGGCCCCCGGAGGACGCGTTCAGCCGCCCGCGAGCCGGAAGTCGAGCGCGGTGCAGCGCCGCCCCGCCGAGACCGTGCGCACCGCCTGCCCGATCGCCTTGCGCGAGCCCACCAGGACGACCAGACGCTTGGCCCGCGTCACCGCCGTGTACAGCAGGTTCCGCTGGAGCATCATCCATGCTCCCGTCGTGACGGGGATCACCACCGCGGGATACTCGCTGCCCTGGGAGCGGTGGATCGTCACCGCGTACGCGTGCGCGAGCTCGTCCAGCTCGTCGAAGTCGTACGGCACCTCCTCGTCCTCGTCCGTCAGCACCGTCAGGCGCTGGTCGACCGGGTCGAGCGAGGTGACCACGCCCACGGTGCCGTTGAAGACGCCGTTCTCCCCCTTCTCGTAATTGTTGCGGATCTGGGTGACCTTGTCGCCGACACGGAAGACCCGACCGCCGAAGCGCTTCTCCGGCAGGTCGGGGCGGGCGGGCGTGACCGCCTGCTGCAGCAGGGCGTTGAGCGCGCCCGCACCGGCCGGTCCCCGGTGCATGGGGGCCAGGACCTGCACGTCCCGGCGCGGGTCGAGACCGAACTTGGCCGGGATGCGCCGGGCCGCCACGTCCACGGTGAGACGGCCGGCCTCCTCGGTGTCGTCCTCCACGAAGAGGAAGAAGTCCTTCATGCCGTCGGTGACCGGGTGCTGCCCGGCGTTGATCCGGTGCGCGTTGATGACGACCCCGGACTGCTGGGCCTGGCGGAACACGCGCGTCAGCCGGACGGCCGGGACGGGGCCGCCGTCGGCGAGGAGATCCCTGAGCACCTCGCCGGCGCCGACGCTGGGCAGCTGGTCCACGTCCCCGACGAACAGCAGGTGGGCGCCCGGCGGTACGGCCTTGACCAGCTTGTTCGCCAGCAGCAGGTCCAGCATGGACGCCTCGTCGACCACGACCAGGTCGGCCTCCAGCGGGCGGTCCCGGTCGTACGCCGCGTCACCGCCGGGCTTGAGCTCCAGCAGGCGGTGGACGGTGGACGCCTCGGCGCCGGTCAGCTCGGCGAGGCGCTTGGCGGCGCGGCCGGTGGGCGCGGCGAGCACCACCTTCGCCTTCTTGGCGCGGGCCAGCTCCACGATCGAGCGGACCGTGAAGGACTTGCCGCAGCCCGGCCCGCCGGTCAGGACGGCGACCTTCCGGGTCAGCGCCAGCTTGACGGCGGCCTCCTGCTCGGGCGCGAGGTCGGCGCCGGTACGGCCCCTGAGCCACCCCAGCGCCTTGCCCCAGTCGACGTCCCCGAAGCCCGGCATCCGGTCCTCGTCCGTGCGCAGCAGCCGCAACAGCTGGGCGGACAGGGACAGTTCCGCCCGGT
This sequence comes from Streptomyces sp. NPDC059852, assembly GCF_042731455.1. Taxonomy (NCBI): domain Bacteria; kingdom Bacillati; phylum Actinomycetota; class Actinomycetes; order Kitasatosporales; family Streptomycetaceae; genus Streptomyces; species Streptomyces sp. NPDC059852. The sequence continues at coordinate 102,718 of NZ_JBHWJK010000001.1, read as the reverse complement.
GGAACGGCACCAGGTAGACGGCCGTCACCGGCTCGGCGGCGCCGTCGGGGCCCGGCACCTTCTCCCGTACGACACCGGGGTCCGAGCCGTCCTCCGGGACCTGCGCCAGCTCGGCCAGGCAGTCGATGACGAGGCCGGTGTCGACCTGGAGCAGCTTCACCGCGTCCTTGATCAGCTGCTCCTCGGGGAGGTAGCAGTTGCCCTGGTCGGTGGCCTGCGACAGGGCGTACTGCAGACCGGCCTTGACCCGCTCCGGACTGTCGTGCGGGATGCCGACGGACTGGGCGATCCGGTCGGCGGTGAGGAAGCCGATGCCCCAGACGTCGGCGGCGAGGCGGTACGGCTCGTTCCTCACGACGGAGATGGAGGCGTCGCCGTACTTCTTGTAGATGCGCACGGCGATGGAGGTGGACACCTCGACGGTCTGGAGGAAGAGCATGACCTCCTTGATCGCCTTCTGCTCCTCCCAGGCGTCGGCGATCTTCTTCGTCCGCTTCGGCCCGAGCCCCGGCACCTCGATGAGCCGCTTCGGCTCCTCCTCGATGATCCGTAGCGTGTCCACGCCGAAGTGCTGGGTGATCCGGTCGGCGAAGACGGGCCCGATGCCCTTCACCAGCCCTGAGCCGAGGTAACGCCGGATGCCCTGGACGGTGGCGGGCAGCACGGTCGTGTAGTTCTCGACGTGGAACTGCTTGCCGTACTGCGGGTGCGAGCCCCAGCGGCCCTCCATCCGCAGCGACTCCCCCACCTGCGCGCCGAGCAGCGCGCCGACGACGGTCAGCAGGTCACCGGCGCCCCTGCCGGTGTCGACGCGGGCGACCGTGTAGCCGTTCTCCTCGTTGGCGTAGGTGATGCGCTCCAGCACGCCTTCGAGCGTGGCGAGCCGCCGCTCCCCACCGGCCGTTACGGACTGGTTGGACATGATCCGACGGTACCGGTGGGGTGTGACAGTCCGGAGGGGGTCCGGCCACGGCCGGGTAGGCTCGCGCGGACGACAGTGCGACGGAAGGCGGGCGCCCAGTGGTACGCGACCTCTACAACGTCCGGTTGCTGCCCGGCGAGGAGACCGCCTCGCCCCTGACCGACGAGGAGGAACGGCGCTACCGGGCGCTGCTCGTCCGCGAACTCGGCGACGAGATCGCCGGCAAGGGGTACGCGCGCTACCCGGCGTACACCGTGGAGGACCGCCGCCGCCTGGTCGACGTGGCCCACCGCCTCAGCGCCCACTGGGGCCTGCGGGTGCGGGTGGAGGCCGAGGACCTGACACGCGTGCGGCTCTCTCTGCCGGGCCACGAGCCGTCTGCGACAGCACTCCCGACTGACGTCAGCTCTCCTTGAGCCTCGCGAGGAAGCGGGCGAAGACGGGTGCCGGGAAGGTGAGGGCGGCCCGGGCGGGGGCTTTGGAGTCGCGGACGGCCACGTGTGTGGGTGAGTTCGCGATCTCGACGCACTCGTTGCCGTCACCCGGGCCTGAATAGGACGACTTGCGCCAGTTATCCATGGGCTCCTACAGCTCCTTCGCGAGAGCGTGGACCAAGTCTCGTGTCCGCCCGGGGTCGAGCGACACACCCTCCACCTTACGGAAACTCGTTCGATAGGTGTTGAGTTGCGCCTCGGAATCAATGAAGTGCGAGCCATGGAGGGCATCGCGGACCACGGTGTCCAGCCTGGGCAATGAACCACCCGCGTACGTCATCGTGCTGGACGCCAAGGCGAAGCCGTCCAACTCGAACGGAATGACGCGCAAGGTGATGTGAGGCGCCTCCGACAGTTCCAGAAGCCGGGTGAGCTGTGCTCTGGAGGTGGCCCGGTCGCTGACTCGGATGCGAAGTGCGGCCTCATGGATCACCGCCTCGTAAGGGAGGTCGAACTGTTGACGCGCCTTTCGGTGCTCGATACGCAGTTCCAGCTCCTCAGCGGTGAGTTCCGGCAGCCTGGACGAGAAGACGGCACGTGAGTAGTCCTCCGTCTGCAGGAGGCCGGGCACATACAGGATGGCCACATGGCGTAGGAAGCGTGCGTGATGCTCCAGCTCCGACAGATCCAGGAACGACGTCGGCAGCCGCCCGCGGTACTCCTCCCACCAGCCCCGCGTCCGGTCCGTCGCCATCGCGACCAGCGCGTCGACGAACTCCTCGTCCGTGCAGGCGTAGTGGGATGCCAGCCGACGCAGTCGCTGTTCGCTCACGCCTGAGAGACCCGATTCGATCTGGCTGATCTGGACGTTGCTCACGCCCAGCATGGCCGCGGCCTGCCGAGCCGTGAGCCCCGCCGCCTCGCGGAGTTTCCGCAGCTCCGTCGCGAGGCGCAGCTGCCGCGCCGTCGGTTCGCGCCTGGTGGGCATGGAACGCTCCTCGACTCCCAACGCGCCCATCGACGCGACTCGTTCGGGTTCAGATTACGCGACGGACTTGTTGCGCCGAAACTTTAAGGTCTACCGTCAGTGACGCGGCGACCACGCTGCGCACCCCTCACCGAGACGGACTTCCGCATGCCCGAAAGCGCCCCCTGGGAGTACTCCCTCCACCTCCCCAACGACCTCCGTGCCGTCACCGTCAGTCGCCGTACCCTGCGCCTGATCCTGACCATGCACGGGCTCATCGGGCTCGTGGACGTCGCCGAACTGCTCGCCGCCGAGTTGGTGTCCAACGCCGTACGGCACACCAAGGGCCCCGCCGCGCTGCGCGTGCGCTGGGCGCCTCCCGGCACTCTGCGGATCGGCGCCTGGGACGCCGACCCCGAACCCCCGCAGCCGCCCCGCGCGTTCGCGCTCACCGCCGACGACGAGGACGGGCGCGGTCTCGCCCTCGTGCGGGCCTGCGCCGACGTGTGGGGGTGGCAGCCCTCCGCCCGTGACGGCAACCGGGGCAAGTACGTCTGGTGCGAGCTGGCGGCGGGCTGACCGCCGTAGGAAATGCAGTTGCCCCGAGCCGGAACACGACCGATGCTCGACGCTCGTCTCGTTCGAGGGAGAGCCGCTTGAGCCGACCGCTGGTGGACGCCGTCCGGGCCGGGGACCACCTGGCCGTGATGACGCTGGTGGACGACGGCGCCGATCCGGACACGCCGGGCGCGGACGGGCTGCCCCTCCTGTGCGAGGCCGTCGCCGCCTTCGACTCCACCGTCGCCGGGGTGTTGGTGGAGGGCGGGGCCGATCCCGACCGTGTGCTGCCCGATGGGACCACCCCCTTGTGGCGGGCTGTCGACAGCGGCTCCCCCGCGCTCGTCACCGCCGTCCTCGGGCGCGAGCCCCGGCTGCGGCTGGCCGAGGCCGCACGCGAGCGGCTCCTCGCCCTGGCCAGGAACTGGCACGAGTCCGGCGTGGCCGGGGAGTTGAGGCGTCGCACCGGGACGTCCGGACCGGTGGAGAGGGTCCGGGTCGACGACGACAGCGACGGGTTCAACTTCGCGCACCAGGTGTCCCTCAGCGGTCTGTCCGTCCGGGACGGCCACGCGGGCATCCTCACCGCCCTGGAGTGGGCCTTCCGCATCCTGACCCCGGTCGAGGAACTGATCGCCCGAGCGGTCGCCCAACCGGACGAGGACCATGCGACCTGGTGGGAAGTGCTCCGGGTCCTTCTCGATCGGAAGAGTGAGGAGACCTGGTCGGCCCTGGTGGCCCACCGGCACCACCCCGACCCGGCGCACCGCCGCTTCGTGGCGGAGTACGTACGCGTCCGCGGGGTCGTCGCGGACGACTCGCCCTACGCCCGCCGCGAAGGCGACTTCGTGAGCGCCTGGGCCGCCGAGGAGACCGACCCCGCGATGCTCGAAAGGGTCCTGCGAGCCCTGGACGAGTACGAACATCCGGGCCGGGAGGCCGCCGCGCTGCGCTACGCCGGCCACCCCGACGTGGCGGTACGCCGGGTGGTGCCCCCGCTCCTCCTCCCCTTCGGGGACGACCCCCCTCTGGCACCGGAGGCCCGCCGGACGCTGCGCGCCCTCCTCCGTGACCCGGACGCCGAGGTACGGCTCGGCGCCTGCCGCGTGGCCCTGCGTCACGCCGGCCTTCTCCCGGAGGCCGTACAGCAACTGCTCAGGCTGGCCGAAGACCCGGACCCCGACCTGCACACCCCCGCCGCGTCCCACCTCGCGTCCTGCCCGGACCGCACCCCCGCCGTCGCCGACGCCCTGGCCGCGCTCCTGGACCCTGACGATCCACCGACACTGCTGGAGGCCGGCTACGGGCTCGCCCTGCGTGACGACCCCCGTACCGCTGAGGCGTACCACCGCATCCGGTCCGCCCACGCCGTGCCCGAGTACGACCATCGGTGGAACGCCGTCTGGCACTGGGCCTGGGACAACGGCCTCATTCCGACCGTCGGTTGAGGACGCCCTCCACCCCCTGCAGGAACGTCGCGCAGACCAGTTCCGGATCGAACAGGCACCCCGCCGCCATCGCCCCGTCCCGCAGCATCACGACATGCCGCCCCGCCTCGTCGGCGGGCTCGTGGCCGGCCCGCGCCAGCAGTTCCGTCACCGTCTCCAGGAACCACTGCCGGTGCGCCAGCACGGCCTGGTGGACCGGATGCGCCGGGTCCGGGTACTCCGCCACCGCGTTGAGGAACGCGCACCCCCGGAAGCCGGGCGAACGGATGCCGTCGGCGATCGCTCCGGCCACCGCCCTGACCTCGTCCGCCGGGGACTCCGCGCCCTCGCGCGCGTTCGCCACCTGTGACCGGATGCCCTGGTCCGCCACATCCAGGTATGCGAGGACCAGCTCCTCCTTGCCCGTGAAGTGCCGGTAGAGCGTCGCCCGGGTCACCTGGGCCTCGGCGATGATCCGGTCGACTCCCACGGAGTGGATGCCCTCGGCGTAGAAGATTCTCGTCGCCGTGCCGAGCAGCCGCGCCCGCGCCTCCGACACGCCGCCCGACCTGCCCGGTTTCGCTGTGCCCTGACTCATGGTCCCGAGGCTACCAAGCCATGAGGGAGAACGTTCGGTCTTGACAGGTGTCATCCTTCACGCCTTTGATGAGCACCAAAGAGACCGAACGTTCTCCCTCACCGCCCAGCCGCCCGGAGGCCCGTCATGGACACCACCCTCACCACACCCCCCGCCACCGACGCCCCCACCGCCCTCCGCAAGCTCTACCTGCTGCGCTTCGCCTTCGCCGCCCTCTGGGCCGCCCTGCTGTTCGCCACCGCCGGGAGTCTGACGCCGGCCGCCGGGGCCCTGCTGGTGATCTATCCGCTGTTCGACGTGGCCTGTGCAGTCGTCGACCTGCGGTCCGCCCGCGAGAGCGGCGGTCCGGTCCGGCAGCTGTATGTGAACGTCGCGCTCAGCACTCTCACCGCCGCCGGCCTCGCCGTCGCCGCCACCTCCGGCCTCCCGGCCGTGCTGCGCGTCTGGGGCGTCTGGGCGATCACCGCGGGTCTCGTCCAGCTGCTTGTCGGCGTCTCCCGGCGGCGGATGGGCGGACAGGGGGCCATGATCGCCAGTGGCGGGATCTCGACGCTCGCCGGTGCGTCGTTCTTCGGGCAGGCCGGTCAGGCCGATCCCTCACTGAGCGCCCTGGCCGGATACGCCTTCCTCGGCGGGATCTTCTTCCTCGTCTCCGCCCTGCGCCTGGGCCGGGCCCGGCAGGCGGACTGACGCGCGCGGGTGGCCGGGAGCCGGGCCCGCGGGCCGCACCCGCGCCGGCCACCCGTCGGTAAAGGTTTGGTTTCGGCCACCCACCACCTCTTGCTTCCGCTCGTGTAATCGATTCCAATCCTCCGTGTAATCGATTCCACGAGGAGGTGGAACGGTCATGGCGAGCATCAAGGACGTCGCCGCCGAGGCAGGCGTCTCCGTCGCCACGGTGTCGCGCGTCCTGAACGGGCACCCCTCGGTCAGCGAGGACGCCCGCCGGCGCGTGACGGCCGCCGTGACGGCCCTGGGCTACCGCCCGAACGCCGTCGCCCGATCCCTGCGCACCGACCAGACCCGCACGCTCGGCCTGGTCATCAGCGATGTGCTGAACCCCTACTTCACCGAGCTCGCCCGCTCCGTCGAGGAGGAGGCCCGCGCGCTCGGGTACAGCGTCATCATCGGCAACGCCGACGAGCGCCCCGACCTCCAGGACCACCACGTACGGACCCTGCTGGACCGCCGTATCGACGGGCTGCTGGTCTCCCCCACCGACGGCGGCTCCCCGCTGATGCTGGACGCCGCCCGCGCGGGCACGCCGATGGTGTTCGTCGACCGCTGGATCCCCGGCGTGGACGTGCCGGTCGTGCGCTCCGACGGGCGCGAGGCCGTCCGCGACCTCGTCGCCCATCTGCACGCGCTCGGGCACCGCCGGCTCGCGATCATCGCGGGCCCCGCGGCCACCACGACCGGCCGCGAGCGCGTGGACGCCTTCCGGGAGGCGCTGGCCGCCTTCGGGCTCGAACTCCCCGACGCCTACACGGGGCAGGGCGACTTCCAGGCCGAGAGCGGACGCCGGGTCACCGAGGGCTTCCTCGACCTGCCCGAGCCGCCCGAGGTCGTCTTCGCCGCCGACAACCTGATGGTGCTGGGCGCGCTGGACGCCGTCCGCGCGCGGGGCCTTCGCGTGCCGGACGACATCGCGCTCGCCGCGTTCGACGACATCCGGTGGTTCGTGCACACCGATCCGCCGATCACCGCCATCGCCCAGCCGACCGGCGAGCTCGGCCGGGCCGCCGTACGGGCCCTGATCGACCGCGTCGAGGGGCGGACCGGCGCGTCCGTCACCCTGCCCGCCCGACTCGTGGTGCGCCGCTCCTGCGGCGCGGACCCCGCCTCGGGGCAGAACCCCACCGCAGTGCAAAGGAGCACGTCGTGAGCGATCCGGACGAACTGCTGCGCATCGAGGGCATCCGGAAGACCTTCCCGGGCGTGGTCGCGCTGGACGGTGTCGACTTCGACCTGCGCCGGGGCGAGGTCCATGTGCTGCTCGGTGAGAACGGCGCCGGGAAGAGCACCCTCATCAAGATGCTCTCCGGCGCGTACACGCCCGACGGCGGCCGGATCCTGGTCGGCGGCGAGGAGGTGCGCATCCACGGGGCGCAGGACTCCGAGCGCCTCGGGATCGCCACGATCTACCAGGAGTTCAACCTGGTCCCCGATCTGACGGTCGCCGAGAACATCTTCCTGGGGCGGCAGCCGCGCCGGTTCGGGATGATCGACCGGGGCCGGATGGAGGCCGACGCCGAGGTCCTGCTGAAGCGGGTCGGCCTCAGCGTCTCGCCCCGCGCGCGGGTGCGTGAACTGGGCATCGCGCGGCTCCAGATGGCCGAGATCGCCAAGGCGCTCAGCCTGGACGCGCGCGTGCTCATCATGGACGAGCCGACGGCCGTGCTCACCTCCGAGGAGGTGGAGACGCTGTTCGGCATCGTGCGGCGGCTGCGCGAGGACGGCGTCGGGATCGTCTTCATCACCCACCACCTGGAGGAGATCGCCGCCCTCGGCGACCGGGTCACCGTCATCCGGGACGGCCGGAGCGTCGGGCAGGTCCCCGCGTCCACGCCGGAGGACGAACTGGTCCGGCTCATGGTGGGCCGCTCCATCGAGCAGCAGTACCCGCGCGAACGGGCCGACACCGGCCCGGCGTTGCTCACCGTCGAAGGTCTCACCCGCGACGGCGTCTTCCACGACGTGAGCTTCGAGGTGCGCGCCGGAGAGGTGGTCGGCATCGCCGGGCTGGTCGGCGCGGGTCGTACCGAGGTGGTACGGGCCGTGTTCGGGGCGGACCCGTACGACAAGGGCGCCGTGAAGGTCGACGGCGCCAGGCTGAAGGGCCACGACGTCAACGCCGCCATGGCCGCCGGGATCGGGCTGATCCCCGAGGACCGCAAGGGCCAGGGGCTGGTCCTGGACCAGTCCGTGGAGGAGAACCTGGGCCTGGTGACCCTGCGGGCCGCCACGCGCGCGGGGCTCGTCGACCGCAAGGGCCAGCAGGAGGCCGCCGCGCGGATCGCGAAGCAGCTGGGCGTGCGGATGGCCGGGCTCGGCCAGCACGTGCGCACGCTCTCCGGCGGCAACCAGCAGAAGGTCGTCATCGGCAAGTGGCTGCTCGCCGACAGCCGGGTGCTGATCCTCGACGAGCCCACGCGCGGGATCGACGTCGGCGCCAAGGTCGAGATCTACCAGCTCATCAACGAACTGACCGCGAACGGCGCCGCCGTCCTCATGATCTCCAGCGACCTCCCGGAGGTGCTCGGCATGAGCGACCGGGTGCTGGTGATGGCCCAGGGCCGGATCGCGGGCGAACTGTCCGCCGACGAGGCCACCCAGGACTCCGTGATGGCACTCGCCGTCAGCAACCCCACGACCGACAAGGAGGCCGCTCGTGGCCACTGACACGCTCAAGAGGAACCCGGGCGCCGGTGGCGCGACCGGCGGGCTGCGCCGCCTGCTCCTCGACAACGGCGCCCTCACCGCGCTGATCGTCCTGGTGATCGCCATGTCGGCGCTGTCGGGTGACTTCCTGACCACCGACAACCTGCTCAACGTCGGTGTGCAGGCGGCGGTGACCGCCGTCCTCGCCTTCGGCGTCACCTTCGTCATCGTCTCGGCGGGCATCGACCTGTCGGTGGGTTCGGTGGCGGCGCTCTCGGCCACCGTGCTGGCCTGGTCGGCGACCTCGCACGGGGTGCCGATCGTCCTGGCGGTGCTGCTGGCGGTGGCGACCGGCATCGCGGCCGGACTCGTCAACGGCTTCCTCATCGCCTACGGCAAGCTCCCGCCGTTCATCGCGACGCTCGCGATGCTGTCGGTGGCGCGTGGTCTGTCGCTGGTGATCTCCGAGGGCTCGCCGATCCCGTTCCCGGACTCGGTCTCGCACCTCGGTGACACGCTCGGCGGCTGGCTGCCGGTGCCGGTCCTCGTGATGGTCGTGATGGGCCTGATCGCCGCGTTCGTGCTGGGCCGGACCTACATCGGCCGGTCGATGTACGCGATCGGCGGCAACGAGGAGGCGGCCCGGCTGTCCGGGCTGCGGGTGAAGCGGCAGAAGCTCGCCATCTACGCGTTGTCCGGTGTGTTCGCCGCTGTCGCGGGTGTCGTGCTCGCCTCCCGGCTGTCCTCCGCTCAGCCGCAGGCCGCCGACGGCTACGAGCTGGACGCGATCGCCGCGGTCGTCATCGGCGGCGCCTCCCTCGCGGGCGGCACCGGCAAGGCGTCCGGCACGCTGATCGGCGCGCTGATCCTCGCCGTGCTGCGCAACGGACTGAACCTGCTGAACGTCTCCGCGTTCTGGCAGCAGGTCGTCATCGGTGTCGTGATCGCGCTGGCCGTCCTCTTCGACACGCTGCGCCGCAAGGCGGGCGCCACGCCGCTCGCGGCCGGCACCGGTTCGGGCGGCGGGAAGGGCCGGCAGGCGGGGACGTACGCGCTCGCGGCCGTCGTGACCGTGGCGATCGTCGGTGCGACCTCGTTCCTGCACGACGGCTCGAAGGCGTCGGACCAGCGGATCGGGCTGTCACTGTCGACGCTCAACAACCCCTTCTTCGTGCAGATCCGGGCCGGTGCCCAGGCCGAGGCGAAGAAGCTGGGCGTGGACCTGACCGTGACGGACGCCCAGAACGACGCCTCGCAGCAGGCCAACCAGCTGCAGAACTTCACCAGTTCCGGGGTCGGCGCGATCGTCGTCAACCCGGTGGACTCGGACGCGGCGAGCAACTCCGTGAAGGCCGCCGACAAGGCCGGCATCCCGGTCGTCGCCGTCGACCGCGGGGTCAACGACGCGAAGACCGCGACGCTCGTCGCCTCCGACAACGTGGCCGGCGGTGAGCTGGCCGCCAAGTCGATCGCCGAGAAGCTGGGCGGCAAGGGCAAGATCGTGATCCTCCAGGGGCAGGCCGGTACCTCGGCCGCCCGTGAGCGGGCGCAGGGCTTCGCCGCCGGACTCAAGGCCTTCCCGGGCATCAAGGTGGTCGCCCAGCAGCCCGCCGACTTCGACCGCACCAAGGGCCTCGACGTCATGTCGAACCTGCTCCAGGCGCACCCGGACGTCCAGGGCGTCATCGCCGCCAACGACGAGATGGCCCTCGGCGCCATCAAGGCGCTGGGGTCGAAGGCCGGGAAGTCGGTGTCCGTGGTCGGCTTCGACGGCACGCCGGACGGGCTGAAGGCGGTGGAGGGCGGCTCGCTGTACGCGTCCGTCGCCCAGCAGCCGAGCCAGCTCGGGAAGATCGCCGTGGACAACGCCCTCAAGGCCCTGGACGGCGAGAAGGTCGAGCAGACGGTGAAGGTGCCGGTGAAGGTGGTCACCAAGGACGACGTGGCCGGCTTCAAGGGCTGACATCGGCCGAACGGCCCACGGGTGGGCGGTCGTTGCCGGAGCATGGATCCGGTGGCGGCCGCCCGTCCCGGCGTCATCACGGGGACCGGAATCAGGGGAGCAACCTCATGTACGACTACGACCTGCTGGTCGTGGGGTCGGCCAACGCCGACCTGGTGATCGGTGTCGAGCGCCGACCGGGTGCCGGCGAGACCGTGCTCGGCTCCGATCTGGCCGTCCACCCGGGCGGCAAGGGCGCCAACCAGGCCGTCGCGGCGGCCCGGCTCGGCGCCCGTACGGCCCTGCTCGCGCGGGTCGGCGACGACGCGTACGGCCGGCTGCTGCTGGACTCGCAGCGCGCGGCCGGCGTGGACACGGTCGGGGTGCTGGTCGGCGGGGCGCCGACCGGGGTCGCGCTGATCACCGTGGACCCGTCCGGGGACAACAGCATCGTGGTCTCCCCCGGCGCCAACGGGCGGCTCGCCCCGGCGGACGTACGGGCCGCCGCGAGCCTGTTCCAGGCGTCGCGGGTGGTCTCGACGCAGCTGGAGATCCCGCTGGAGACGGTCGCGGAGGTCGTGCGCAACCTGGCGGACGGCAGCCGTTTCGTGCTCAACCCGTCGCCGCCGCGGCCGCTTCCGGCGGACATCCTCGCGGCCTGCGACCCGCTCATCGTCAACGAGCACGAGGCACGGGTCATCCTCGGTGACGCCGCCGTCGGCGACTCCCCCGAGGACTGGGCGCGCATCCTGCTCGCCAAGGGGCCCCGCTCGGTGGTCGTGACGCTCGGCGCCGAGGGGGCGCTGGTGGCCTCCTCCGAGGGGGTCGTGCGGGTGCCGGCGGTGGAGGTGCGGGCCGTGGACACGACCGGTGCGGGCGACGCGTTCACGGCGGCGCTGGCCTGGCGGCTGGGCACCGGCGCGGGCCTGGCCGAGGCGGCGGCGTACGCGGCCCGGGTCGGTGCGGTGGCGGTGACCCGGGAGGGCGCGCAGGTGTCGTTCCCGACGGCGGCGGAGGTCGAGGCGCTGTGAAGCGGGCCGGAATCCTGAACCGGGGGCTGTCCGGGGCGCTGGCCGAGCTGGGGCACGGCGACGGCGTCCTGGTGTGTGACGTGGGGATGCCGATCCCGGCGGGGCCGCGGGTCGTGGACCTGGCGTTCCGGGCCGGGGTGCCGTCGTTCGCCGAGGTGCTGGACGGGCTGCTGGCCGAGCTGGTGGTGGAGGGCGCGACGGCGGCGACGGAGGTCCGGGACGCGAATCCGGAGGCGGCCGCGCTGCTCGCGGAGACCTGTCCCGCCCTGGAGCTGGTGCCGCACGAGCGGCTCAAGGAGCTGTCGGCGGGGGCACGGCTGGTGGTGCGCACGGGTGAGGCCCGGCCGTACGCGAACGTGCTGCTGCGCTGCGGCGTCTTCTTCTGAGCCCGGCCGGCCGCGAAGACGTTTCGAGGGGCCCGGTCCGTCGACCGGGCCCCTCGCGTCCCCTCCCGTCAGAACCCCCGCGATCCCCCCAGATCCCCCTCCAAAGGTCCTGACGCGAAGTACGACCCGCGAGGTGCGGGGAGGGTTGCACGGTTCGCCCAAGATTTTTTGCGCAGTGCCGCGGCCCGCCCTCCGCATGCCGTTCCACCTGGGCGGACGTAGCGTTCTAGGTATGCAGGAGCTGGACGAGAATCCCCTCGTGTCCCTCCAGGACGACGTGCTCGACGAGCTCGGCGACGAGGCGGTCGGGGACATCGCGCGACTGCTGGGCACGGACGAGACCGGGGCGCGGCAGGTGATCTGCACGACCGTGGCGGCGCTGGCCGGGGAGGCGGAGACGGTCGCCACCCCGCCCGGCGCCCCGCTGCTCGGCGTGGCCACCGTGGGCGGTCCCGCGACCGGCGGTCTGATGGCCGGCCTGCTCGCCGAGGAGGCGGGCCCGCTGACCACCGAGGTGGCCGCCAGGACCGGGCTGCCCCGGCCGGCCGTGGCCCGGACGGTGGGCGCGCTGGTCCCGGCGGTCCTGACGGCACTGGACCGGCGGGCGTCCGGACGGTGAGGCCGCGGCCCCGCGACGCCGGCGCCGGAGAGCCGGTGGCGGCGCGTCGGGTGGGCGTGTGCCTCAGACGGCGTGCCGGGTGAAGCGGTCCACCGTCTCCGCCAGTACCTCCCGGCCGTCGCGGGCCCACAGGGTCTCGTTGAACAGCTCCACCTCGACGGGCCCCGTGTAGCCGGCCGCCTCCACCAGTTCCCGCCAGCGGCGCAGGTCGACCGAGCCGTCGCCGAGCTGGCCCCGGCCGTTCAGGACGCCGGCGGGCAGCGGGGTGATCCAGTCGGCGAGCTGGAAGGCGTGGATCCGGTCGCTCGCTCCCGCCCGGGCGATCTGCGCGGGCGCGTCGTCGTCCCACCAGACGTGGTACGTGTCCACGGTGACGCCGACCTGCCGGGCCGGGAAGCGTTCCACGAGGTCCAGTGCCTGGGCGAGGGTGGACACGACACAGCGGTCGGCGGCGAACATCGGGTGCAGCGGCTCGACGGCCAGCCTCACGCCGTGCGCCTCGGCGTACGGCCCGAGTCCGGCCAGGGCGTCGGCGATCCGCTCCCGCGCGCCCGGCAGGTCGCGGGAGCCGGCCGGCAGGCCGCCGGAGACCAGCACCAGGACGTCCGTGCCGAGGGTGGCCGCCTCGTCGACGGCCCGCCGGTTGTCGTCCAGGGCCCGGTCCCGCTCGGCCGGGTCGGTGGCGGTGAGGAAGCCGCCCCGGCACAGGGTGGTGACCGCCAGGCCGGCGTCCCGGACGAGCTGGGCGGCCGCCTCCACGCCGTACTCCTGCACCGGCTCGCGCCACAGGCCGACGGCCGGGACGCCGAGGTCGCGGCAGGCGGCGACCAGCTCGGGGAGCGGGAGCTGCTTGACGGTCATCTGGTTGATGCTGAAGCGGGCGAGGTCGCTCACGGGGTCACTCCGTACAGGGCCAGCAGGGTCCTCATCCGGTCCTCGGCCCGCTTCGGGTCGGGGAACAGGCCGAGGCGGTCGGCGAGTTCGTAGGCGCGGGCGAGGTGGGGCAGGGAGCGGGCGGACTGCAGGCCGCCGACCATCGTGAAGTGGGACTGGTGGCCGGCCAGCCAGGCCAGGAACACCACCCCCGTCTTGTAGTAGCGGGTGGGTGCCTGGAAGAGGTGGCGGGCGAGTTCGACGGTCGGGTCGAGGAGCGCGCGGAAGCCGTCCCGGTCGCCGGTGTCGAGGACGCGGACCGCCTGCGCGGCCAGTGGCCCGAGCGGGTCGAAGACGCCGAGCAGGGCGTGGCTGAAGCCGTGGCCGTCGCCCGCGATCAGCTCGGGGTAGTGGAAGTCGTCGCCGGTGTAGCAGCGCACGCCCTTCGGGAGGCGGCGGCGCAGCCCGGTCTCGCGCCGGGCGTCCAGCAGGGAGACCTTGATGCCGTCGACCTTGCCGGGGTGGGCGGCGATCACGTGCAGCAAGGTGTCGGTGGCCGCGTCGAGGTCCGCCGAGCCCCAGTAGCCCTCCAGGGCCGGGTCGAACATGGGGCCGAGCCAGTGCAGGATCACCGGGTCCGCGGCCTGGCGGAGCAGGTGGCCGTAGACCTCCAGGTAGTCCTCGGGGCCGCGGGCGGTGGCGGCGAGGGCGCGGGAGGCCATCAGGATCGCCTGGGCGCCGGACTCCTCGACGAGCGTGAGCTGTTCCTCGTAGGCGGCGCGGACCTCGGCGAGGGTCGCCGGGCCGCCGGTGAGCTGGTCGGTGCCCGCCCCGCAGGCGATCCGGCCGCCGGCCGCCCGGGCCTCGGCGGCGCCGCGCCGGATCAGTTCGGCCGCGCCCGCCCAGTCCAGTCCCATCCCGCGCTGGGCGGTGTCCATGGCCTCGGCGACACCGAGCCCGTGGGACCACAGGTGCCGGCGGAAGGCGAGGGTGGCGTCCCAGTCGACGGCGGCCGGGGAGCCGGGCGTGACGTCGGCGTACGGGTCGGCGACGACGTGGGCGGCGGCGAGGACCGTACGGGAGGCGGCGGGGGCGCCCGGGGTGAGGGCGAGGGGCTCGGTGCGGGGCTCGTAGGCGCGCAGGGCTCCGTGCGCGTCGGGCAGGTGGAGGGTCACGGGGTGATCTCCGGTACGTCGAGGCGGCGGCCCTCGGCCGAGGACCTCAGGCCCAGTTCGGCGAGCTGGACGCCGCGGGCGCCGGCCAGCAGGTCCCAGGAGTAGGGGGCGCCGGCGTACACGTGTCTGAGGAACAGCTCCCACTGGGTCTTGAATCCGTTGTCGAACTCCTCGTTGTCCGGGACCTCCTGCCACTGGTCGCGGAAGGAGTACGCGGCCGGGAGGTCCGGGTTCCAGACGGGCCTGGGGGTGGTGCCGCGGTGCTGGACGCGGCAGCGGCGCAGCCCGGCGACGGCCGAGCCCTCGGTGCCGTCGACGTGGAACTCGACGAGTTCGTCCCGGTGGACGCGCACGGCCCAGCTGGAGTTGATCTGGGCGACGACGCCGCCCTCGAGTTCGAAGATGCCGTAGGCCGCGTCGTCGGCGGTGGCGTCGTACGGCTTGCCGTTCTCGTCCCAGCGCCGCGGGACGTGGGTGGTCGCGAGGGCCTGGACGCTCGTGACCCGGCCGAACAGCTCGTGCAGCACGTACTCCCAGTGCGGGAACATGTCGGCGACGATGCCACCGCCGTCCTCGGCGCGGTAGTTCCAGGACGGGCGCTGGGCCTCCTGCCAGTCCCCCTCGAAGACCCAGTAGCCGAACTCGCCGCGCACGGACAGGATCCGGCCGAGGAAGCCGCCGTCGATCAGGCGCTTGAGCTTGCGCAGGCCCGGCAGGAAGAGCTTGTCCTGGACGACGCCGTGCCGGACGCCGGCGGCGGTCGCGAGCCGGGCGAGTTCCAGGGCGCCCGCGAGCCCGGTGGCCGTCGGCTTCTCGGTGTAGACGTGCTTGCCCGCGGCGATCGCCTTGCGCAGGGCCTCCTCGCGCGCGGAGGTCACCTGCGCGTCGAAGTAGATGCCCACGGTGGGGTCGGCGAGGACCGCGTCGAGGTCGGTGGAGAGGTGCGCCGGGTCCAGTCCGTACTGCCTGGCGAGGGCCTTCAGGGCGTGCTCGCGGCGGCCGACCAGGACCGGTTCCGGCCACAGCACGGTGCCGTCGCCCAGGTCGAGGCCGCCCTGTTCGCGGAGGGCCAGGATCGAGCGGGCCAGGTGCTGGCGGTGGCCCATGCGCCCGGTCACCCCGTTCATGGCGATACGCACCGTCCTGCGTGTCACGTCGTTCCCTCCGTAGGTGCCGTGCGCCGCGTTCGCGCGGTCCGTCGCGCGGGTGCGCACACCGCGTGCACCCTCTCTCGCCCAGCGTCACGGCAAGCGCTTTCCGCAGGGGGAAGCTAGCCGTGGGCCGGGGTGAAGACAAGACCGTGACGGGGTTGAGTTGTTCGAGGGGACGAACAAGAGGGGTGGTTGGCCTTAAGGTCTGCTCGACATACACACGGAACCGCGGCCGCGATCGGCCTGTCTACGAGGGGGCGGCCCGAGCACGGGCGGCCCATGGGGGGTTCCACGACATGCGCGACCGGAGGACGACGAGATGACGGTGACCCTGGCGGACGTGGCGGCCCGCGCCCAGGTCTCGCCCGCGACGGTGTCGCGCGTGCTGAACGGCAACTATCCCGTCGCCGCCTCCACCCGCGAACGGGTGCTGCGCGCGGTGGACGAACTGGACTACGTGCTCAACGGCCCCGCCAGCTCGCTGGCCGCCGCCACCTCCGACCTGGTCGGCATCCTCGTCCACGACATCGCCGACCCGTTCTTCGGGATCATGGCCGCCGCCATCCAGTCGGAGATCGGCGGGCCCGGCGGCCGGGCGGGCGGCGAGCGCCTGGCGGTCGTCTGCAACACGGGCGGGTCGCCGGAGCGCGAACTGACGTACCTCACCCTGCTGCAGCGGCAGCGGGCCGCCGCGGTGGTGCTGACCGGCGGTGCCGTGGAGAGCGCGCCGCACGCGGAGGCCGTCGCGGCGAAGCTGCGCAGGCTGTCGGACGCCGGGACCCGGGTGGTGCTGTGCGGGCGGCCGCCCGCGCCGGACACCGGCGCGATCGCGCTGGCCTTCGACAACCGAGGCGGCGCCCGTGAGCTGACCGAGCACCTGATCGGCCTCGGGCACCGGCGGCTCGGGTACATCGCGGGCCCGCTGGAGCGCACGACCACCCGGCACCGGCTGGAGGGCCACCGGGCCGCGCTGGAGGCGCACGGCATACCGGTGGACGACCGCCTGATCGTGCACGGCCGCTACGACCGGCAGGCCGGCTACGAGGCGACGCTGGAACTGCTGCGCCGCGACCCGTCCCTGACGGCCGTGGTCGCCGCGAACGACTCCGTCGCGCTGGGCGCCTGCGCGGCCCTGCGCGACTCCGGCCTGCGCATCCCGGACGACGTGTCGGTGGCCGGCTTCGACGACCTGCCGTTCGGCGTCGACGCGGTGCCCTCCCTCACGACGGTCCGCCTCCCGCTCTCCGACGCGGGCGCCCGCGCGGGCCGGATCGCCATGGGCCGCGAGGAGCCGCCCCCGGGCGACCTGGCGACGATCCGCGGGGAACTGATGGTGCGGGGGTCCTCCGCAGTGCCACGGGGCTGAGGCGGCACCCGCCCCCGCCCCGGCGCGGCGCGTGTCCGGCCGGAGGTGTGGACCTCGTTTCCCTGGCAAGGTGAGGTACATGAAGCTGGCGTTCTCCACCCTCGGCGTCCCCGGTCTCCCCCTCCCCGACGTGCTGCGGCTCGCGAGCGCGCACGGCTACCACGGCGTGGAGCTGCGCTCCCACCCCGAGGAGCCGGTGCATCCGGGTCTCGGCCCCGGTGAACGGGCGGACGTGGCCGCCGAGTTCAAGGCGGCCGGCGTGGAGCCGCTGGCCGTCGCCGGATACACGCGGATCGCGGCGCCCGGGGACGACGGGCCCGTCATCGAGGAGGTCCGCACGCTCGTCGACCTCGCCCACGACATCGGCGCGCCCTACGTGCGGATCTTCCCCGGTGCCGACCCGGAGCAGACCTCCGAGGCGACGGACGCGATCGCCGCGCGGCGGCTCGGAACGGCGGCGGAGTACGCCGCGGACAGCGGCGTGCGCGTCCTGCTGGAGACCCACGACTCGCACCGGGCGGCCGCCGACGCGATGCGCGTGCTGGGTCTGGTCGGACACCGCAACGTCGGCGCGGTGTGGGACGTCATGCACACCTGGCTGGCCGGTGAGCAGCCCGCGGAGAGCTACGCGGCGCTCGCGCCCCATCTGGGGTACGTCCAGGTCAAGGACATCGCGGCCACCGACGACACGGCTCCGCTGCCGCTCGGCGCCGGGGTGCTGCCGCTCGCCGAGTGCGTCGAGGTCCTGTCCCGGCACGGCTGGGACGGCTGGCTGTGCTGGGAGTACGAGAAGCGGTGGCACGAGGACGCCGCCCCGCTGGAGGGCCTGCTCGACCCCGGCCGCGACCACCTGTCCCGGCTGCTGAACGAGTCCGCGTAGGCGGGACGGTGCCCCGGTCCTGATGCGACGGCCGGGTAATTCGGTGGCCGGGCTTCTAGGGGCGCTATAACGTACCCCCTCGTGCCTGAGCCCGCCCTCCACCCCGCCCTGCCGTCATGAGCCTCACGCGTGCCCTGATCGACGTGGGGCCGCTGCGCGCCTCCCCCGTCTTCCGGCGGCTGCTGATCGGGCGGACGGTGTCCATGCTCGGCGGCTTCATGACCATGGTGACCGTGCTCTACCAGGTCTGGGACATGACGCACAGCGCCGTCTGGAGCGGCGCGGTCGGTCTCGCGCAGGTCGTGCCCATGGTCGTCGTGGGGCTGCTCGCGGGCTCGTGGGTGGACCGGGGCGACCGGCGCCGGATCTATCTGACGGCCACCGTCGGCCAGGCGGTCTGCGCGCTGCTGCTGGCGGTGCAGGGCTTCACCGGTCACGTCCCGGTGATCGGGGTCCTCGTGCTCGTGGCCGCCGGTTCCTGCTTCGGGGCGATCGGCGGACCGGCCGCGGGGGTCTTCGTGCCGCGGCTGCTGCCGAAGGAGCAGGTGGCCGCGGGCCTCGCCCTCAACCAGGTGGCCGGCCAGTCCATGATGCTGCTGGGCCCGGCGGTGGGCGGTCTGTTCCTCGGCTGGCTCGGCGTCGGCGCCTGCTATCTGATCGACGCCCTGACCTTCGTGTTCGCCTTCTACGGCGCCTTCGGGCTGCCCGCGCTGCCGCCCGAGGGCGAGCCGTCGCGGGCCGGAGTGCACGGCGTCCTGGACGGTCTGCGCTTCCTGGCCGGGAACCGCGTGGTGCGCGGCGCGCTGATCACCGACCTGGCCGCCACGGTGCTGGCGATGCCGGTCAGCCTCTTCCCGCTCGTCAACGAGGAGCGCTTCGGCGGTGATCCGCGCACGCTCGGCCTGTTCATGTCGGCCGTGGCGGTCGGCGGGGTCACGGCGACGGCGCTGTCGGGTCCGGTCACCCGGCTGGGCCGCCCCGGCCTCGTGATGCTGTGCGGGGCCGGCACCTGGGGTGTGGCGCTGACCCTGTTCGGTCTGGTGGGCGACCCGTGGACGGGGCTCGGGCTGCTGGCGGTGGCGGGCGGCGCCGACTCCCTGTCGGTGGTCTCGCGCGTCACGATCGTCCAGACCCGGACCCCGGACGCCCTGCTGGGCCGGGTCACGGCCGCCGAGCAGATCGTCGGCCAGGGCGGCCCGCACCTCGGCAATCTGCGCGGCGGCCTCGTCGCCGGCTGGACGTCCGGGGCGACCGCCCTCGTCCTCGGCGGCCTGCTGTGCGTGCTCGCGGTGACGTACGTCGGGGCGAGCACCCCGGAACTCCGGGACGGCGTCCGCTCCGAGGGCTGAGGGCGGCCCCGCCCGCCCCATCCGCCACCCGCGTCCCGACTTCGCGGACGGTGCCCGTTCCCGGGAACCCAGCCCGTTCGCCCCTCGTCCAAAGGGCAGGCTGCCGGAAGAGTCACCGTGGCGCGGTGTCGGCCTCGCTGCTGGCTGCGATCGCTGACCACCCTCTCCAGCCGTGCCGCGGCCGGCAGCACGCCGTCATCGGCGCGCCCCCCTCCAACTGCGCCGATGGCGGCCCCTCTTCGATTACGGTCCATTCCCTTGACTGGCAGAAACTTCCTGGATATTGGTGACTCCTTGGAAGTTTCCTTCACCGCGCCACCTCCGGAAGGAGCGCACGTGCCCGACACCAGCACGGGAAGCACCGCATCGCCTTCAAGACGCCTGGTCCTGGCGGCCACCGCCGGGATCACCGGCGCCCTGGCCCTCGGCGGCACCGCGCACGCCGCCCCGCACGACGACAGGCGGCTGCGCGCCCTCATCGACCGGATGACGCTGCCCGAGAAGGTCGGGCAGCTCTTCGTCATGCGGGTCTACGGCCACTCCGCGACCGACCCGGACCAGGCGGACATCGACGCCAACCTCCAGGAGATCGGCGTGCGCACGGCCGCCGAGCTGCTCGCCAGGTACCGGGTCGGCGGCATCATCTACTTCACCTGGGCGCACAACACCCGCGACCCGCACCAGATCGCCGCTCTGTCGAACGGCATCCAGAAGGCGTCGCTCGCCCAGCCGCGCGGTCTGCCCGTGCTCATCTCCACCGACCAGGAGCACGGCATCGTGTGCCGGGTCGGGGAACCGGCCACGCTCTTCCCGGGCGCCATGGCCGTCGGCGCAAGCGGCTCCCGCTCCGACGCCCGCACCCTCGGCCGGCTCGCCGGTGAGGAGCTGCGGGCGCTGGGCATCCGGCAGAACTACTCCCCCGTGGCCGACGTCAACGTGAACGCGGCGAACCCGGTCATCGGCGTGCGCTCCTTCGGCTCCGAGCCGGACGCGGTGGCCGGCCTGGTCGCCGCCGAGGTGGCCGGGTACCAGCACGCGCGTCAGGTCGCGGCGACCGCCAAGCACTTCCCCGGCCACGGCGACACCGCCGTCGACAGCCACACCGGCTTCCCGGTCATCACTCACAGCCGGGAGGAGTGGGAGAAGCTGGACGCGCCGCCGTTCCGGGCCGCCGTCCGCGCCGGCATCGACTCGATCATGACCGCGCACCTCATGGTCCCGGCCCTCGACGACTCGGGCGACCCGGCGACGCTCTCCCACCCGATCCTCACCGGCATCCTGCGCGAGGAGCTCGGCTACGACGGGCTGGTGGTGACGGACTCGCTCGGCATGGAGGGCGTCCGCACCAAGTACGGCGACGACCGCGTCCCGGTGCTCGCGCTCAAGGCGGGAGTGGACCAGCTGCTGAACCCGCCGGACCTGGACGTGGCGTGGAACGCGGTCCTGAAGGCCGTGCAGGACGGCGAGCTGACCGAGGCACGGCTCGACGAATCGATCCTGCGCATCCTGCGCCTGAAGGCGAAGCTGGGGCTGTTCGACGACCCCTACGTCAGCCAGTCGGGCGTGGACCGCTCGGTGGGCACGCCGGCCCATCTCAAGGCCGCCGACCGCATCGCCGAGCGCACCACGACCCTGCTGGTCAACGAGGGGGCGCTGCTGCCGCTGTCGCGCCGGTCCCACCGCAAGGTGCTGGTCGTCGGCGCCGACCCGGCCTCCCCGTCCGGAACGACGGGCCCGCCGACGGGTGTGCTCGCCGGGGCACTGACCGAGCTGGGCTTCACGGCGACCGCCCTGTCGACCGGCACGGCACCGTCCGCGGCGACGATCGCGCGGGCCGTGGAGGCGGCGCGCGAGGCGGACGCGGTGGTGGTCGGCACGTACAACGTCACGGCGTCCAGTACGCAGAAGACACTCGTCGAACAGTTGCTCGCCACAGGGAAGCCGGTGGTCGCGGTCGCCGTCCGCAACCCGTACGACGTGGCCCATCTGCCGGGCGTGAAGGCCTTCCTGGCGGCCTACTCCTGGACGGACGTCGAACTGCGGGCCGCGGCCCGGGTGATCGCCGGGCGGGTGGCCCCGCAGGGCAGGCTGCCCGTGCCGGTGCAGCGCGCGGACGACCCGGCCAGGACGCTGTTCCCGGTCGGCCACGGGCTGTCGTACCGCGGCCGCTGACCTCCTGACGCATCGGACGTAGCGCCCGTACGCCACACAACGGGCGCTCTCGTCACCGACCGGCGCAAAGGACCCCGTATGTCTGGCGTGTTCCCGTGGTCGCGGGTCACGCTGGACCGGGGGGTGCGATGCGTGGAGGACGAGGTGGGGCGGCCGTGTGCGCGGTGCTCGCCGCGCTGCTGACGGGGTGCCAGGGGCCGGCGGCCTCACCGCAGGACGGCCCGCCGGGCACGGGCGCCACCGCGCCGGCGCCCGGTGGGCACGGCGCGGTGTTCCTCGCGGTGGACGAGTGCAGCTCGTTCGGCCGGACCAGCTTCACCGAGGTTCCGTGCGTGAGCGAGCGGGCGGCCGCGCGGGTCGTGGCCCGGCACGACGGCACGGTCCGCGACGGCCCGCCGTGCCCGGGCACCACGGACTTCGTCCTGCACATCAGCGCCCAGGACCGGACCTCCGACGAGGACGGCGACGGCGCCGTTCCGCAGGGTTACGCGTGTATGCGCAACCTCACCCCGCCCCACCCGGGCGACCCCGGCGGCGGAGGCGGCCCCCGCACGATCGTCGGCGACTGCGTCTACGGCTCGGGCGACGGGCAGGTCCGGGAGACGGCCTGCGACGGCGAGGGCGAGCACGAGCCGGGCTACCAGGTGACCCGGATCGTGGACCGACGGTCCCAGTGCCCTTCGTCCACCGCCCTCTATGTGAAGGTCGGCGGCGAGAAGCCGGTCGGCTGCGCCCGGCGGCTGTGACGGCGGCTCGCGCGCCCGGTCAGCACAGGATCCAGCCCTTGCTCACCGAGCCGCTTCCCACCTTGCCCTTGACCCAGACGCAGCGGTGCCCGGCGTGGACCGTCACCGGTCCGGCCCGGCGGGTGTACCGGCCCTCGTCCGTGACCGGGTTGGCCCGGTAGGCCCGCACGCTGACCATCATGGGCTGCTTGCGCCCGGGGCTCTTCGGCAGCGTGATCGCGCAGACGTAGCCGTTCTTCTTGTACACGTACAGCGTCCCGGTGGAGAACGGATACGTCCTGACCTTGCGTCCCTCGCAGCGGCTCGGCGCGGCGTGCGCCTGTGCCGGGACGGCGATCGCGAGCAGCCCGGACGCGGTCACCAACGCCAGGCAGACGGCCAGTCGTCGGCGTATCCCACCCTTGTCCACTGTCAAGTCCTCCCCGTACACACCGGCGATGAGCGTACTGGTGTACGGACGCCTGGCGTAGGCCGGATGGTTGCACGGCCGTCACGCGGGCGCGGGGGCCCGGCTCACCGGCCCACGCCGACCGGCTCCTCCGGCTCGGCCTGCCCGAGGAAGGTCCGCCACAGCTCGGCGTACCGTCCGCCGCGCGCGAGCAGCTCCTCGTGCGTGCCGTCCTCGGCGACCCGGCCGTGGTCCATGAGCACCACCCGGTCGGCCCGCGCGGCCGTCGTCAGCCGGTGGGCCACCACCAGGGTCGTACGGCGGCCCGCGAGCCGGTCCGTGGCCTGGTTGACCTGCGCCTCCGTGGCCAGGTCGAGGGCGGCCGTCGCCTCGTCGAGGAGCAGCACGTCGGGGTCGACCAGCTCGGCGCGGGCCAGCGCGATCAGCTGGCGCTGCCCGGCGGAGAGGTTGCGGCCGCGCTCGGCGACCTCGTGGAGGTAGCCGCCGTCGAGGGTCGCGATCATCTCGTGCGCGCCCACCGCCCGTGCCGCCGCCTCGACCTCGGCGTCGGTGGCGTCGGGACGCCCGTACGCGATGGCGTCGCGGACGGTGCCGGCGAAGAGGTACGCCTCCTGCGGCACGACCCCGAGCCGGTGGCGGTACGACGTCAGGTCCAGGTCCCGTACGTCGGTGCCGTCGACGGTGACGCGGCCCGCGCTCGGGTCGTAGAACCGGGCGACCAGCTTGACCAGGGTGGACTTGCCGGCGCCGGTCTCCCCGACGAACGCGACGGTCTGCCCGGCGGGGATGCGCAGGTCGATGCCGGACAGCGCCTCCTCGTCGTCGCCGTAGGCGAAGCGCACGCCCTCGAAGGCGATCTCGCCCCGCAGCTCCCGCACCTCGCGCGGCTCCTCGGCGGCCCGTGTCGACGTCGGTTCGCGCAGCAGCTCCTGGATGCGGCCGAGCGAGACCGTGGCCTGCTGGTAGCCGTCGAAGACCTGGGAGAGCTGCTGGACCGGCGCGAAGAACAGGTCGATGTAGAGCAGGTACGCCACCAGCGCGCCGGTCGTCAGCGTGGCCGCCTCGATCCGCACCCCGCCCACGATCAGCACGGCCGCGGCCGCCGCCGACGCCAGGAACTGCACGAACGGGAAGTAGATCGAGATCAGCCACTGGCCCCGGATCCGGGCCTGGCGGTAGCTGTCGCTGCGCTCGGCGAACCGGGCGCCGCCGTCGCGCTCGCGCCGGAACGCCTGCACGATCCGCAGGCCCGCCACCGACTCCTGGAGGTCGGCGTTGACCACCGACACCCGCTCACGGGCCAGCTCGTACGCCTTCACGCTCGCCCTGCGGAAGAAGTACGTCCCGACGATCAGCGGTGGCAGGGTCGCGAAGACCACGAACGCCAGCTGCACGTCGAGCACCAGCAGGGCGCCCATGATGCCGAAGAAGGTGACGACCGAGACGAACGCGGTGACCAGGCCGGTCTGCAGGAACGTGGACAGCGCGTCCACGTCCGTGGTCATCCGGGTCATGATCCGGCCGGTCAGCTCGCGCTCGTAGTAGTCCAGGCCGAGCCGCTGGAGCTGGGCGAAGATCTTCAGCCGCAGCGCGTACAGCACCCGCTCGCCGGTGCGCCCGGTCATCCGGGTCTCGCCGACCTGGGCGGCCCACTGGACGCCGACCGCGAGCAGGCCGAGCAGGGACGCCGCCCACACCGCGCCCAGTGCGGCCCGGCCGACGCCCGAGTCGATGCCGTGCCGGATCAGGATGGGCAGCAGCAGGCCCATGCCCGCGTCGACGGCGACCAGGGCGAGGCTGATCAGCAGCGGGCGCCCGAAGCCCCGCAGCAGCCGCCGCAGCCCGTACGACCGCTCGGGCCGGACCGCGCTCGCCTCGTCGACGTCGGGGACGTCGAGCGCCGGGGGCAGGGCCTCGACCTGGGCGAGCAGTTCCGGGGTGGCCGGGGACTGGGCGAGGGCGAGGTCCTTGGGCTCGCGGTCGCCGGTCCACAGCCGGGGCGTGACCCCGCGTTCGGCGTCGAACTCGGCGTCCAGCTCGTCCCGGACGGAGGTGTCCTCCTGGGGACAGGCCGGCTGGGTATGGCCGGGCGAGACCCCGCCGAGCTCGTCGGGGTCGGTGAGCAGCCGGCGGTAGAGGGCGGAGCGCTCCTGCAGCTCCTCGTGGGTGCCGATGTCGGCGAGCCGGCCGGCGTCCAGGACCGCGATGCGGTCGGCGAGGCCGAGGGTGGAGCGGCGGTGGGCGATGAGGAGGGTCGTCCGGCCCTCCATGACGTGCTTGAGCGCCTCGTGGATCTCGTGCTCGACGCGGGCGTCCACCGCCGAGGTGGCGTCGTCGAGGACGAGGAGGCGGGGGTCGGCGAGGATCGCGCGGGCCAGCGCGATCCGCTGGCGCTGGCCGCCGGAGAGGGTCAGGCCGTGCTCGCCGACCGTGGTGCCGTACCCCTCGGGGAGGTCGGCGATGAAGCGGTCGGCCTGGGCGGCGCGGGCGGCGGCCTCGATCTGCTCGTCGGTGGCGTCGGGGCGGCCGTAGGCGATGTTGGCGCGGACGGTGTCGGAGAAGAGGAACGAGTCCTCGGGGACGAGGCCGATCGCGGCCCGCAGCGAGTCCAGGGTCAGCTCGCGCACGTCGTGGCCACCGACGAGGACGGCACCGCGGGTGACGTCGTAGAAGCGCGGGAGCAGGAGGGAGACGGTGGACTTGCCGGAGCCGGAGGCGCCGACCACGGCGAGGGTCTCCCCGGCGCGGATCTCCAGGCTGAGGCCGTCGAGGACGGGACGCTCCTCGTCGTAGCCGAAGGAGACGTCGTCGAACTCGACCGTGGCGGGGGCGTCGGCCGGGAGGGTCCGGGTGCCGTCCTCGATCGAGGGCTCGGTGTCGATCAGCTCCAGGACGCGTTCGCTGCTCGCACGCGCCTGCTGGGCGACGGTGAGGACCATGGCGAGCATGCGGACCGGGCCGACCAGCTGGGCGAGGTAGGTGGAGAAGGCGACGAAGGTGCCGAGCGTGATGTGCCCGCGCACCGCCAGCCAGCCGCCGAGGGCGAGCATGGCGACCTGGCCGAGCGCCGGGACGGCCTGGAGGGCGGGGGTGTACGTGGCGTTGAACCGGATGGTGCGCAGCCGCCCCGCGTAGAGCCGGCGGCCGACCTCGCGGAGCTTGCCGGTCTCCTGCTCCTCCTGCCCGAAGCCCTTCACCACGCGCACGCCGCTGACCGCGCCGTCGACGACGCCGGCGACGGCCGCGGCCTGGGCCTGGGCGTACCAGGTGGAGGGGTGGAGTCTGCTGCGGCTGCGCCGGGCGATCCACCACAGGGCGGGGGCCACCGCGAGGGCGACCAGGGTCAGCGGTGGCGACAGCCAGGTCATGATGCCCAGCGAGATCAGGAAGAGCATGAAGTTCCCGATGGTCATCGGGAGCATGAAGAGCAGGCCCTGGATCAGCTGGAGGTCGCTGGTGGCACGGCCGACGACCTGCCCGGTGGACAGCTCGTCCTGCTTGCGCCCGTCGAGCCGGGTGATCGTCCGGAACATGTCCGTGCGCAGGTCGTGCTGGACGTCGAGGGCGACCCGGCCGCCGTAGTAGCGGCGGACGAAGGTCAGCACGTAGACGGCGACGGCGGCGGCGATCAGCAGCCCGGCCCAGACGGCCATGCTGCGCTCGCCGCCGATCACGTCGTCTATGATCACCTTGGTGATCAGCGGGACGAGCGCCATGACGGCCATGCCGCCGAGGGAGGAGCCGAGGGCGAGGATCACGTCCTTCGGGTAGCGCCAGGCGTAGCCCCACAGTCGTCGTGCCCATCCTGGCTGCGCTGCCACGCCCGTGCCTCCCGTTGGTCCTGGTCTACCGGAAGGCACCAACGCCGGTGAGCTCGGATTTCATCCCGCCGCAACAATCCGGCGGGGGTGGCGGGGCGGTCAGCTCGCCCTGAGGTCCTTGTGGACGACCTTGGCGACGCCCTGGATGGTGGCGATGCCGTAGTTCATGGTGCTGTTGCCGTGGCTGAGCACCGTGATCATGTAGTCGTGGCCGCCGCCCTTGAAGGCGCCGACGCTGTGCACCCGCCAGCCCTGGGTGGCGCGCTGCAGCCAGCCGTTCTTGACGGCCACGGAGACGCCGGACGGCACGCCGTAGGGGGTGCCCCAGCGCTGGGAGGAGACGACCTGGCCCATGAGCTTGAGGATGTAGGCGCGGGAGTTGTCGCTGAGCACGGAGTTCTTGGCGGTGACGAGCTTGAGGAGCTTCTGCTCGTCGGTGACGTTGATCTGGGTCAGCCCCCAGTAGCCGTTCGCACCGGGGACGGTCTTCGTCATGGCGGCGGCGGCGAGGAAGCCCTTGATCTTGGTCATGCCGAGCTGCTTCCACAGGGTGGTGGTCGCCGCGTTGTCCGACTTGGTGATCATGGCCTTGGCGAGGGACGCCTCGCGGTCGGTGAGGTACCGGTCGTGCTTCTTGGCGTCCCACAGCAGCGTGGCCAGGACGGTGACCTTGACGACGCTGGCCGAGTCGTAGGCGCTGGTCGCCCGGAGTGTGCAGGTGGTCTTCGTGGAGCGGTCGTACAGGCCGACCGCGACGGTGCCCTTGCGGTTGGCCAGGGCGGCGGTGATGTCCCGCTTCAGCTTGTCGGCCAGCCCCGCCTTGGCCGAGGTGCAGCTGACGGTGGGGGTCGCCGCCGCGGCCGGTGCGGCGGCGGCGAGGGGCGCTATGACGAGGCCGGCGCCCAGGCCCGCCGCGACGACCGCTCGCGCGCGCCTGGCCGCGCCCGTGGAGTTCTCGCTCGCTGTCCCGTGAGTCATGGCTGGTTGACCAACGAGGGCGCGCGAATGGTTGTACGGATACGGCCCCTGGTTAAGGACACAGAGCCGCAACTCGCCTGCTTTTGCACCGGATTGCGGCGCTCCTTCACCTGATGGACACACAGCAGATCTCGACACGCCTGCATGCCCATGTCACGCTCCGGATGCCGCCTTCGCTCAACCCGCGTAGACACGCGAGAGGAGACCCCCCATGCCGGCGACATCCCCACGCCCCCGGCGCTGGACGTCCGTGGGCCTGACCACGGCCGCCCTCCTGGCCGGGCTCACCGCCCCGGCCCTGACCGCCGCCCCGGCCGCCGCGACCACCACGGCGTACGACGACACGTACTACTCCGCCGCGCTCGGCAAGACCGGGCCCGCCCTGAAGAGCGCCCTCCACGGGATCATCAGCAAGCAGACGACGCTGTCCTACTCGGCCGTCTGGGACGCCCTGAAGGTCACCGACCAGGACCCGGCCAACAGCAACAACGTCAAGCTGCTCTACAGCGGCATCTCCCGCAGCAAGTCGCTGAACGGCGGCAGCACCGGCGACTGGAACCGCGAGCACGTGTGGGCCCAGTCCCACGGCGACTTCGGCACCTCGGCCGGACCCGGCACCGACCTGCACCACCTGCGCGCGGAGGACGTCCAGGTCAACTCCATCCGCGGCAACAAGGACTTCGACAACGGCGGCAGCAGCTTCACCAACTCCGGTGGCAGCCTGACCGACTCGAACTCCTTCGAGCCCCGCGACGCCGTCAAGGGCGACGTGGCCCGGATGATCCTCTACATGGCCGTCCGCTACGAGGGCGACGACGGCCGGCCCGACCTGGAGGCCAACGACTCCATCAACGGCAGCGTCCCGTACCACGGGCGCCTCTCGGTGCTGAAGCAGTGGAACGACGAGGACCCGCCGGACAGCACCGAGAAGCGCCGCAACGACGTCATCCACACGTCGTACCAGGGCAACCGCAACCCGTTCATCGACCACCCGGAGTGGGTCGAGTCGATCTGGTAGCCCCCCGGCCGGCAGCCCTCCGGATCACTCCGTTCCGAGGTGCGTCGGCGCGAACATGCGCAGCACCGCCGGAAGCACGACCACCGAGGGGCCGGGTTCGGACAGGGCCTTGGACAGGTCCGTCTCCAGGGCCTCGGGCGTGGTCCTGACCCCGGGGACGCCGAACGACTCGGCGAGCGCCACGTAGTCCGGACGCGTCAGTTCGGTCGCCGTGGCCTCGCCGAAGGCGTCGGTCATGTACTCGCGCAGGATGCCGTAGCCGCCGTCGTCGACGATGAGCCAGGTGACGTCGAGGCCGTACTGCCGGGCCGTGGCGAGCTCGGCGATCGAGTAGAGGGCGCCGCCGTCGCCGGACACCGCGAGCACCGGGCGGGTCGGGTCTGCGGCCGCCGCGCCGAGCGCCGCCGGGAAGCCGTAGCCGAGGCCGCCGGCGCCCTGCGCGGAGTGCATGCGGTTGGGGCCCTTGGCGTCGAACGCCGACCAGGCCCAGTACGCCAGGATCGTCATGTCCCAGAACGACGGGGAGCCGGCGGGCAGGGCCCGGCGCACGGACGCCAGCACCTCCTGCTCCAGCGTGAGGTCCTGGGCGGCGATCCGGGCGGCGACCTTCGCGAGCACCTCGCGCACCCGCTCGGGGGCGCTCTCGTCGTGGCGCCCGGACACCGTCTCCAGCAGCGCCTGCAACGCCAGGCGGGCGTCGGCGTGGATGCCCAGCGCGGGGTGGTTGGACTCCAGCTTGCCGAGGTCGGCCTCGATCTGGACGACCCGGCCGCGCGGCCTGAACGTGTGGTAGTTCGAGGAGAGTTCGCCGAGGCCGGAGCCGACCACCAGCAGGACGTCGGCGTCCTCCAGGAAGTCGGTGGTGTGCCGGTCCTCGATCCACGACTGGAGCGACAGCGGGTGCTCCCAGGGGAACGCGCCCTTGCCGCCGGGGGTGGTGACCACCGGCGCCTGGAGGGTCTCCGCCAGTTGGAGCAGCTTCTTCGAGGCGTCCGCGCGGACCACTCCGCCGCCCGCGATGATCGCCGGGCGCTCGGCGTGGGACAGCAGATGGGCCGCCACCGCCGTCAGCTCCGGGCGCGGCACCAGTTCCTCGGGGAAGGCGTCGCCGCCGGTGACGACCGGGATCGAGGTCCCGGCGAGCAGGACGTCCTGCGGGATCTCCACCCACACCGGCCCGTGCGGGGCGGTGAGCGCCGACTTCCAGGCCGCCTCGATCGCGGAGGGGATCTGGGACTGGGTGCGCACGGTGTGGACCGACTTCACGACACCCCGGAACGAGGCCGCCTGGTCGGGGAGTTCGTGCAGATAGCCGTGCCGGCCGCCGCCGAGGCCCGCCGTCGGGATCTGGCTGCTGATCGCGAGGACCGGCGCCGAGGCCGCCGCGGCCTCCTGGAGCGCGGCCAGCGAGGTCAGCGCCCCGGGTCCGGTCGACAGCAGAAGCGGGGCCGCCTCGCCGGTGATCCGGCCGTAGGCGTCGGCGGCGAACCCGGCGTTGTTCTCCACGCGCAGCCCGATGTAGCGCAGGTCGCTGCGGCGCAGCGCGTCGAACATGCCGAGGGCGTGCTGGCCGGGCAGCCCGAACACGGTCGTCGCGCCGAGCCCGGCCAGCGTCTCCACGACCAGGTCCCCGCCGTTGCGGCCGGCCGGCGGGTTCAGGGCGGCGGTGATCTGCTCCCGCGTCGGACGGAGTACCAGGTCGTGGTCGTGGGTCACTTGCCCTCGTCCTCCTCGCGCGCCGCCGCGATCTGGCGGGACATGATCGTGGTCAGTTCGTACGCCGTGTGGGAGGCGGCCACCGACGTGATCTCCGCGTGATCGTACGCGGGCGCCACCTCGACGACGTCGGCCGAGACCAGGTTGCAGGAGGCGAGGCCGCGCAGGATCTCCAGCAGCTCGCGGGAGGTCATGCCGCCCGCCTCGGGGGTGCCGGTGCCGGGCGCGTGGGCCGGGTCGAGGCAGTCGATGTCGATGGAGATGTACAGCGGGCGGTCACCGATGCGCTGGCGGAGCTGGTCGGCGACCTCGTCGGCGCCGCGGCGGTAGACGTCCGCGGAGGTGACGATGCCGAAGCCCATCTTCTCGTCGTCGGTGAGGTCCTGCTTGCCGTAGAGCGGGCCGCGGGTGCCGACGTGGGACAGGGCGGAGGTGTCGAGGACGCCCTCCTCGACGGCCCGGCGGAACGGGGTGCCGTGGGTGTACTCGGCGCCGAAGTAGGTGTCCCAGGTGTCGAGGTGCGCGTCGAAGTGGAGCAGGGCGACCGGGCCGTGCTTCTTGGCCACGGACCTGAGCAGCGGCAGGGCGATGGTGTGGTCGCCGCCCAGGGTCATCAGCCGGGCGCCGGTGCCGAGCAGGTCGTCGGCGGCGGCCTCGATGGTGTCGACGGCCTCGTTGATGTTGAACGGGTTCACGGCGATGTCGCCGCCGTCCGCGACCTGGGCGAGGGCGAACGGGGACGCGTCCTGGGCCGGGTTGTAGGGACGCAGCAGCCGGGACGCCTCGCGGATGGCGTTGCCGCCGAAGCGGGCGCCCGGCCGGTACGAGACGCCCGAGTCGAACGGCACGCCGACCACGGCGACGTCGGCGCGGCCGACCTCGTCGAGGCGCGGGAGCCGGGCGAAGGTCGCGGGGCCCGCGTACCGCGGGACGCGGGAGGAGTCGACGGGGCCGCGGGGCGTCTCGTTGCTGCTCATGAGGAAATGCCTTCTTTCCTACGCCGTAGGGCGTATGCGGGATATGTGCCTCTGACTCTACTGGCCGGCCGGCACCGGTTCGGACGCGCGTTCGGGGTCCTGGGGGTCCCGTCCGGCCAGGCGCTCGCGCCAGACGGCGAGGACGGCGGCGTCGGTGGGCTTCGTCAGCAGGGAGACGGCGACGTACGCGGCGAGGGAGGACAGCAGGCCGTAGTAGACGGGCTCGTTGGCGAGGATGCCGTGCGTGGCCATCAGCGTGATCACCGCGACGCCGCCGACGACGACCGAGGCGAGCGCCCCCTGCGCCGTCCCGCGCCGCCACAGCAGCCCGCCGAGGATCGGCACGAGCAGCCCGCCGACGAGCAGGTTGTAGGCGACCGTCAGGGCCTCGACGACGTTGTTCAGCGCGATGGCCGTGCCGATCACGGCGAGGCCCATCAGCAGGATGAAGGCACGGTTGCCCTTCACCTCGTCGTGCGCCTCGCCGTCGGGGCGGACCACCCCGCGCAGCCGCGACCAGATGTCGTTGTTGGCGACGGTCGCGCAGGCGATGAGCGCGCCGGAGGAGGTCGACATCACGGCGGCGAGGGCGGCGGCCAGCACCAGGCCGCGCACGCCCATGGGCAGCTCGTCCTTGACGATGGTTGCGAAGGCGTCGTCGGCGCTGGAGAGGTCCGGGTACAGCACCTTGGCCGCGGTGCCGATGACGGCGCCGGCCAGGGCGTAGGCGAGGCAGTAGGTGCCGGCGACGGTGCCGCCCCACTTGGCGGTGGTGTCGCTGCGGGCGGTGAACACGCGCTGCCAGATGTCCTGGCCGATGAGCATGCCGAACGTGTAGATCAGGACGTAGGTGAAGATCGTCTCGCCGCCGATGCCCAGCGGGTCGAAGTACCCGGTCGGCAGCTTCGCCCTCATCTCGCCGAACCCGCCGGCCTTGACGACGGCGATGGGCAGCAGGAGCAGCAGCACGCCGATCGTCTTGACCACGAACTGCACCATGTCGGTCAGGGTGATCGACCACATGCCGCCGAGCGTCGAGTAGGCGACGACGATGGAGCCGCCGAGGACGATCGCGAGGGTGCGGTTCATGTCGAACAGCACGTCGAAGATCGTGGCGTAGGCGATGGTCGAGGTGACCGCGAGCATCAGGGTGTACGCCCACATGACGACACCGGAGATGACGCCGGCCCGGCCGCCGTAGCGCAGGTCCAGCATCTCGGAGACGGTGTAGACCTTCAGCCGGGCGATCCGCGCGGAGAAGAACACGGAGAGGGCGAGCAGGCCGAGGCCGATGGTGAAGACCATCCAGGCGCCGGAGAGGCCGTACTGGTAGCCGAGGCCGACACCGCCGATGGTGGACGCGCCGCCGAGGACGATCGCCGCCATGGTGCCGGAGTACATCGCGGGGCCGAGCCGGCGTCCGGCGACCAGGAACTCGCTCTTGGACCTGGCGCGGCGCATGCCCCACCAGCCCATGGCCAGCATGCCGGCCAGATAGACGACGATCACGGTGTAGTCGACGGCCATGGTGGGCCTCCTTCGCGCTGATCCCGGTGGCGTGTCGTGCGGATGGGGGTGGGGACGCCGGCGGCGGACCGCAGGGACAACCGCCCGTACCCGCGGCCACCGGCTGCACCGACAGTAGGTGGCCGGAAAGTGGCTGCGAAGTGTACGTTTCATCCATTCGGAACGCCGCGAGTGGAGGAACCATCCATGCCGGACCACGCGGTTCCGCCCACCCCGCCCGTGCCGCTGTCGGCGCTCCTGGCCCGTGAGGACCTGGGGCTGCGCCAGATCGCCGGGCCGGCGGACGCGGACACGGTGATCCACTGGGCGCACACCTCGGAGATGGCCGATCCGTATCCCTATCTGCTGGGCGGCGAACTGCTGCTGTCGGCGGGCGTGCACGTCCCGGAGGCGGCCGGGACGGGGACGTACTTCGACGACTACGTGGCGCGGATCGTCGCGGCCGGGGGTGCCGCCCTGGGCTTCGGGCTCGCGCCCGTGCACGACACCGTGCCGCGTGCCCTCGTCGAGGCGTGCGACGCCCACGGCCTGCCGCTGCTCGAGGTGCCGCCGCGCACCACGTTCTCCGGGATCGCGCGCGCGGTGTGGCAGCTCATGGCGCAGGCCCGGCTCGCCGAACTGCGGCGCGTGACGGAGGCCCAGCAGGGCCTGGCGGCCGCCGCCGCGCGCCCCGACCCCGTGCGGGCGGTGCTGCGGCAGCTCGCCCAGCGGGTGGGCGGGCACACCGTCCTGTATGGCCCCGAGGGGACGCGGGTCGCGGAGGCGGGCCGGGCGGTGGACCCGGCTGCCGGTCAGGCGCTGGCCGCGCTCGCGGCGGTCGTACGGCCCTCGGGGCCCGGCACGCCCACCTCCGCCACCGACACGGCCGGGGACACCCGTCTCGCCGCCTACGCGCTGGGCGCCGGGCACGGCTTCGTCCTCGGGGTGGCCGCGCCCCGGCACCGGTCCGGGGACCACACCGTCGCCTCCGTGGCCGCCGTCCTGCTGTCCCTGCTCACCGGCGAGCACCAGAGCGGCTCGGGGGCGGCCCGCTCCTCCGCCCTGGTGCGCCTGCTGCTCGGGGCCGAGCCGCACACGGTGGCCCCGCTGCTGGGCGCGGAGACCTGGCTGGTGGTGCACGCGGCGCCGGACACGCCGCCGTGCGATCCGATGGCCGCGTCCGCTCTCGGCGCGGCCCTCGGCTCGCCCCTGGTCGACGTGGGGCGGGACGTCGTGCGCGTCCTCGTGCCGGCGGACCGGGCGCCGGACGCCCAGCCCGGCTGGACCCTCGGGGTGAGCGCCCCGGCGCCGGCCGGGGAGTGGCCCGTGGCGGACACCCAGGCGGCCCGGGCGCTGGGGCGGGCGCGGGCCACCCGCACGCCGGTGTCCGGGCACGGCACGCACCGGCCGGCCCTGGCCGACCTGGTGTCCGGGGACGCGGCGCGGGCGCACGCGCGCGCGCTGCTCGCGCCGCTGACCGGCACCCTCGCGGACACCCTGCGCACCTGGCTGTCGCTGCACGGCAGCTGGGACCGCACGGCGGTGGCGCTGTCCGTGCACCGCAACACCGTGCGGCAGCGGATCGCCCGGTGCGCCGCGCTGCTGGACGCGGACCTGGACGACGCGGACGTGCGGATGGAGCTGTGGTTCGCCCTGCGGCATGCCGAAGCGACCGATTCGGGCCAGTGACCCGCGTCGCACGCGCTCCGGAGCAGGGCTCCCGGCCCGTCGTCTGCCTCACAATGGGAACCATGCCGATACCCGGGACACCCAGCCGCGCCGAGCTCGTCGACCACCTCGTCCGCACCCGTATCGCGGGCGACGTCGCGACCCCCCGCGAGAACAACCTCTCCCACTACCGCCAGCTGGCGAACGGCAACCGCCACTACTGGCTCGGCCTGGAGCTCGGCGACCGCTGGACCGACGAGCAGGACGTGCTGGCGGTGATGGCGGAGCGCGTCGGCGTGAGCGACGACGCCGAGCACCGGCACGGCCAGGACACCATCGACCCGGAGCTGACGGTGGCCGCGCTGGAGCGCCTGGCGGCCCGGCTGCGCAAGGCGGCCGACGGCTCGCAGCGGGTGCTGTTCGCGACCGGCCACCCCGGGGGCCTGCTGGACGTCCACCGCGCGACGGCCGCCGCGCTGCGCGCCGCCGGCTGCGAGATCGTCGTGATCCCCGAGGGCCTGCAGACCGAGGAGGGCTACGTCGCGCAGTTCGCCGACGTGGCCGTCCTGGAGCACGGCGCGTCCCTGTGGCACACGCACTCCGGCGACCCGATGAAGGCGATCCTCACCGGCCTGGAGCGCGAGGGCCGCCCGCTGCCCGACCTCGTGGTCGCCGACCACGGCTGGGCGGGGTACGCGGCCCAGCACGGCGTGGACTCCGTCGGCTACGCCGACTGCAACGACCCGGCCCTGTTCCTCGCCGAGTCCGAGGGCACGCTCCAGGTGGCCGTCCCCCTGGACGACCACGTGGTCAGCCCGCGCCACTACGACCCGATGACGGCGTACCTCCTGTCGGAGGCGGGCCTGGGCGACGCCTGAGGCGTGCCCGAACCGGCGCACGGCACCCGCCCGTTCGGGCCGGGCGGGACGCGGCGGCTGATATGACTGAGGGCATGGAGGAAGCAGCCGCCGAGTCGGCGATCGACATGTTCCTGTCCGCCTTCAACGTCCCGGACGACCGGCACGTGACCGAACTGCTGGCCCAGGCCCTCACGTCCGACGTGGTCTTCTGGGGACCGCTGGGACGCAGCGAGGGCGTGGAGGCGGTCGAGCGGTTCGTGCTGGAGCTGCGCCGCCACCCGGCGGGGCCCGGCACCATGGTGCGCTGCTCGGGGGTGGACATGCCCGGCGAGTGGGCCCGCTACCGGTGGGTCTTCACCACGCCCGGCGGCGGGCCGCGTCTGGCCGGGACGGACGTCGTCCATCTGCGGCGGGGCCTGATCGACCAGATGATCGTCTTCGCAGGGGACGTCGAGCCCGCCGCGGCGGGCGCCTGACAGGCCCCCGCCCGGGGCTCAGTCCGCGCGCGGGACGCGGACCACGCCCTCCTGGATGACCGAGACCGCGAGGCGGCCGTCCTGGGTGTAGATGCGGGCCTGGCCGAGGCCTCGGCCGCCGTGGGCCGACGGGGACTCCTGGTCGTACAGGAGCCACTCGTCGGCGCGGAACGGGCGGTGGAACCACATGGCGTGGTCCAGGGAGGCCCCGACGACGTCGCCGACGGCCCAGCCGCCGCGCCCGTGGGCGAGCAGCACCGAGTCGAGCAGGGTCATGTCGGAGACGTAGGTCGCGAGCACGACGTGCAGCAGGGGGTCGTCGGCGAGTTTGCCGTTGGTGCGGAACCACACCTGGGAGTGCGGTTCGCGCGGCTCGCCGTAACGGCCGTACGGCGGCTCGTCGACGTAGCGCAGGTCGACCGCCCGGCGGGCCTCCAGGAACCGCTCGAC
Source organism: Streptomyces sp. NPDC059852 (assembly GCF_042731455.1). NCBI lineage: Bacteria > Bacillati > Actinomycetota > Actinomycetes > Kitasatosporales > Streptomycetaceae > Streptomyces > Streptomyces sp. NPDC059852. The sequence goes on along the minus strand of NZ_JBHWJK010000001.1, from coordinate 66,862 downwards.
GACCGCCGGGTCGAGGTGCCCGTAGCCGCGCAGCCGCTCCTCGGAGGTGGGCAGCGACGCCGGGTCGGGCGCGGGCGGCATCGGGGCCTGGTGGTCCAGGCCCTCCTCGTGCGTCTGGAACGACGCCGACAGCGCGAAGATCGGCTTGCCGTGCTGGACGGCGACCACCCGGCGGGTGGTGAAGGAGCGCCCGTCGCGCATGCGGTCGACGTTGTAGACGATCGGCGCCCCCGGGTCCCCCATGCGCAGGAAGTACGCGTGCAGGGAGTGGGCGGGCCGGTCCGCGGGCACCGTGCGGCCCGCGGCGACGAGCGCCTGGGCCGCGACCTGTCCCCCGAAGACGCGCGGGACGACGGCGGACTGGGACCGGCCGCGGAAGATGTCCACCTCGATCTGCTCCAGGTCGAGCAGATCGAGGAGGCTCTGAAGTGCCTCGTTCATGGCACCTTTTCTACTGGCAGGGAATGTCAGGAGCCTTACAGGCCCATGTCCTTCGCGATGATCGTCTTCATGATCTCGCTGGTTCCGCCGTAGATGCGGTTGACGCGGTTGTCCGCGTACAGACGCGCGATCGGGTACTCGTTCATGAAGCCGTAGCCGCCGTGCAGCTGGAGGCAGCGGTCGATCACCCGGTGGGCGACCTCGGTGCAGAACAGCTTCGCCGAGGCGGCCTCGGCGGGCGTCAGCTCACCGGCGTCGAGGGCCTCCAGGGCGCGGTCGGCGACGGCCTCGGCGGCGTCCACCTCGGCCTGGCAGGCGGCCAGCTCGAACTTGGTGTTCTGGAAGGACGCCACCGGCTTGCCGAAGACGGTGCGCTCCTGGACGTACTGCTTGGCAAACCGGACGGCGGCCTTGGCCTGGGCGTAGGCGCCGTAGGCGATGCCCCAGCGCTCCGAGGCGAGGTTGTGGCCGAGGTAGTAGAAGCCCTTGTTCTCCTCGCCGAGGAGGTCCTCGACGGGCACCTTGACGTCGACGAACGCGAGCTCGGCGGTGTCGGAGGTGCGCAGGCCCAGCTTGTCCAGCTTGCGGCCGATGGAGTAGCCCTCGGACTTGGTGTCCACGGCGAACAGGGAGATGCCGTGACGGCGGTCCTCGGCGGTGGGCGCGGCGGTGCGGGCGCACACGATCACCCGGTCGGCGTGCACACCGCCGGTGATGAAGGTCTTGGCGCCGTTGAGGACGTAGTGCGTGCCGTCCTCGGAGAGCTTGGCGGTGGTCTTCATGCCCGCGAGGTCGGAGCCGGTGCCCGGCTCGGTCATCGCCAGCGCCCACATCTCCTCGCCGGTGACGAACTTCGGCAGGTAGCGCTTCTTCTGCTCGTCGGTGGCGAGCATCTTCAGGTACGGCAGGCCGAGCAGCACGTGCACACCGGAGCCGCCGAACTGCACACCGGCGCGGGCGGTCTCCTCGTACATGATCGCCTCGAACTTGTACGAGTCGATGCCGGCGCCGCCGTACTCCTCGTCGACGCGGATGCCGAAGACGCCCAGCTCGGCGAGCTTGTAGTAGAAGTCGCGGGGCGCCTGGCCCGCCGCGAACCACTCGTCGTAGACCGGCACGACCTCGGCCTCGATGAAGGCCCGGATGGTCTCCCGGAACGCCTCGTGATCCTCGTTGAACACCGTACGGCGCACGCCGTCCACCTCCACCGGTACATGTCTAAGCGCTTGCTCATCAAAGGTACCGGCGAGTAGCGAAGGACGTCCAGGGTGGAACGGCCGACAACGACCGTAACGCTCGTCACTCCCCCGGCGGGCACGCCCCGTCCCCGGCCGCCCCGAAGGCCCCGCGCGCCATCCGGTGCAGCAGTCCCGCGGTGGCCCCCCGCCCCGGCAGGGCACCCGGACGGCCCAGGTGCGGGGTGGAGTTCAGCAGGCCGAACACCGAGTGCACGGCCGAGCGGGCGGCCGGCTCGCCGAGCTCCGGATAGACCCGGCGCACCACCTCCACCCACAGCTCGACGTACTGCCGCTGGAGCTGGCGCACGAGCTTGCGGTCGCTGTCGCGCAGGCGGTCCAGCTCACGGTCGTGCAGGGTGATCAGGGGGCGGTCGTCGAGGGCGAAGTCGATGTGGCCCTCGATCAGGGAGTCGAGGACCTCCTCCGCCGGCACCCCGTCCGCCTCCGCCAGACGCCGCTTCGCGCCCGTCAGCAGCCGGCCGCTGATCCCGACCAGCAGCTCGGCGAGCATCGCGTCCTTGCCGGGGAAGTGCCGGTAGAGGCCGGGGCCGCTGATGCCGACCGCGGCGCCTATCTCGTCGACACCGACGCCGTGGAAGCCGCGCTCGGCGAAGAGCCGCGCGGCCTCCTTGAGGATCTGCTCGCGGCGGGTGGGGGCGTCGGTTCTGGTGGCCATGGGAACGATTCTAGACAGGGAGGTTAGCGGTCGTTAACCTGATGGAAATGCGTTAACGCTCATTAACAAGGTGAGGGGACCGCGAGGATGCACGAGGCACCGGAGCTCCAGAGCGCGGCGGATCCCGCGTCGGAGACCTGGCGGGCCAACGAGGAGGCCCACCGGGCGCTCGGGGAGGAACTGCGCGCCAGACTGGCCGCGGTGCGGCTCGGCGGGGGTGAGAAGGCCCGCGCCCGGCACACCGCGCGCGGCAAGCTGCTGCCCCGCGACCGGGTCGACACCCTGCTCGACCCGGGCTCGCCCTTCCTGGAGCTGGCTCCCCTCGCCGCCGACGGGATGTACGACGGACAGGCCCCGGCGGCGGGCGTCATCGCGGGCATCGGGCGGGTCAGCGGCCGCGAGTGCGTCATCGTCGCCAACGACGCCACCGTCAAGGGCGGCACCTACTACCCGATGACCGTCAAGAAGCACCTGCGCGCCCAGGAGGTGGCCCTGGAGAACCGGCTGCCCTGCCTGTACCTGGTCGACTCCGGGGGCGCATTCCTGCCGATGCAGGACGAGGTCTTCCCGGACCGCGACCACTTCGGGCGGATCTTCTACAACCAGGCCCGGATGTCCGGCGTGGGCATCCCGCAGATCGCCGCGGTCCTCGGCTCCTGCACGGCCGGCGGCGCCTACGTGCCCGCGATGAGCGACGAGGCCGTGATCGTGCGCGGCCAGGGCACGATCTTCCTCGGCGGGCCCCCGCTGGTGAAGGCCGCCACCGGCGAGGTCGTCACCGCGGAGGAGCTCGGCGGCGGCGAGGTCCACTCCCGGGTCTCCGGCGTGACCGACCACCTCGCGGAGGACGACGCGCACGCGCTGCGCATCGTGCGGAACATCGTCGCCACCCTGCCCGCCCGCCGCGACCTCCCCTGGGAGGTGACGCCCGCCGTCGAGCCGAAGGTCGACGCGTCCGGGCTGTACGGCGCCGTGCCGGTCGACTCCCGCATCCCCTACGACGTGCGCGAGATCATCGCGCGCGTGGTCGACGGCTCCCGCTTCGCGGAGTTCAAGTCCGAGTTCGGGCAGACCCTCGTCACCGGCTTCGCCCGCATCCACGGGCACCCGGTCGGCATCGTCGCCAACAACGGCATCCTGTTCTCGGAGTCCGCCCAGAAGGGCGCCCACTTCATCGAGCTGTGCGACCAGCGCGGCATCCCGCTGGTGTTCCTGCAGAACATCTCCGGGTTCATGGTCGGCAAGGACTACGAGGCCGGCGGCATCGCAAAGCACGGCGCCAAGATGGTGACCGCGGTCGCCTCCACGCGCGTCCCGAAGCTGACGGTCGTGGTCGGCGGGTCGTACGGCGCGGGCAACTACTCGATGTGCGGCCGGGCGTACTCGCCGCGCTTCCTGTGGATGTGGCCGAACGCCAAGATCTCCGTCATGGGCGGTGAGCAGGCCGCCTCGGTCCTCGCCACCGTCAAGCGCGACCAGCTGGAGGCGCGCGGCGAGACCTGGCCGGCCGAGGACGAGGAGGCGTTCAAGGCGCCCGTGCGCGAGCAGTACGAGCGCCAGGGCAACGCCTACTACGCCACCGCCCGGCTCTGGGACGACGGGGTCATCGACCCGCTGGAGACCCGCCAGGTGCTGGGTCTGGCCCTGACCGCCTGTGCCAACGCGCCCCTGGGTGACCCCCAGTTCGGCGTCTTCCGGATGTGAGGGGGACCATGTTCGACACCGTACTCGTGGCCAACCGGGGCGAGATCGCCGTCCGGGTCGTCCGGACGCTGCGCGCGCTGGGCGTGCGCTCGGTGGCCGTCTTCTCCGACGCGGACGCCGACGCCCGCCATGTGCGCGAGGCCGACACGGCGGTCCGGATCGGTCCCGCGCCGGCCGGTGAGAGCTATCTGTCCGTGGAGCGGCTGCTGGAGGCGGCCGCCCGCACCGGCGCCCAGGCCGTCCACCCCGGCTACGGCTTCCTCGCGGAGAACGCCGGCTTCGCGCGCGCCTGCGCCGACGCCGGGCTGACCTTCATCGGGCCGCCCGCCGACGCCATCTCCCTGATGGGCGACAAGATCCGCGCCAAGGAGACCGTGAAGGCGGCCGGAGTCCCGGTGGTGCCGGGCTCCAGCGGCAGCGGCCTCTCCGACGCCGAACTGGCCGGCGCCGCCCGCGAGATCGGCATGCCGGTGCTGCTCAAGCCGTCGGCGGGCGGCGGCGGCAAGGGCATGCGGCTGGTGCGGGACGCGGCGCTGCTGGCGGACGAGATCGCCGCCGCCCGCCGCGAGGCCCGCGCCTCCTTCGGCGACGACACCCTGCTGGTCGAGCGGTGGATCGACCGCCCCCGGCACATCGAGATCCAGGTCCTGGCCGACGGGCACGGCAACGTCGTGCACCTCGGCGAGCGCGAGTGCTCGCTGCAGCGCCGGCACCAGAAGATCATCGAGGAGGCGCCCAGCGTGCTCCTCGACGAGGCCACGCGCGCGGCGATGGGTGAGGCGGCCGTGCAGGCGGCCCGCTCCTGCGGCTACCGGGGCGCGGGCACCGTGGAGTTCATCGTGCCGGGCGGCGACCCGTCCTCGTACTACTTCATGGAGATGAACACCCGGCTCCAGGTGGAGCACCCGGTCACCGAGCTCATCACCGGCATCGACCTGGTGGAGTGGCAGCTGCGGGTGGCGGCCGGCGAGCGCCTGGCCTTCGGGCAGGACGACATCCGGCTCACCGGGCACGCCGTCGAGGCCCGCGTCTGCGCCGAGGACCCGGCGCGCGGCTTCCTGCCGTCCGGCGGCACGGTGCTGAGGCTGCGTGAGCCGCAGGGCGACGGCGTGCGCACCGACTCCGGGCTCAGCGAGGGCACCGAGGTCGGCAGCCTGTACGACCCGATGCTGTCCAAGGTGATCGCGTACGGCCCCGACCGCGCGACCGCGCTGCGGAGGCTGCGCGCGGCCCTCGCCGGGACGGTCACGCTGGGCGTGCCGACCAACGCGGGCTTCCTGCGGCGGCTGCTGGCGCAACCGGCGGTCGTGACGGGCGAGCTGGACACGGGGCTGGTCGAGCGCGTGGTCGACGACCTGGTGCCCACCGAGGTGCCCGAGGAGGTGTACGAGGCGGCGGCGGCCGTCCGCCTCGACGCGCTGCGCCCGGCCGGCGACGGCTGGACGGACCCGTTCTCCGTGCCGAGCGGCTGGCGGCTCGGCGGCACCCCGCGCCCGGTGAGCTTCCCCCTGCGGGTGCGGGAGCCCGTGGAGTACACCCCGCGCGGCTCCGCCGTCGTCACGGACGACGAGGTGTCCGTGACCCTCGACGGCGTCCGGCACACCTTCCAGCGGGCCGCCGACTGGCTGGGCCGCGACGGCGACGCCTGGCACGTGCGCGACCACGACCCGGTGGCCGCCTCGCTCACCGGTGCCGCCCACGCGGGCGCCGACTCGCTGACCGCGCCCATGCCCGGGACGGTGACGGTGGTGAAGGTCGCCGTGGGCGACGAGGTGACGGCGGGCCAGAGCCTGCTCGTGGTGGAGGCGATGAAGATGGAGCACGTCATCTCCGCCCCGCACGCCGGCACCGTCGCCGAACTCGACGTCACACCCGGCACGACGGTCGCCATGGACCAGGTCCTCGCGGTCGTCACGCCGGCGGAGGAGGAGCGATGACGCTGCCCATGACCGTCCCGGCGCCGGGCCTGCCGGCCCGGGTGCGCATCCACGAGGTCGGCGCGCGCGACGGCCTGCAGAACGAGAAGTCGACCGTGCCCACCGAGGTCAAGGCGGAGTTCGTCCACCGGCTCGCCGCGGCCGGTCTGACGACGATCGAGGCGACGAGCTTCGTCCATCCGAAGTGGGTCCCCCAACTCGCCGACGCCGAGCAGCTGTTCCCGCTCGTCTCCGACCTCCAGGGCGTCGAGCTGCCGGTCCTGGTCCCCAACGACCGCGGCCTGGACCGGGCGCTCGCGCTCGGCGCCCGCCGTATCGCGGTGTTCGCCAGCGCCACCGAGTCCTTCGCCAAGGCCAACCTCAACCGCACGCTGGACGAGTCCCTCGCGGTGTTCGAGCCGGTGGTGCGGCGCGCCAAGGACGAGGGCGCGCAGGTGCGCGGGTATGTGTCGATGTGCTTCGGCGACCCCTGGGAGGGTGCCGTACCGCTCCCCCAGGTCGTCCGGGTGTGCAAGGCGCTCGTCGCGATGGGCTGCGACGAGCTGAGCCTCGGCGACACCATCGGCGTGGCCACACCGGGCCACGTCCGCGCGCTGCTCTCCCGGCTCAATGAGGAGGGCGTGCCGACCGACGTCATCGGCGTGCACTTCCACGACACCTACGGGCAGGCCCTCGCCAACACCTACGCCGCCCTCCAGCACGGCGTCACCACCGTCGACGCCTCCGCGGGCGGTTTGGGCGGCTGCCCGTACGCCAAGTCCGCCACCGGCAACCTCGCCACGGAAGACCTCGTGTGGATGCTGCGCGGCCTCGGCATCGACACCGGGGTCGACCTCGGCCACCTCGTCGCCACGAGCGCGTGGATGGCCGGCCACCTGGGACGGCCCAGCCCCTCCCGCACCGTACGAGCCCTCTCCCACAAGGAGCAGTGAACCGCCATGGACCACCGTCTCTCCCCCGAACTGGAGGACCTCCGCCGCACGGTGGAGGAGTTCGCCCACGATGTCGTGGCGCCGAAGATCGGCGACTTCTACGAGCGTCATGAGTTCCCGTACGAGATCGTGCGGGAGATGGGCCGCATGGGGCTGTTCGGCCTGCCCTTCCCCGAGGAGCACGGCGGCATGGGCGGCGACTACCTGGCGCTGGGCATCGCCCTGGAGGAGCTGGCCCGCGTCGACTCCTCGGTGGCCATCACCCTGGAGGCGGGTGTCTCGCTGGGCGCCATGCCGATCCATCTGTTCGGCACCGAGGAGCAGAAGCGCACCTGGCTGCCGAAGCTGTGCTCCGGTGAGATCCTCGGCGCGTTCGGTCTGACCGAGCCGGACGGCGGCTCCGACGCGGGCGCGACCCGGACGACGGCCCGCCTCGACGAGTCGACGGGCGAGTGGGTCATCAACGGCACCAAGTGCTTCATCACCAACTCCGGCACCGACATCACCGGTCTGGTGACGGTGACGGCGGTGACGGGCCGCAAGCCGGACGGCAAGCCGCTCATCTCCTCGATCATCGTGCCCGCCGGCACCCCGGGCTTCACGGTCGCCGCCCCCTACTCCAAGGTCGGCTGGAACGCCTCCGACACCCGTGAGCTGTCCTTCGTGGACGTCCGTGTCCCCGCGGCCAACCTGCTCGGCCAGGAGGGCCGCGGGTACGCGCAGTTCCTGCGGATCCTGGACGAGGGCCGGATCGCGATCGCCGCGCTGGCCACGGGTCTGGCGCAGGGCTGTGTGGACGAGTCGGTGAAGTACGCCAAGGAGCGCCACGCGTTCGGCCGTCCGATCGGCGCCAACCAGGCCATCCAGTTCAAGATCGCCGACATGGAGATGAAGGCGCACACGGCCCGCCTCGCCTGGCGCGACGCGGCGTCCCGGCTGGTGGCCGGGGAGCCGTTCAAGAAGGAGGCGGCGCTGGCGAAGCTGTACTCGTCCACGGTCGCGGTGGACAACGCCCGGGACGCCACGCAGGTCCACGGCGGCTACGGCTTCATGAACGAGTACCCGGTGGCCCGGATGTGGCGGGACTCCAAGATCCTGGAGATCGGCGAGGGCACCAGCGAGGTGCAGCGCATGCTGATCGCGCGGGAGCTGGGCCTGGTGGGCTGAGCCGCCGAGCACGATCCGAACGAGGCTCAACGTCCCGGCGACACCGGGGCGTTGGGCCTCACGGCGTGCGGGGCCGGGCGCGGGACCGCTCACAGCGCCCCACCCTCTGGACATCAGCTGAGGTTAGGCTAACCTACCTTTGAACTGTCCAGCGGTGATCAGCCCTGTTCGAAAGCAGCGTAGCCATGTCCAACGCCAGAGCCACCCACCTCACCCGCCGCGGCGTCCTCGCCGCCGGTGGCGCCCTCGGCCTCGGCGCCGTGCTCGCGGCCTGCGGCGACGACGACGCGAAGAGCGGTGGGTCGAACGAGGCCGCGGGCGCCGGCAAGTCCGGCCCGTGGACGTTCGAGGACGACCGCGGCACCACCGTGAAGCTGGACAAGGTCCCCACGAGGATCGTCGCCTTCGTCGGTGTGGCGGCCGCCCTGTACGACTACGGCATCGAGGTCAAGGGCGTCTTCGGCCCGACGAAGACCAAGGACGGCAAGGCCGACGTGCAGGCCGGCGACATGGACGTCAGCAAGCTGACGGTGTTCGGCAACGTCTGGGACCAGTTCAGCGTCGAGAAGTACGCGGCGTTCGCCCCCGAGGTCCTCATCTCCACGACCTTCGACAGCGCCGGCACCCTCTGGTACGTCCCCGAGGCGTCCAAGGACAAGATCGCCAAGCTCGCCCCGAGCGTGGCCGTCTCGGTCTACGACCGTCAGCTGACCCAGCCGCTGGAGCGGGTGTGGGCGCTGGCCGAGTCCCTCGGCGCCGACCTGAAGAGTGGCAAGGCCGCCCAGGCCAAGAAGGAGTTCGAGGCCGCCGCCGAGCGTCTGCGCAAGGCAGCCAAGGCCCGCCCGGAGATCAAGGTGATGGCCGGCTCCGCCAGCCAGGACATCTTCTACGTCTCCGGCACGAACCTCTCCATCGACCTGGAGTACTTCAAGGCCCTCGGCGTGAACTTCGTGGAGCCGCCGGAGAGCGCCAAGAAGGAGGGCGGCGGCTGGTACGAGAGCCTGAGCTGGGAGAACGTCGACAAGTACCCGGCCGACATCATCATGATGGACGACCGCACCCAGACCATCCAGCCGGCCGACATCTCCGAGGGCACCTGGAAGAAGCTGCCCGCCGTGAAGGCCGGGCAGGTCATCCCGCGCTCGCCCGAGCCGATCCTGTCGTACGCCAAGTGCACGCCGCTGCTGACGAACCTGGCAGAGGCCATCGAGAAGGCCGAGAAGGTCGCCTGAGAAGCGGCCGGTCGAGGGCGCGGGGCGACCGCGGGCCGGTCCTGCCGGTCCCCCGCACCCCTTGTGAGCAGGCACACCGACGTCGATCCGGGAGTCGCCCCTTATGACCACCGCCGTCGCAGCCCCCTTCCGCTTCTTCGCGCTCCAGGTCGAACGGACCCGGCGGCTCACCCCGTCCCTGGTCCGGGTCACCTTCGCAGGCGCGGACCTGGAGCACTTCCACTCCGACGGGCGTGACCAGTCCCTGTCGCTGTTCCTGCCGCACCCGGGGCAGAGCGAGCCCCGCGTCCCCGTCGAACTGGGCGACGGCTGGTGGCACGGCTGGCGTGAACTGCCGGACGGCGTACGGGCGGTGATGCGGTCGTACACACTGCGCGCGCTGCGCCGCGACGCCGGTGAGATCGACGTCGACTTCGTGCTGCACACTCCGGCCGGCCCGGCCTCCTCCTGGGCGGCGCGGGCCGCCGCGGGCGACCGGGTGCTGGTGCTCGGCCCCGCGATCGCGGACAACCGGGCGATCCGCTTCCGGCCGCCCGCGGACACCGGGCCGGTCGTCCTGTGGGGCGACGAGAGCGCCGTGCCCGCCGTCGCCGCCGTCCTCGAGACGCTGCCCGCCGGCACGCGCGCCCGGGTGTGGCTGGAGGTGCGGGACGCCGGGGACGTCCAGGACCTGCCGACCGCCGCCGACGCCGAGATCACCTGGCTGATCCGGGACCGGGCGCACCCCGAGGGCACTCCCCTGGCCCTGGACTCCGTCCGGGCCGCCCGAATCCCCGCCGCCGAGCGGCCGTACGTCTGGCTCGCCGGTGAGTCCGGCTGCGTGAAGGCGCTGCGCCGGCACTTCGTCGCCGAACGCGGCCTGGACCGCCGCAGGGTGACCTTCGTGGGCTACTGGCGGCAGGGCATGAGCGAGGAACAGTTGCGCGCTTCGGCGTGAGCTCGGGCGCCCGGCGCGCGCCCCCTTCGTGACCCCGGTCACGTCCGAACGCGGCATAAGCAAGGTGAACTTAGGTTAGGCTAACCTAAGTTGGCACGCTCCCCAGAGCCCCGTCCCCACCGGAGGACCTCCCCATGCGCTCGCACCTGCTCAACGACACGACCGCGGAGCGGTACCGCCGCTCCGTGACCGAAGGCATCGAGCGGGTGGCCGCCAAACTCGCCGCCACCGACCGGCCGTTCACCGGCATCCCGGTCGACGACCTCGCGCCCGCCGTCGACGCGATCGACCTCGACCGCCCGCTGCACGACACCACCGCGGTGCTCGACGAGCTGGAGGAGGTCTACCTCCGGGACGCCGTCTACTTCCACCACCCGCGCTACCTCGCCCACCTCAACTGCCCCGTCGTCATACCGGCGGTGGTGGGCGAGGCGGTGCTCTCCGCCGTCAACTCCTCCCTGGACACCTGGGACCAGTCGGCCGGCGGCACCCTGATCGAGCGCAAGCTCGTCGACTGGACCGCCGCCCGGATCGGCCTCGGGCCGGCCGCCGACGGCGTGTTCACCTCCGGCGGCTCCCAGTCGAACCTCCAGGCGCTGCTGCTGGCCCGTGAGGAGGCCAAGACGGACGACCTGGCGAAACTGCGTGTCTTCGCCTCCGAGGTCAGCCACTTCAGCGTGAAGAAGTCCGCCAAGCTCCTCGGACTCGGCCCGGACGCCGTGGTGTCCGTCCCCGTCGACCACGACAAGCGCCTGCAGACCGTCGCGCTCGCCCGCGAGCTGGAGCGCTGCGCCCGGGACGGTCTGGTCCCCATGGCCGTCGTCGCCACCGCGGGCACGACCGACTTCGGCTCCATCGACCCGCTGCCCGAGATCGCCGGGCTCTGCGAGCAGTACGACACCTGGATGCACGTCGACGCCGCCTACGGCTGCGGCCTGCTCGCCTCCGTGAAGTACCGGGACCGCATCGACGGCATCGAGCGCGCCGACTCCGTCACCGTCGACTACCACAAGTCCTTCTTCCAGCCGGTCAGTTCGTCCGCCGTGCTGGTCCGCGACGCCGCGACCCTGCGGCACGCCACCTACCACGCGGAGTACCTCAACCCGCGCCGCATGGTCGAGGAGCGCATCCCCAACCAGGTCGACAAGTCCCTCCAGACGACCCGCCGTTTCGACGCGCTCAAGCTGTGGATGACCCTGCGCACGATGGGGGCCGACGGCATCGGGCAGCTCTTCGACGAGGTGTGCGACCTGGCAGCGGCGGGCTGGCGGCTGCTGGCCGCCGACCCCCGCTTCGAGGTGGTCGTGGAGCCCAGACTGTCCACCCTCGTCTTCCGCCACATCCCGGCCGCCGTCACCGATCCGGCCGAGATCGACCGGGCCAACCTGTACGCCCGCAAGGCCCTGTTCGCCTCCGGTGACGCCGTGGTCGCGGGCACCAAGGTCAACGGCCGCCACTACCTGAAGTTCACCCTGCTCAACCCCGAGACGACGACCGGAGACATCGCCGCCGTCCTCGACCTGATCGCCGGCCACGCCGAGCAGTACCTGGGAGACTCCCTTGACCGCGCGTCCTGACAACCCGCCCGTGATCCACGACTTCGTGGCCATCGGGCTCGGCCCGTTCAACCTGGGCCTCGCCTGCCTGACCGAGCCGATCGCCGAACTCGACGGCGTGTTCCTGGAGTCGAAGCCCGACTTCGAGTGGCACGCGGGCATGTTCCTGGACGGCGCCCACCTCCAGACGCCGTTCATGTCGGACCTGGTGACCCTCGCCGACCCGACCTCGCCGTACTCCTTCCTGAACTACCTGAAAGAGAAGGGGCGGCTGTACTCGTTCTACATCCGCGAGAACTTCTACCCGCTGCGCGTCGAGTACGACGACTACTGCCGCTGGGCCGCGAGCCGGCTGAGCAGCATCCGCTTCGGCACGACGGTGACCGAGGTGACGTACGAGGACGAGGCCGCGGTCTACGCCGTGCGCACCGAGGCCGGCGACCTCTACCGGGCCCGCCACCTCGTCCTCGGCACCGGCACCCCGCCCCACATACCCGAGGCGTGCGAGGGCCTCGGCGGCGACTTCCTGCACAACTCCCGATACCTCCAGCACAAGGCGGAGCTGCAGAGGAAGGAGTCCATCACACTGGTCGGTTCCGGGCAGTCCGCCGCCGAGATCTACCTCGACCTGCTCAGCGAGATCGACGTCCACGGCTACCGGCTGAACTGGGTCACCCGCTCCCCGCGGTTCTTCCCGCTCGAGTACACCAAGCTCACGCTGGAGATGACGTCCCCCGAGTACGTCGACTACTACCGCGCGCTGCCCGAGGACACCCGCTACCGGCTCACGGCCGAGCAGAAGGGCCTGTTCAAGGGCATCGACGGCGACCTGATCAACGAGATCTTCGACCTGCTCTACCAAAAGAGCCTCGGCGGTCCGGTCCCCACCCGGCTGCTCACCAACTCCGCCCTCACCGGCGCGCGCCACGAGAACGGCACGTACACCCTGGACTTCCGCCAGGAGGAGCAGGGCAAGGACTTCACGATCGAGTCGCAGGGCCTGGTGCTGGCGACCGGCTACAAGTACGCCGAGCCCGAGTTCCTGCGCCCGGTGCGCGACCGCCTCGTCTACGACGGCCGCGGCAACTTCGACGTCGCCCGCAACTACGCCGTCGACGTCACCGGCCGCGGGATCTTCCTGCAGAACGCCGGCGTCCACACGCACAGCATCACCAGCCCCGACCTGGGCATGGGGCCGTACCGCAACGCGTACATCATCCGCGAGCTGCTCGGCACCGAGTACTACCCCGTCGAGAAGACGATCGCGTTCCAGGAGTTCTCCGTATGAGCACCCGCACCTTCACCTTCCGCCCCCTCGACCCGCTGCGGGACGCCGAGCTCCTGCACTCCTGGGTGACCCACCCCAAGGCCGCGTTCTGGATGATGCAGGACGCGAGGCTGGAGGACGTCGAGCGCGCCTACATGGAGATCGCGGCCGACGAGCACCACCACGCCCTGCTCGGCCTCGACGAACACGGGGCGCCGGCCTTCCTGATGGAGAAGTACGACCCCGCCCACCGGGAGCTGACCGGCCTGTACGACCCGCTGCCGGGCGACGTGGGCATGCACTTCCTCACGCCGGCGACCGACCGTCCCGTGCACGGCTTCACCCGGGCCGTCATCACCGCCGTGATGGAGCACCTCTTCGAGGACCCGGCGGTCCGGCGGGTCGTCGTGGAGCCGGACGTCGCCAACACGGCCGTCCACGCCCTGAACGCGGCGGTGGGGTTCGTGCCCGAGCGCGAGATACAGAAGCCCGAGAAGAAGGCGCTGCTGAGCTTCTGCACCCGTGAGCAGTTCGAGGCGGCCCGAGGAGCGACCGTATGAGCCTGTCCGACGCCGTGGCGCATCTGTCCCCCCACCGCTGGACGCGGGCCAACCGCCTCCTGATCCGCAAGGCGCTCGCCGAGTTCTCCCACGAGCGCCTGCTCACCCCCGAGCCGTCCGGCGACGGGCGCTACACGGTCCGCAGCGACGACGAGCGCACCCGGTACACGTTCACCGCCGTGCGGCGTGCCCTGGACCACTGGCAGATCGACGACGACTCGATCGCCCGTCACCGCGACGACACCGAACTCCCGCTGGAGGCGCTGGACTTCTTCGTCGAGCTGCAGAAGTCCCTCGGGCTGAGCGACGAGATCCTGCCCGTGTACCTGGAGGAGATCTCCTCCACCCTCTCGGGCACCTGCTTCAAGCTGACCAAGCCGCGGATCCCGGCCGCCGAGCTGGCCCGGTCCGGGTTCCAGGCGATCGAGGCCGGGATGACCGAGGGCCACCCCTGCTTCGTCGCCAACAACGGGCGGCTCGGCTTCGGCGTCCACGAGTACCTGGAGTACGCCCCGGAGGCAGCGCGTCCGGTCCGGCTGGTGTGGCTGGCGGCCCACCGCTCGCGCGCCGCGTTCACGGCGGGCGCCGGCGTCGAGTACGAGTCGTTCCTGCGCCAGGAGCTGGGCGCGGAGACCGTGGACCGGTTCCACGGGGTGCTGCGCGCGCGGGACCTCGACCCCGGTGACTACCTCCTCATCCCCGTGCACCCGTGGCAGTGGTGGAACAAGCTGGCCGTCACCTTCGCCGCCGAGGTCGCCCGCGAGCACCTGGTCGTGCTCGGTGAGGGCGACGACGAATACCTCGCCCAGCAGTCCATCCGGACCTTCTTCAACAGCACCAGTCCGCACAAGCACTATGTGAAGACGGCCCTGTCGGTCCTCAACATGGGCTTCATGCGGGGCCTCTCGGCCGCGTACATGGAGGCCACGCCCGCCATCAACGACTGGCTGGCCCAGCTCGTCGACGGCGATCCGGTGCTGCGCTCGACGGGCCTGACGATCATCCGGGAGCGGGCCGCGGTCGGTTACCGGCATCTGGAGTACGAGGCGGCGACGGACCGGTACTCGCCGTACCGGAAGATGCTGGCGGCGCTGTGGCGCGAGAGCCCGGTGGCCCGCCTGGAGGACGGCGAGACCCTCGCCACCATGGCCTCGCTCGTGCACGTCGACCACGAGGGCGCGTCGTTCGCGGCCGCCCTGATCGAGCGGTCGGGCCTGGACCCGGTGGAGTGGCTGCGGCACTATCTGCGGGCCTACTTCGTCCCGCTGCTGCACAGCTTCTACGCCTACGACCTGGTGTACATGCCGCACGGCGAGAACGTCATCCTGGTCCTGAAGGACGGCGTGGTCCGGCGCGCGATCTTCAAGGACATCGCCGAGGAGATCGCCGTGATGGACCCGGACGCGGTGCTGCCGCCGGCGGTCGAGCGGGTGCGCGTGGACGTGCCCGAGGACACGAAGCTGCTGTCCGTCTTCACGGACGTCTTCGACTGCTTCTTCCGCTTCCTCGCGGCCGACCTCGCCACCGAGGGCGTCCTCGACGAGGACGCCTTCTGGGGGACGGTCGCCGAGGTGACCCGCGACTATCAGCGGTCGGTGCCCGAGCTCGCCGAGAAGTTCGAGCGGTACGACATCTTCGTGCCCGAGTTCGCGCTGTCCTGCCTCAACCGGCTCCAGCTGCGGAACAACCGGCAGATGGTGGACCTCACGGACCCGGCGGGCGCGCTCCAGCTCGTCGGCACCCTGAAGAACCCCATCGCGGGGCTCTGACCCACGGACAGGCGGGCGCCCCCGGAGTACGGTCCTCCGGGCGCGCCCGTCGTCGTGTGCCGTGTGCGCCAGGTCGTGTCCGCAAAGTCCCATCGTTCGCCCGTAGGGCGGGCCGAGCGGTGTCCGGTGCGTGCTCTGGGGGTCCCCCCTGCTCGAAGAGCTCGGGGGAGTGCCGGGCGGACTCCCGCGTACTGGTTGTACGCGGGTGGCCGGCCGGTGCGCCGAGAGGGCGTGCCGGGCGCCGGGCGGCAGGCGGGACTTCGCGGACACGACCTAGGCCGAGGGCCAGGGGACCTGGGGCGACCGGTAGAAGTCGATGCCCAGTGCCTCCCACCGCTCCGCCTGTGCGGCGAGCCGCACCTTGTAGGCGTCCCAGTCGTGCGTCGAGGCCGGCGACCAGCCCAGCTCGGCGACGCCCGGGAGCCGCGGGAACGCCATGTACTCGATCTCGTCGGACCGGGTCAGCGTCTCCGACCACAGCGGGGCCTCGACACCGCGGATCGCCGACGCGGGCGCCCCCGGCAGATACGCGGCCGGGTCCCAGTCGTAGGACCGGCGCACCTCCACGAGGCCCGCCCAGGACAGCCCCAGCGGGGTGTCGGCGGTGTACTTCATGTCGAGGTAGACGCGGTCGGCCGGGGACAGGACGATCCCGGTGCCGTTGCGCGCGGCCGCGGCGACCCGTTCCTTCTCCTCGGCGCTCGTGCCGTCCAGGCCCCAGTACTGCGCGAGCGCGCCCTTCGCCGGGGTGGCGCCGGTCAGCTGGTGCCAGCCCACCACGGTCTTGCCGTACCGGGCCACGATCGGCTGCACCCTCTCCATGAACGCCACGTAGTCCTCGTGGCTGGTGGAGTGCGCCTCGTCACCGCCGATGTGCAGATAGCGGCCGGGGGTCAGCGCGGCCAGCTCGCGGATCACGTCGTCGACGAAGTCGTAGGTGATCTCCTTGCCGGCGCACAGCGAGCTGAAGCCGACCGCGGTGCCCGTGTAGAGCGGGGGTGCGACGCCGTCGCAGTTCAGGTCGGCGTACGAGGCGAGGGCGGCGTTGGTGTGCCCGGGCATGTCGATCTCGGGGACGACCTCCAGATAGCGGGAGGAGGCGTACCGGACGATCTCCCGGTAGTCGGCCTTGGTGTAGTGGCCGCCGGGGCCGCCGCCGACCTGGGTGGAGCCGCCGTAGGTCGCCAGCCGCGGCCAGGAGTCGATGGCGATGCGCCAGCCCTGGTCGTCGCTGAGGTGCAGATGCAGCTTGTTGATCTTGTAGAGGGCGAGCTGGTCGATGTACCGCTTGACCTGCTCGACGGTGAAGAAGTGCCGGGAGACGTCCAGCATCGCGCCACGCCAGCCGTAGCGCGGGGTGTCCTGGAGGGAGCCGCCCGCGACCAGCCAGGGGCCGGGCTGCACGGAGTCCTTCTCGACGGCGGCCGGGAGCAGCTGGCGCAGCGTCTGCACGCCGTGGAAGAGGCCGGCCGGGGCCGCCGCGGTGATGGTGACGCCGGCGGGCCCGCTGTCGAGGCGGTAGCCCTCGGCGCCGAACGGGCCCTGGTGCAGGCGCAGCCGGATGCCCCCGGCGCCCCGGTCGGTGACCGGGAGGCGGTAGCCGGTGGAGGGGCGCAGAAGACCGGCGAGGTACTCGCCGACGCGGCGCGCCTCCGCGGAGCCGTCGACCCGGATGTGGGTGCCGCGGGTGATGCGGTACGGGTGCTCGCCCGGGGTGGCGTGCGCGGGCGCGGGGACGACGTGGTCGAACGGGGTGGGTGACGTCGGGCGGGGTGCGGGGGTGGCCCCGGTCGCCGAGACGCCGAGGGCGACGAGGACCAGGGAACCGAGAAGGCGCAGCGTTCTGTGTTTCACAAAACCGTCCCTTCCATGGGCAGTTGACGCTCCAAGAGGTCTGGACCACTCTCTCGTGACCCGGATGGAACAATCCACCCCATGGCGGAAATCATCCAGAAGGACGGCACCTGGATCTTCGACGGCGACGCCCTGCGGCTGATCCCCGGCCGCGACAGGGGCGTCGCCCTGCTGCGCGCGGCTCTGGGCGAACTCGTCGTGCCGGTCGAGGCGTTGGCAGGGATCTCCTTCGAGCAGGGCAAGCGGGCCGGGCGGCTCCGGCTGCGGCTCCGCGACGGCGCCGACCCGCTGCTGATCGCCACGGGCGGCCGGCTGACCGAGCCCCACGACCCGTACCAACTGCTGGTGGAGCCCGACCGGTACGGCGTCGCGGAGTACGTCGTGGACGAGGTCCGCAACGCGCTGCTGCTGGACGAGGTCCCGGCCGGCCCGGTCGACCGGTATCTGCTGCCCGGCCCCTCGCTGCCGCTGTCCTTCTCCGCCGGGGACGGCACGGCCGCCTTCGACGGGGAGCAGGTCCGCCTGGAGTGGAACTGGAAGACGGAGGAGGCCAAGGCCGCGGGCGGGCCCCGCACGATCCCGGTCACGGACGTCCGCGCGGTGGAGTGGCAGCCGGCCGCGGGCCTGGAGAACGGCCACCTCCGCTTCGTCGTGCGCCACGGCTCCGCCACGACGCCGCCGAAGTACGACCCGCACGCGGTCGAGCTGTGGGGGTTCAAGAAGGACCCGCTGATGGCGCTGGTCGCGGCGGCCGTACAGGCCCGCATCCCCCATCCGGCCGCACCCGCCCCCCGGGACACCGTCCCGCGCCAGGCGGACGGCGAGGACCACGACGTGCTGCTGCGCAGGCTGCGCGAACTCGGCGACCTGCACCGCACAGGCGTCCTGACGGACGAGGAGTTCACGGCCGCCAAGCAGGCCGTGTTGAAGCGCCTGTAGCAGACAGCTCCGCCGCGAGCGCACCCCTGCCCGAAATCGGGCAGAATTCTTGCGAAGAGATCTCCGATACCCCAGGATCTAGCGAGTGCACGACGACCTTGTTGATCATCTGACCCGCAGCACGCCCCTGAACCGGGGCGAGGCGCTGAGGGTGATCCAGGACGTGCTCGCCTACTTCGACGAGACGACCGAGCAGTTCGTCCGTCGCCGCCACCGCGAGCTCCAGGCCCAGGGCCTGGTGAACGCGACGATCTTCGAACGGATCGAGGCGGACCTGAAATACCGGGCGGTGGCACCGCCGGAGCTCTCGCTCCGGCAGCTGCGCCGGATCGTCTACGGCTAGGGGTACCTGTTCCTATGTGCGGAATCGTCGGATACATCGGGAAGCGTGACGTCGCGCCCCTGCTCCTGGAGGGCCTGCAGCGCCTGGAGTACCGCGGGTACGACTCGGCGGGCATCGCCGTCACCTCCCCGAAGACCGCCGGCCTCAAGACCGTGAAGGCCAAGGGCCGGGTCCGCGACCTGGAGGCCAAGGTCCCGGCGCGCTTCAAGGGCACCACCGGCATCGCCCACACCCGCTGGGCCACCCACGGCGCCCCCTCCGACGTGAACGCCCACCCGCACCTGGACGCCGAGGGCAAGGTCGCCGTCGTCCACAACGGCATCATCGACAACGCCGCCGACCTGCGCCGCAAACTGGAGGCGGACGGCGTCGAGTTCCTGTCGGAGACCGACACCGAGGTCCTCGTCCACCTCATCGCCCGTTCCGAGGCGGAGAAGCTGGAGGACAAGGTCCGCGAGACCGTGCGCCTCATCGAGGGCACCTACGGCATCGCCGTCCTGCACGCCGACTTCCCGGACCGCATCGTCGTGGCCCGCAACGGCTCCCCGGTCGTCCTCGGCATCGGCGAGAAGGAGATGTTCGTCGCCTCCGACATCGCCGCGCTGGTCGCCCACACGCGGCAGATCGTCACCCTGGACGACGGCGAGATGGCCACCCTCAAGGCCGACGACTTCCGCACGTACACCACCGAGGGCACCCGCACCACCGCCGAGCCCACCACCGTGGAGTGGGAGGCCGCCTCCTACGACATGGGCGGCCACGACACCTACATGCACAAGGAGATCCACGAGCAGGCCGAGGCCGTGGACCGCGTGCTGCGCGGCCGTATCGACGACCGCTTCTCCACCGTGCACCTCGGCGGCCTCAACCTGGACGCCCGGGAGGCCCGCCAGATCCGCCGGGTGAAGATCCTCGGCTGCGGCACCTCGTACCACGCGGGGCAGATCGGCGCCCAGATGATCGAGGAGCTGGCCCGTATCCCCGCGGACGCCGAGCCGGCCTCCGAGTTCCGCTACCGCAACGCGGTCGTGGACCCCGACACGCTCTACGTCGCCGTCTCCCAGTCCGGTGAGACCTACGACGTCCTCGCGGCCGTGCAGGAGCTCAAGCGCAAGGGCGCCCGGGTCCTCGGCGTCGTGAACGTGGTGGGCTCCGCGATCGCCCGCGAGGCCGACGGCGGCGTGTACGTGCACGCCGGCCCCGAGGTCTGCGTGGTCTCCACGAAGTGCTTCACCAACACCACGGTGGCCTTCGCCCTCCTCGCCCTGCACCTCGGCCGCACCCGTGACCTGTCCGTGCGCGACGGCAAGCGGATCATCGAGGGCCTGCGCAAGCTGCCCGCGCAGATCGCCGAGATCCTGGAGCAGGAGGCGGAGATCGAGAAGCTGGCCAAGCAGTACGCCGACGCCCGCTCGATGCTCTTCATCGGCCGCGTCCGGGGCTACCCGGTCGCCCGCGAGGCGTCCCTGAAGCTCAAGGAGGTCTCGTACATCCACGCCGAGGCCTACCCGGCCTCCGAGCTGAAGCACGGCCCGCTGGCCCTGATCGAGCCCGCCCTGCCGACGGTCGCGATCGTCCCCGACGACGACCTGCTGGAGAAGAACCGCGCCGCGATGGAGGAGATCAAGGCCCGCAGCGGCAAGATCCTCGCGGTCGCGCACCAGCCGCAGGAGAAGGCGGACCAGACGATCGTGGTCCCGAAGAACGAGGACGAGCTGGACCCGATCCTCATGGGCATCCCGCTGCAACTCCTCGCCTACCACACGGCGTTGGCGCTGGGCCGGGACATCGACAAGCCGCGCAACCTCGCCAAGTCGGTCACCGTCGAGTAGCCGGACCGGCCCCCGTACACCCCGGAACCCCTCGTGACGCCACGGCGTGCGAGGGGTTCCGTGCGCCGAAGGGCGCGAAGTCCGTGCGGGGAGGGCGCGTCAGGGAATGACGACGACCGGGCGCTTGGCCCGCTTGGCGAGCCGCCCGGCGACCGAACCGAAGAGCCGTCCGACGAGGCCGTGCGTGGAGCCGACGACGATCGCGTCCGCCTCGTACTCCACCCCGACCTCCTCGAGTTCGTGGCAGATGTCGCCGCCGCGCTCGACCAGGATCCAGGCGACCTCGGCGAGGTAGTCGGCGCAGGCCAGTTCGAGGCCGAGCACCTCGGTGCGGTGGTCCGGGACGTCGACGAAGACCGGCGGCTCACAGCCCGCCCACACCGTGGTGGGCAGCCGGTTGGCGACATGGACGATGATCAGGCCCGCCCCGGACCGATGGGCCATGCCGATGGCGTAGGCGAGGGCCCGCTCACTGGACGTGGAACCGTCGAAGCCCACGACGACGCCGTGCTTGAAGGCGGGATCGCAGGGGTGGCGTGACTCTTCCGCCGCGAGGGGATCGGCCGCCGTGGGATCGGCGACGGGCCGCTTGCGGTCCGCGGGTTCGAAGAATTCGTGACCGGCCATGGCTGTCTCGGCGTTGTGATCCTTTATGGACGGGCTCGCGAGCGGAGCTCGTTGACGGATGTGGCGGTCTGTGGCTGAGCGGTGTCCGGGAATGGTCTTCCCAAGCCCATACCCCAAGGGTACGGCGGCACTCCTCCTTAGCCCAGATACCCGCAGCGGTCCGTACGGGTTCCAGGGAGCATGCACGAGGGTGCGCCCGTAACGCAATGGTTGCTGCGGTGTACAGGCGGTTTGCGCCGGCGCACGTCCCGCCCGGCGGGAAGCCGGTCGTCCACCAGTGACCGACGGCCCGTCCCCGCGTTGATCACCACGAGCCGTCCGCCAGGGACCCCAGGAGCACACGCACGCATGACCGGACCCCGCACCCCCTCCGAGGACAGCGTGACCGAGGTGGTCCGCTGGGCGGCCTTCAGCTGTGTCCTGGTCCCCGTCGTGCTCCTCTGGTACGGCACCTCGTTCGCCGGCGCCGCCGGCACCGCCCTCGGTCTCGCGGCCGTCACCGCCGCCTGCCGCCTGCTGCTGCGCCAGTCGGAGCGAGGGGCGGCCCGCGCCCGGGACATGGAGCGCGCCGGCCCCTCCCCGCGTCGTCGCGGCCGTCACCATCGCACCGGGACCGGTGCGCATCGCGGTGGACGGCACACGGGACGGATTACACCGGGCGGCTGACCGGTTTCCGCGCACGCGTACGTTGGTTTTCAGCCAACTTCCGTTGCGCGGGCATCCCCTGCCCTCCACACCCCCCAACCCCCGCCCCACCTGCGCGAAAAGGACCCGGAGGCCCCCGCGCACCGTATGGGGATCGGCCACTGCCACAAGGCGTACTTCCCTGCACGGCGCGGGAGTGCAACGCTTCGTGATCGAATGCTTCACGCCAAGTTGCCAAGTCGACAATGTGCCGAGTGCCGAACCGGCCACTGCGGCACGGCGCGACACAGTAGATTCGATCTTGACTGTCTACGGCGGGGGACTCGTGCAGGACCGAGGGGAAACGTGCAGGAGCGACACAACCGAGGAGCCGCGACCACCGAGGGGGGCTTAGCAGGATGAGCCACGACTCCACTGCCGCGCCGGAAGCCGCGGCCCGGAAACTCTCCGGGCGACGCCGCAAGGAGATCGTCGCGGTGCTGCTGTTCAGCGGCGGCCCCATCTTCGAGAGTTCCATACCGCTGTCGGTGTTCGGGATAGACCGCCAGGACGCCGGCGTGCCGCGCTACCGACTGCTGGTGTGCGGCGGCGAGGAAGGCCCACTGCGGACCACAGGGGGCCTGGAACTCACCGCGCCACACGGCCTGGAGGCGATCTCACGGGCGGGCACGGTCGTCGTGCCGGCCTGGCGTTCGATCACCTCACCACCACCGGAGGAGGCGCTCGACGCGCTGCGCCGGGCCCACGAGGAGGGCGCCCGCATCGTCGGGCTGTGCACCGGCGCCTTCGTCCTCGCGGCGGCCGGCCTGCTGGACGGCCGTCCGGCGACCACCCACTGGATGTACGCACCGACGCTGGCCAAGCGCTATCCGTCGGTCCACGTCGATCCACGGGAGCTGTTCGTCGACGACGGCGACGTGCTGACGTCGGCCGGTACGGCGGCCGGAATCGACCTCTGTCTCCACATCGTGCGGACGGACCACGGAAACGAGGCGGCCGGAGCGCTCGCCCGCCGCCTGGTCGTCCCGCCGCGCCGGACGGGAGGCCAGGAGCGCTACCTGGACCGCTCTTTACCGGAGGAGATCGGCGCCGACCCGCTCGCCGAGGTCGTCGCCTGGGCGCTGGAGCACCTGCACGAGCAGTTCGACGTCGAGACGCTGGCGGCCCGCGCGTACATGAGCCGCCGCACCTTCGACCGCCGGTTCCGCTCGCTGACCGGCAGCGCCCCGCTGCAGTGGCTGATCACCCAGCGGGTCCTCCAGGCGCAGCGCCTGCTGGAGACGTCCGACTACTCGGTCGACGAGGTCGCCGGACGCTGCGGCTTCCGCTCGCCGGTCGCGCTGCGCGGGCACTTCCGCCGCCAGCTCGGCTCGTCGCCGGCCGCGTACCGGGCGGCGTACCGGGCCCGGCGCCCGCAGGGCGACCGGCCCACCGAGCCGGAGCCCGCGGTCGGCACCGGCCACACACCGCAGGGCCCGCCGCCCTCCCCCTACCCGGAGGGCGGACCGGTCCCGCTGCAGACCCGGCGCACCCCCGCCTCCGTGGGGTCGTCCGCGTCCGCCGACCACGGACGCGAGCTGTACGTCGGCGGCCGGGCGAGCCTGCCCGGGCAGCGCAGCGGAGCATGACACCGTGCCGCCCCCGGCGTGCGCCGGGGGCGGCACCGGTCCTCCCAAACGGGAGCGCCCGCCTTAGGGTGGTCGCATGAACGATCGCATGGTGTGGATCGACTGCGAGATGACCGGCCTCTCGCTGTCCGACGACGCGCTCATCGAGGTTGCCGCCCTCGTCACCGACTCCGAGCTGAACGTCCTCGGCGAGGGGGTCGACATCGTCATCCGCCCGCCGGACGCGGCGCTGGAGACGATGCCGGAGGTGGTGCGTCAGATGCACACCGCGTCCGGTCTGCTCGACGAGCTCGCCGGCGGCACGACGCTCGCCGACGCCGAGGAGCAGGTCCTCGCCTATGTCCGCGAGCATGTGAAGGAGCCGGGGAAGGCGCCGCTGTGCGGCAACTCCGTCGGCACCGACCGGGGCTTCCTGCTGCGCGACATGCCGACGCTGGAGGACTACCTCCACTACCGGATCGTGGACGTCTCCTCGATCAAGGAACTGGCCCGCCGCTGGTACCCGCGCGCCTACTTCAACAGCCCCGAGAAGAACGGCAACCACCGCGCCCTCGCCGACATCCGCGAGTCGATCGCCGAGCTGCGGTACTACCGCGAGGCCGTCTTCGTGGCGCAGCCGGGCCCCGACTCGGAGACCGCGAAGGCGATCGCCGCGAAGCACGTCCTGCCTGCTCAGTAGGGGTGCGGAAGGGGTGCCGGGGGGCGCCGCGGAATGTGTGCGCGAGCACCCCTTCGGACCCTGTACACTTTTTCTCGGCCGGTCGGGGAAACCCGGAGCCGGTCATGGTGGGTGTAGCTCAGCTGGTAGAGCACCTGGTTGTGGTCCAGGATGCCGCGGGTTCGAGTCCCGTCACTCACCCTCACCGATCAGCCGGTGACCTCCCGAGGTCACCGGCTGATCGCATTCCCGGCCCCTGCCGGGCCCTGCCCCGCGCTCAGGACGAGGCGCGGGTCACCAGCTCCGTGGCCAGCACGACCTGCGTCCGCTCCGCCAGGCCCCGGGACACCGCGGGCCTGCGGTCGGCGATCTCCGTGAGCAGGAGATCTATCATCTTGCGGCCCATCTCGACGATGGGCTGACGGACGCTGGTGAGGGGCGGATCCATATGACGGGCGATGGCCGAGTCGTCGTAGCCGACGAGCGCGACGTCGTCCGGGATGCGCCGGCCCGCCTCGCGCAGCACCTGCCGGGCGCCCGCCGCCGTCACGTCCGAGGCGGCGAACACGGCGTCCAGGTCGGGGCAGCGCGCGAGCAGCGCCCGCATCGCCCGGACGCCGCCCTCCTCGGTGAAGTCGCCCGCCTCGATCAGCAGCTCGTCGGCGGGCCGGCCGGCGTCCCGCATGGCGTCGCGGTAGCCGTCGACACGCCGCTGGGCGCCGTAGACGTCGAGGCGGCCGGTGATGTGGGCGATCCGGCGCCGGCCGTGCGAGACCAGGTGCTCGACGGCCGAGCGGGCGCCGCCGTAGTTGTCGGAGTCCACCGAGGTCAGGGTCTCGGCGGCGGAGCGCGGACCGCTGATCACCGCGGGGATCTCCAGCTGGGCCAGCATGTCGGGCAGCGGGTCGTCGGCGTGCACGGAGACCAGCAGGACGCCGTCCACGCGGTGCGCGGCCAGGTACTGGGCGAGCCGGCGGCGCTCCTTGTCGCTGCCCGCGAAGATCAGCAGGAGCTGCATCTCGGTGTCGGACAGCTCGGCGCCGACGCCCCGCAGCATGTCCGAGAAGTACGGCTCGGCGAAGAAGCGGGTCTCCGGCTCGGGCACGACCAGCGCGATCGCGTCCGTGCGGTTCGCCGCCAGGGCGCGGGCCGCCGTGTTCGGGACGTAGCCCAGCTCGGCGACCGCCGCCTCCACCGCGGCGCGCGTGGCGTCGCTGACCCGCGGCGAGCCGTTGATCACCCGGGAGACGGTGCCACGGCCCACGCCGGCCCGGGCCGCCACCTCTTCGAGGGTGGGCCGGCCGCCGCTGCGGCCCCGCGTTCCGTGGGTTGCCATGGGCTCCGCCTCCCGTTGACCGTGTCGTCGGCCTGGAATTTAACAGCCCCGCCCGGGACGGAGCTGTCGGCGGGGGCAGTGATCGACTTGCCCCCCTCGGCCAAGTGCCGCCGGAACTTGGCCGGTTTGACTCCCTGAGCACTTGGGGCGCGACGTTTGTTAACAGGCCGATAACTGAACGCACGAGTGCGTGTCCGGTCCCTTGACACCCCCGCCCCGACCGGCGAACCTTCAACTCATCACATGTGGGAGCGCTCCCACAGTACCTGACACATACATGTCCCGCACGTTCCCCGCCCGAGCCGCAGCTAGCAAGATGAACGGGCCCAACAGTGCAGTTGGCCGGGGGGTCGGCACGTCAGGCAACAGGAGGACGCAATGCGCACGAGTACCCGCGGGTCCCGCCGGCTGATGGCCCTCGCGGCCATAGCCGCGCTGACGACAGGGCTGCTCGCCGGCTGCGCCGAGGACTCGGACGACGGCTCTTCGAACGAGGGCGGTGGCAACGGCGGCGGGGGCAAGACCACGCTGACCATCGGCACCTTCGGTGTCTTCGGCTACAAGCAGGCCGGCCTCTACGACGAGTACATGAAGCTGCACCCCGACATCTCCATCAAGGAGAACGTCACCACCCGGACCGACGTCTACTGGCCCAAGACCCTGACCCGGCTCCAGGCCGGCTCCGGCACCGACGACATCCAGGCGATCGAGGTCGGCAACATCACCGAGGCCGTCCAGACCCAGGCCGACAAGTTCGTCGACCTCGGCAAGGAGGTCGACAAGTCCCAGTGGCTGGACTGGAAGAACACCCAGGCCACCACCAAGGACGGCAAGCTCATCGGTCTCGGCACCGACATCGGCCCGATGGCGATCTGCTACCGCAAGGACCTCTTCGAGAAGGCTGGCCTCGAGACCGACCGCGCCAAGCTCGCCGAGCAGTGGAAGGGCGACTGGGGCAAGTACGTCGACCTCGGCAAGCAGTACATGAAGAAGGCGCCGAGCGGCACCAAGTTCGTGGACTCCGCGTCCTCCGTCTACAACGCGGCCCTCGGCGGCGAGACCGAGCGGTACTACGACAAGGACGGCAACGTCGTCTGGGACAAGTCCGCCGGCGTGAAGAAGGCGTGGAACGTCGCCATGGACGTGGCGACCAGCGACATGTCCGCCAAGCTCAAGCAGTTCGACAAGCCGTGGGACCAGGGCTACGCGAACGGCACCTTCGCCACCGTGGCCTGCCCCGCCTGGATGATCGGCTACATCCAGGAGAAGTCCGGTGAGGCCGGCAAGGGCAAGTGGGACGTGGCGGCGGCGCCGACCGCGGCCAACTGGGGCGGTTCGTTCATCGGCGTGCCGACGGCGGGCAAGCACCAGAAGGAGGCCATCGCCCTGGCGAAGTGGCTGACCGCGCCCGAGCAGCAGGCGAAGGTCTTCGCCAAGCAGGCCAGCTTCCCGTCGACCCCGTCGGCGTACGGCAGCCTGAAGCCGGCGTCCGCCACGCAGGAGTACTTCTCCGGCGCGCCGATCACCCAGATCTTCTCGGACTCCGCCAAGACGATCCCGACCCAGTACCTGGGCACCAAGGACCAGCCGATCGGCACCGCGATCACCGACATCGGCATCCTCCAGGTCGAGCAGAAGGGCAAGTCCCCGGCCCAGGGCTGGGACGCCGCCACCGCGGAGATCAAGGACGTGCTCGGACAGTGAGCAGTCCCAAGCAGGCCCTCGCGCATCCCGCGTCGAGCGCCGACGCCGCGCCCGGTGATCAGCCGGGCGCGGCGCCCCGCGCTCACGGTCGCGGTACGCCGCCTCCGGGGAACGACTCCTGGCGCAGCCGGCTGTACCGCTGGGACATGAAGGCGTCGCCGTACGCGTTCATCGCCCCCTTCTTCATCGTGTTCGGGGCGTTCTCGCTCGTCCCGCTGCTCTACACGGCCTGGTACTCGCTGCACGACGTGCAGCTGGCCAACCTCGACGGCCAGACCTGGGCCGGTCTGAAGAACTACGAGAACCTGCTGTCCTCGGACTTCTTCTGGAACGCGCTGTGGAACACCTTCACCATCGGCGTCATCTCCACGGTGCCGCAGCTGGTCATGGCCATCGGCCTGGCCCATCTGCTCAACTACAAGCTGCGCGGCTCCACCGTGTGGCGGGTCGTGATGCTCACCCCGTACGCCACCTCGGTGGCGGCGGCGACGCTGGTGTTCGTGCTGCTGTACTCGTGGGACGGCGGCATGATCAACTGGCTGCTGGACTTCGTCGGTATCGACCCGGTCAACTGGCGCGAGTCCGACTGGGGTTCGCAGTTCGCGGTGTCCTCCATCGTGATCTGGCGCTGGACCGGTTACAACGCGCTGATCTACCTGGCCGCGATGCAGGCCATCCCCGCCGACCTCTACGAGTCCGCGGCGATCGACGGCGCGAACCGCTGGCAGCAGTTCATCCATGTGACGATCCCGCAGCTGCGGCCGACGATCCTGTTCACCGTGGTCGTCTCCACGATCGGCGCGACCCAGCTCTTCGGTGAGCCCCTGCTGTTCGGCGGGGTCTCCGGTTCCAAGGGCGGCTCCGAGCACCAGTACCAGACGCTCGGTCTGTACATGTACGACCAGGGCTGGATCATCGGCAACCTCGGCAAGGCGTCGGCGATCGCCTGGACGATGTTCCTGATCCTGCTGATCGTCGCCGTGATCCAGCTGCTGATCTCCCGACGGCTGAGGAAGTCCCAATGACCGCGACAGAACTCACGCCTCCTCGGGCCGAGGAGCCCGCGAAGCCCCGCCGCGAGCGGACCCGGGTGATGGGTGCCGGCAAGCAGCTGCACGCCGGTCCGCTCACCTATGTCGTGCTCACCCTGTTCGCGCTGGTCTCGCTGGCGCCCCTGGTGTGGACGGCCATCGCGGCCTCGCGCACCAACCAGCGCCTCGCCGAGACGCCTCCACCGCTGTGGTTCGGCGGGAACCTCTTCAAGAACATGGAGCGGGCCTGGGAGGAGGGCGGCCTCGGCACGGCCATGTTCAACACGATCTTCGTGGCGAGCATGATCACCATCAGCACGGTGCTGTTCTCCACGCTCGCCGGCTTCGCCTTCGCCAAGCTCCGCTTCCGGTTCTCCGGCGTCCTGCTGCTGCTGACGATCGGCACGATGATGATCCCGCCGCAGCTGGCGGTCGTGCCGCTGTACCTGTGGATGGCGGACCTCGGCTGGTCGAACCAGCTCCAGACGGTCATCCTGCCGACCCTGTGCACGGCCTTCGGCACGTTCTTCATGCGGCAGTACCTGCTCCAGGCGCTGCCGACGGAGCTGATCGAGGCGGCGCGGGTGGACGGCGCGAGCAGTCTGCGGGTCGTGTGGCACGTGGTGTTCCCGGCGGCCCGGCCGGCCATGGCCGTCCTCGGCCTGCTGACCTTCGTGTTCGCCTGGAACGACTTCCTGTGGCCGATCATCGCCCTGAACCAGGAGAACCCGACCGTGCAGGTCGCGCTCAACTCGCTGGGCACCGGCTATGTCCCGGACCAGGCGGTGATCATGGCGGGCGCCCTGCTCGGCACGCTGCCCCTGCTGATCGCCTTCCTGCTGTTCGGCAAGCAGATCGTCGGCGGCATCATGCAGGGCGCGGTCAAGGGCTGACGCGCTTCCCGTCGCACGGCCACCCGGGGGCCGCGTCACGTCGCCCCGGCCCCCGGCCCATCCCCCTCCCCTCCCCCCTACCCGTACCCGTCGGTCATCACGACCTCCTATGGGAGCGCTTCCATGCCTGAGCCCATGTCCCCCGTGTCCTTCCCCTCCACCTTCCTCTGGGGCGCCGCGACCTCGGCGTACCAGATCGAGGGTGCGGTCCGGGAGGACGGACGCACCCCGTCGATCTGGGACACCTTCGCCCACACCCCGGGCAAGACGGCCGGCGGCGATCACGGTGACGTCGCCGTCGACCACTACCACCGCTACCGCGACGACGTGGCGCTGATGGCCGGCCTCGGCCTGGGCGCGTACCGCTTCTCGATCTCCTGGTCACGGGTGCAGCCCACGGGGCGCGGGCCCGCGGTCCAGCGGGGCCTGGACTTCTACCGCCGGCTGGTGGACGAGCTGCTGGCCAAGGACATCAAGCCGGCTGTCACCCTCTACCACTGGGACCTGCCGCAGGAGCTGGAGGACGCGGGCGGCTGGCCGGAGCGCGACACCGCCTACCGCTTCGCCGAGTACGCGCAGATCGTCGGCGAGGCGCTCGGCGACCGTGTGGAGCAGTGGATCACGCTCAACGAGCCGTGGTGCAGCGCCTTCCTGGGCTACGGCTCCGGGGTGCACGCGCCGGGCCGCACCGAGCCGGTCGCGACGCTGCGCGCGGCCCACCATCTGAACCTCGCGCACGGCCTCGGCGCCAAGGCGCTGCGCTCGGTGATGCCGGCGCGCAACACGGTGGCGCTGAGCCTGAACTCCTCCACCGTGCGCCCGCTGACGCAGGACGCGGCGGACCTGGCGGCGGCCCGGAAGATCGACGACCTGGCCAACGGGATCTTCCACGGCCCGATCCTGCACGGCGCCTACCCGGAGAGCCTGTTCACGGCGACCCGGCAGCTCACCGACTGGTCGTACGTCCAGGACGGCGACCTCGCCACCATCAACCAGCCGCTCGACGCGCTGGGCCTCAACTACTACACGCCCGCGCTGGTCTCCGCGGCCGGCCCCGACCACACCGGGCCGCGCGCCGACGGGCACGGGGCGAGCGAGCACTCGCCGTGGCCGGCAGCCGACGACGTGCTGTTCCACCAGCCGCCCGGCGAGCGGACGGCGATGGGCTGGTCGATCGACCCGACCGGGCTGTACGACCTGATCATGCGGTACGAGCGCGAGGTGCCGGGCCTGCCGCTGTACATCACGGAGAACGGCGCCGCCTACGACGACAAGCCCGACGCCGAGGGCCGCGTGCACGACCCGGAGCGCGTCGCCTATCTGCACGGCCACCTCGCCGAGGTCCGCCGCGCGATCGCCGACGGCGCGGACGTCCGGGGCTACTACCTGTGGTCCCTGCTGGACAACTTCGAGTGGGCGTACGGCTACGAGAAGCGCTTCGGCGCCGTGTACGTCGACTACACGACCCTGGAACGGACGCCGAAGTCGAGCGCCCACTGGTACGGCAAGGCCGCCCGCACGGGCACGCTGCCCGAGGTCGACGAGGTCTTCTAGCCGACCGGGCGGTACCAGCCGGGGGGCGGGGCGCGGCGCGTATATAGGGGACGTGCCGCGCCCCGGCCGGGTGGGGGGTGGACCGGCCGGGGCGCGCCCCCCGTGGGTGGACCGGCCCGCTCGGTCGTGCGCGGGCCGCGCGTCGCCGGGCGTGAGAGCCGGGCGGCGTCGGTTGAGGCCGTCGGTTGCAGGCCGTCAGTTGTAGGCCGCGAACGCCTTCGAGAAGGCGAACTTGTCCTGGAGGATCGAGCTGCACGTGGCGTCGGCGGCCGGCTTCTCGCCGCCCGCGCACTGCTGGTCACGGGTCGCCGACCACATCGACAGCCAGCCCAGGCCCTTGGACTTGGCGAAGTCCACCAGCTGGGTGGCGTCGTCGACCTTGAAGATCTCGCTGGCGACGTCGTTGACGCCGATCATCGGGGTGACCGCGACCGTCTTCCAGGCCGCGTCGTCGGAGAGGCCGAGCACACCCTTGATCTGGGCCTGGGTGGCGGTGGCCGCCTGCTCGGCGTACGTGCCCATGTCGCCGCTGTAGGCGGGACCGTAGTCCATCGCCATGATGTTGACCGCGCCGATGCGCACGCCGTTCTGCTTCGCGTCGGCGAGGAGGTCGACGCCGGGCTGGGTGAGGCCCTCCGGCATCACCGGGAGGGTGAAGGACACGTCCAGGTCCGGGTGCTGCTTCTGGAGCTTGGCGATCGCCTGCGCACGGCGGGTGTTGGCCGCCTTGTCGGGCAGCGCGCCGCCCTCGACGTCGAAGTCGGCCTTGGTCAGCTGGTAGGCGTCCACGACCTTGCCGTACGCCGCCGCCAGCGCGTCCGCCGAGGAGCAGGTCGTGGCGAGCTCGCTGCCGGCCGCGCCGCCGAAGGAGATGCGCACGTCACCGCCCTTGGCGCGCAGGTCGCCTATCTGGGCGGCCACCGCGTCGGCGCCGATGTCGGTGACACCGCCCCACTTCGGGGTGCAGCCGCCGCCGTCGGTGACGAAGGCGAGGTTGTAGTCCTTCACGCCGGTCGCCGCCGCGCTCGCGGCCAGGTCGAACGCCGGGTAGAGCGAGGTGTCGACGAACGGGGCGAAGCCGGCGGAGGCCTTGGTGCCGGTGCCCGGGCTCTGGGACGGCTTGCCGGTGGGGGTCGCGGAACCGGAGGGGGTGGCGGTGGGCTCGGATGCCGTGGCCGTCGCGGTCGGCTTCGGCGTCGCGGTCTCGGTGGGGCGGCCGCTCGGCTCGGGCGTCGCGGTGCCGTCGGTGGAACACTTCGTGCCGTCGATCAGACAGCTCTTCGGCGACGCGGTGCCGTTCACCACGAAGCCGACCGTGATCGACTCGCCGGGCGCGAGACCGTCGGTGTCCCACTTCGGCGGGGTCACGGTCACGTGGCCGTCGCGCACACTGGACTCGGCGTTCCACAGGGAGCTGAGCTTCGAGCCGGACGGCAGGTCGAACTCCAGCTTCCAGTCCTTCTTCACCTCGCCGGTGTCGTTGGTGACGACGTACTGCGCGGTGTACCCGGTCGACCAGTCGCTGGTCCTCGTGTAGACGGCGCCGGCGCCGGCCGCCTGGGCCGTCCCGGTGACCACGAGCGCGCCGCCGCCGACCACGGCCGCGGCGACGAGACCGCCGATCGCCTTGTTCCTGCCGCTGATCCTGCGCCGGTGGGTGCTCATCGCGTGTCTGCCTTCGCTGTTCGGGAGTGGGGGGTGGGTGCGGCAGCACGCTAGCGAGCGGGAATCGGACAAAGGTCCTGATCCGGACGGTGGCCGGGGACCTTAGGGCGCGCTTAAGGAAGGGATCGGGAGCGGTTAAAGGTCGAGACCAGTCGGCCGGGGCGGCGGCGCCGGACGGCACCGCGATGTCCCCTGCGGACCGGTGCCCGGCCGTCGAGCTGTATCCACAGGCGTACCTCGGTCCCGCCGAGCACCGACGAGCCGATCCGTACGTCACCGCCGGTGGACTCGGCGAGCCGGCGCACGATGTCCAGGCCGAGGCCGGTCGACCCGGCGCTCCCCGAGCCGTGCCCGCGGGCCATGGCGGCCTCGGGGTCGGCGATGCCGGGCCCGGCGTCGGAGACGAGCACGATCACGGCGTCCTCGCCGTTGTGCACGTCGACCGCGAAGGCGGTGCCCTCGGGGGTGTGCCGGAAGACGTTGCCGAGGAGGGCGTCCAGTGCGGCCGCCAGGTCGGCCCGGGCGACGGGTATCCGCACCGGCCGGTCCACGCCGGCCACCCGCACCTTGCGGCCCTCGTCCTCGGCCAGCGCCGACCAGAACGCCATCCGCTCGCGCACCACCTCGGCCGCGTCGCACCCGGCGCCCGGCCCGGCCGCGACGGTCTGCGGCTTGGCCTCGCGTGCCGTGCGGATGATCGTGTCGACCTCGCCCTCCAGCTGGGCCACCGCGGCCCGGGTCTGGTCGGCCGCCGGGCCGTCCCCGAGGGAGGCCGCGTTCAGCCGCAGGACGGTCAGCGGGGTGCGCAGCCGGTGGGACAGGTCGGCGGCCAGCTCCCGTTCGTTGGCGAGGAGCTGCACGACCTGGTCGGCCATCGCGTTGAACGCGACCGCCGCGAGCCGCAGTTCGTTCGGCCCCTCCTCGGGGACGCGGGCGCCGAGCTTGCCCTCGCCCAGTTCGTGCGCGCCCTCGACCAGGCGCTGCGCGGGCCGCACCATCCTGACGCCGAGCCGGTCGGCGACCGCGACCGAGCCGACGATCAGGGCGATGGCCACGCCGGCCAGGACGGCCCAGGCGGTGGCGAGGCCGTTGGTGACCTCGGCGTCGGGGACGTACACCTCGACGACGGCGATCTCGCCGGTGCTCAGCGCGACGGGCTGGAGCAGTGTGGAGCCGCCGGGTACGTCGGTGGTGGAGGCACGGCCCAGCCGGCGCACGGTCGCGATGTCGCCGGCGGCGGCCCGGCGCCGGCCGAGGTCGACGGCGGCGCTCTTGCCCGACGCCGGGATGTGGACGGCCATGCCGTCGTCGGACCCGGCGGAGGCGACGACGCGCTCCAGCTGGTCCCGGTCGGTGGTGATGGACAACGCGGGGGCGACGGCGGCGGCCTGGCGCTCGGCGTTGGAGAAGGCGCGGTCGCGGGCCATCTCCCGGATGACGAGTCCGAGCGGGACGGCGAAGGCGAGCACGACCATGGTGGTGACCGCCAGGCTGACCTTGACCAGGGCCCATCTCATCGCGGCTGCTCCCCCGGGCTCTGCGCGCCTTCCGCGCCGAAGGACGGCACGGCGGGCGGCTCCAGCTTCACTCCGACGCCCCTGAGCGTGTGCAGATAGCGCGGGCTGGCCGCCGTCTCGCCCAGTTTGCGGCGCAGCCAGGACAGATGGACGTCGATGGTCTGGTCGTCACCGTACGACTGCTGCCAGACCTCGGCGAGCAACTCCTTGCGGGGGACGACGACACCGGGGCGCCCGGCGAGGAAGGCGAGCAGGTCGAACTCGCGCCGGGTCAGGTCCAGCCGCACCCCGTCCAACTCCGCCTGGCGGCGCAGCGGGTCGACGGTCAGCCCGCCGACGCGCAGCACGCTGGAGGGTGCCGCCTCCACCCCGGCGGCCCGGGCCCGGCGGAGCACGGCCGCCATCCGCGCCGACAGGTGCTCCACCGAGAAGGGCTTGGTCAGATAGTCGTCGGCGCCCGCGTTCAACAGCCGGACGATCTCCGCCTCGTCGTCCCGTGCCGTGGCGATGATGACCGGGACGTCGGTGATGCCGCGCAGCATCTTCAGGGCCTCGGAGCCGTCGAGATCGGGCAGACCGAGGTCCAGGATGACCACGTCGAAACGGAAATGGGCGACCTCGCGCAGCGCCTCCAGCGCGGTACCGACGCTGCGCACCGTGTGGGCGGCGTCGGTCAGGTGCCGGATGAGCGCCGAGCGCACGAACTGGTCGTCCTCGACCACGAGCACACTTGCCATGCGCCGCACCGTACGCCATGCCGGTGAGACCGGTCCGGGCCTGTGGACAACTCGGCCTCTGTGGACGGGGACGCGACACCCGTGGGGCGCGTGGGGCAGTATGGCCCGCGATGCACAGAGGAGTCGTACACGTACTCGCGTGGTCGCTCGCCACGGGCGCGGCGGTCACGCTGTCGTGGTGGGGTGTCCACACGGTCATGGCCGGCACGGTCTACGACCGGCCGCGCGCCCTGCCGATCACGGCGGCGGACGTGACGACGAGGGACTCCGAGCCGCTGGCGTCCTCCACCAACCGTCCGACGCCGTCGCCGAGTCCATCCCCGCGTTCCCCCAAGCCGAGCCGCACGCCCAGCACTGCGGCCACCTCGGCCCCACCGCCGAAGACCTCCGGCCCTCCGTCCTCGCCGGACACCTCGGGCCAGGTCAAGAGCTACGACACCGACGGCGGCCGGGTCGTCTTCGACATCGGCACGTCCTCGGCGTCCCTCGTCTCGGCAGCGCCCGGCGCGGGCTGGTCGATGCAGGTGTGGAAGACGGAGTCCTGGATCCGGGTGGAGTTCAGCGCGGGCGCGGACCGGGTGTCGGTGTTCTGCACGTGGCACGACGGGCCGCCTCGGGTGGAGATCGGGACCTACTGACCCATCCGTCCCGGCACCCCCGAGAGTCCCCGGAAACGCATCGGCTACGCTGAGCGCTTCGAACTCATGAGTGAGCGGCAACGGGGGTTGCATCATGCACACTTGGGCTGTTTCGCCATGCTCCGGGGAGCGCTCCGACCGGGCGGGCGGGAGCCGACGTGGCGTCTGACTTCGCGCGGTTGATGAAGCAGGACTTCTCCGACCTGGAAGCCGCCGTCAAGGTCTGGCGCGGGCTGTCGACGACCACGGACTCGCTCACCGACCGCCACCGACGGCAGGTGACCGGGCCGCTGCACCGGTCCTGGAAGGGCGACGACGCGGACGCTGCCCTGTTCTACCTGGAGGACGTCGAGTCGCGCATCGGCGTGGTCGAGACGGAGGCCATGGCCATCGCCGAGGTCCTCGACACCACCCGGTTCTGGATGGAGCAGGCCCAGACCGATCTGCGCAACGCGGTGCGGCGGGCGGAGCAGGACGGCTTCGACGTCGACGACGAGGGCTGGGTGAGCGACCGGACGACCTCGGACCTCCCGCGCCAGGATCCCGAGGCCCAGCAGCTCATCGCCGACCGCAACAGGCTGCTCACGGAGCACCGTGCCGCCATGGACGACGCCCTGGCCGCCGCGCACAAGGCGAGCAACGACGGCGCCCGCGCCCTCGGGGAGCTGAACGGCGACATCCTCACCGACCCGCTCAGCCATGACGCGGCGGCGGAGTCCGCCCAGGACGTCAAGAACGCGATGAAGGCCGTGGGCGTCAAGGCCCCGCAGATACCCGACGATGACCCGAAAGCCGCCGCCGAGTGGTGGAAGGCCCTCAGCCCGGAGGAGCGCCAGGCCTACACCACGCTCTATCCGAAGCAGATCGGAGCGACCGACGGTCTGCCGACGGACGTACGGGACGACGCCAACCGCACGGCGCTCGGCCAAGAACTCAATCTGATCCAGGAAGGCAACTGGGACGAAGGGTTCCCCGGGGACAGCGACGAGACGGTCAACAAACGCCTCGACAACCTGCTGATGCTCAACGACCGGCTCGAAGCGTCGGACAGCGCCCCAAAGGGCAAGGAGCTGTACCTCCTCGGCTACGACTCCAAGGACGACGGCCGGGCCATCATCGCGATGGGCAACCCGGACACCGCCCGGCACACGGGCATCCTTGTACCGGGGACCAATACGGAGATGAGCGGTGTGGACGGCCAGCTCACCCGCATCGACAGGCTCCATTCCTCCGCCGCGAAGCAGTCCGACGGCAAGAGCGTGGCAATGATCACGTGGATCGGCTACGACGCCCCCGAGTTCAAACCGACCGACCCCGGCAGCGTCGCCACGCGGGACCGGGCCGAGGACGCGGCCCCGGACCTGCGGCAGTTCGTCGCGGGCACCCAAGCCGCTCACGACGGGTCGCCCAGTCACACCACCGTCCTCGGGCACAGCTACGGCACCACGGTGGTGGGCGCCGCAGCAGCGGGGGGCAACGGGCTGGGGGCGGACGACGTCGTCGCGGTCGGCAGCCCCGGCATGACCGTGGACCATGCCTCCGACCTTCAGATGGACCCAGAGCATGTATGGATCGGTACCGCGGAGGACGACGCCGTCGCCAACAACACCTCCGGCTACACCCTCGGCCGCGACCCGATGCTGGGAGGCTTCGGTGGGAACAACCTCCAGGTCGACACACATGGACACAGCGGTTACTGGGACGAAGGGAGCGTCTCGCTGCGCAATCAAGGCGCGATCATCGTGGGCAAGCCGCCCGCGGAGGCTCCGAAGCAAGGCTCCGATCTGCCCCCCGAGGGCTACATCGTCCCCGGGCTCTAGGTCCGTTCTCCGCACGCTGCTCGCTGTCTTCGCGATCCTGCTCTCAACTGGAGGTTGTGTGTCCCAGGGTGACGACGTCAACGCCCCGCTGCCGCGCATGGCGAAGGAGGAGGCACTGCGGTGGGCCAAGGACTACACCGCGTACATGGCGAAGCTCACCGACGTGGAGCTGCTTCCGGACACGCAGAAGGTCCACTTCGAGGACTGCCTCGGAAAGAACGACGAGGTGGCAAAGGACGGACGGTACAGCCTCTTCTACTACATTTACTCCCCCGCTCCGGTCACCGACCACACCCGCATTGTGCGCCAGTTGCGCGACGAGCTCCCCAAGCGAGGCTACGAGGTGACCTCCTACCGGGAGTTCAAGAACGCCTACGAGTCAGCGGTCCTCACGGCCCGCAACAACAAGAACAACTACTCGGTCGAGGCGGACACAGTCGGTTCTGGGGAGGACAAGCCTCAGCGCTTCTCCTTCGCGGTACGCACCCCCTGCATGCTCCCGCCCGGCGTGAAGCAGCAGCAGTTCTGACCGGCTGAGAGGAGCCGAACGTGTCCCGGACCACCGACGTCGACCCGGCCGAACTGCGCGCGTCCGCCGGCGCCTGCGACGGCATCG
Organism: Streptomyces sp. NPDC059852; assembly: GCF_042731455.1. NCBI lineage: Bacteria > Bacillati > Actinomycetota > Actinomycetes > Kitasatosporales > Streptomycetaceae > Streptomyces > Streptomyces sp. NPDC059852. Next base: position 29,409 of record NZ_JBHWJK010000001.1, on the reverse strand, counting down.
CGCACACCCTGAAGGAACCGGCCGACAAGGCCGTCAAGGAGTCGAGGACGGCGGCCGCTTCCCTCACCGGCTGGTCCCTCGGCCCCGCGCTGACGGAGATCGCCACCAGCTGGAAGCCCGCCCTCGACGGACTGCACGCCCGCATCGAGGCCGGCCGTGACAACCTCCGGTCGTCCGCGGACGGCCACGAATGGAACGACCAGCGGGCCTCGCAGGACTTCGAGAAGACGGACACCGCGACCCAGGCCACGCCCGGCGTGATGCCCGCCGTCCTGCGCCCGACCCCGAGCGGCCTCCCCGACCCGCGTGCCTCGTACGGCACCACCATGCCCACGTACGACGAGCCCGTCAGTACGCACCCCACCCCCGGCACGAACGACTTCGGCTGATGTCACGGGCCGGCACGCTCCGCACCGCCGTCGTCCGCTCGCCGCCCTCCTTCTGAGGCGGACTGCACCTCCGAGGGCGCGGATCCGAACGCCCCGCTGCCCCGCATGGCAAAGGACGACGCGTTGAAGGGGCCCAAGGGCTACACCGCGTACATGGCGAAGCTCACCGACGTGGAACTGCTTCCGGACACGGAGAAGGTCCACTTCGAGGACTGCCTCGGGAAGACCTAGGTGAACACCGAGTCCGGTGGAGCCGGGGAGTCCACCGCCGACGCGTCCGTCACCGGGGTCGCGCCACCCGTGAAGTCCCTCAACGCGCGCCCGTGTTCGACGCGGCCCGGGTGCGGGTCGGAGGCGGCGCGACGGGTGAGGTCGGCGACCGGGAGAGGCTGGTCGGCGGCGACGAGGACCGCGTTGCCGAAGCGCCGGCCGCGCAGCACCGTGGGGTCGGCGACCAGGGCGACCTCGGCGAACCGGGCGGCGGCGGTGGCGATCTGGCCGCGCAGATGCGTGAGCGGGGGCCCGTCGGCGAGGTTGGCCGCGTACCAGCCGCCCGGCGCGAGCGCCCGCCGTACGTCGTCGAGGAACTCCGTCGAGGTGAGGTGGGCCGGGGTGCGGGCGCCGCTGAAGACGTCCGCGATGACGAGGTCCGCCCAGCCGTCCGGCACCTTGGCGAGCCCTTCGCGGGCGTCGGTGGAGCGGACCCGGATGCGGGCGTTCCGGTCGAGGGGGAGTTCCCGGCGGACCAGGCCGACGAGGGGCGCGTCCCGTTCCACGACCTGCTGGGTGGAGCGGGGCCGGGTGGCGGCGACGTAGCGCGCGAGGGTCAGGGCGCCGCCGCCGAGGTGCACGGCCTGCACGGGCTTGCCGGGCGGGGCGACGAGGTCGATGACGTGCCCGAGCCGGCGCTGGTACTCGAAGGAGAGGTAGGCGGGGTCGTCCAGGTCGACGTGCGACTGGGGCGCCCCGTCGAGGAGCAGGGTCCAGGCCCGCGCCCGGTCCGGGTCCGGTATGAGCTCCGCCAGCCCGCCGTCGACCGTCTCGGTGACGGAGGCCGCGGCGGCCCCGCGCCGGGACTTCCTGGACTTTCCCATGCGGCCATTATCGCGGCGTGCGGCACGCGCCTCGCCCGTGACCGCCTCTCAGCCGTCCGTCACCGGCAGTCGTCGGCGGCCCGGATCAGCCGGGCGGCCTCGCCGAGCGCCGCGCGCAGCACCGCGGGGTCGGTCGCGAGGTCGGCCTCGCCGGGCGGCAGCAGCCAGTCGGAGCCGTCGACGGGCGGCTCGGGGTCCGCGGCAAGGCTGAAGCCGCGTCCGTCGGTTCCGGTGCAGGTGCTACCGGGCACGTCCCAGGCGGCGGCCGTGCCGGGCGGGACCACGAAGCCGAGGGTGTCGCAGCCGTCGTCGTGCAGGACGGGCCCGACGCCGTCCCCGGCGCCGCGCCGCAGGATGTCGACCGCCTCGAGGCCCTGGCGCGCCGGGACCGTGACCACGTCGCACCCCGTGCCCGGCGGCTCGCTGCACCCCCCGGTCGGCGTGTGCCCCGCCGCCGACGCGGCTCGGGGAACGCTGCTCTGGCTGGTCTCCATCCCGACCTCCACCACAGAACCCTTTCAGCAGATCCGGACAGTTCAACGCGGCACGGCGTCAACGGCTACGGCGGAAGTCCGCCGCAAAGGATGGCAGTTCATGGCAGATCCCGGATGAGATATCCGTTTTGTAGCTAAACACTGTGTGGCGGCTTCGCTACAGCAGGTACGTTCTTGCCCGCCGGGGACAAGGACGTCCCACGGATCAGAGGGCACGGCTCACGATCACCGGATCACGGTCCGTCCCGTCCCGCACCCCGGCATGGTTCGACGGTTCGCACGAGAGGACCCGGCCATGGCGTCGTCAGACCCGACCTCGTCCCAGCCCCCCAGGCCATCGCGGCCGAACACCGCCTTCCGGCAGCTGCGCGGGCAGCTCTCGCCGGCCGAGTTCGCCGCGGCGGTCCGCCGGGCCGCTCGCGAGATCGGTGAGCGGGTCAGCTGTGACGCGCGGTACATCGGGCGGGTGGAGGCCGGCGAGATCCGCTGTCCCAACTACGCGTACGAACGGGTGTTCCTGCACATGTTCCCCGGCCGCACGCTCACCGACCTCGGCTTCGCGCCCCGCTCGTCCGTCCGCGGACGCCGGGCGCGCGCGATGGAGGAGGCGCCCGGCGTGCACCTCGCGCGCCCGGCCCGCGTCACGGGTGGGACGAGAGGGGCCGACGAGCCGTACGACCGTGAGAACCCGCAGGATCCGTACGCCGCGCACGTGCCGTTCGGCACCGCGCAGAACCACGAGAACCACGAGGAGAGCGACGTGCTGCGTCGCGCATTCATGACCGGTGGGGGCGCCACGGTGGCCGCCGCCTCGCTGGCCCCCCTGGGCCTGGCCCACGACGCCGCCGCCACCGACCGCCCCTACCGACGCGTCGGGGTACGCGAGGCCGGCGCGCTCGAGGACGCCGTACGCCGTATCCGGCTGCTGGACGACCGGCACGGCGCCGACGGTCTCTACCGGCGCGCGGCCGCACCGCTGCGCGCCGCGTACGAACTGCTCGACGCCGGTACGGCCCGGCAGGCGACCAGCGACCGGCTGCACTCCGGCGCGGGCGAGCTGGCCATCTCGGTGGGCTGGCTGGCCCATGACTCCGGCCGTTTCGACGACGCGCGCTCGCACTACGCGGAGGCCCTGGCGACCGCCCGGATGGCCGGGGACCCGGCCCTGGAGGCGCACGCCTTCTGCAACACCTCCTTCCTCGCCCGTGACGCGGGCCGGCCCCGGGAGGCGGTCCGTGCCGCGCAGGCCGCCCAGCGTGTGGCGCGCGCCCTGGGCTCGTCCCGGCTGATGAGCCTGCTGTCGTTGCGCGAGGCGGGCGGCTGGGCGGGGCTCGCCGACCGCACCGGGTGCGAGCAGGCGCTGGTCCGCGCGCAGGCCCTCTACGACCGGGGCCGCTCGGACGCCGACCCCGAGTGGATGAGCTTCTACGGGGAGGCCGAGCTGGAGATCCTGGAGGCGCAGTGCTGGTCGACGCTGGGCAACTGGCGGCGCGCCGCCCGGCACGCGGGGCGCGCGGCGCGTCTGCAGGACCCCCACTTCACCCGGAACATCGCGCTCTACACGGCGGAGCTGGCGGACGACCTGGCCCGTGGCGGCAGCCCGGACGAGGCGGCGGCGGCCGGGATGCGGGTGCTGGACCTGCTGGACCAGGTGCAGTCGTCACGGGTGCAGACCATGCTGGCCGGTACGGCCCGGGTGCTGCTGCCGCACCGGCGTGCGAGCGGGGTGTCGGCGTTCCTGGACCGGCACGCGTCGCTGCCGCGCACCGCGTGAGGGAGGCCCCGGAGGTCAGGGGCTCAGATGCCCCAGGTCGTTCCAGCTCTCGATCGCGGGCTCGCCGTAGGCCCAGCCCAGGACCGACAGCGAGGTCGGGTTCAGCCGGAGCCGGGACGCGAAGTCCAGCGGCAGCCCCAGCCAGCGCGCGCCGATGGACCGGAGGATGTGCCCGTGCGCGAAGACCAGCACGTCCCGGTCCGCCTCGCGCGCCCAGGCGACGACCTCGTCGGCCCGGGCGGTGACCTCGGCCAGGCTCTCGCCGCCGGGGACGCCGTCCCGCCAGATCAGCCAGCCGGGCCGGACGGCCTGGATCTCCGCCGGCGTCATGCCCTCGTAGGCGCCGTAGTCCCACTCCATCAGCGTGTCCCAGGTCCGGGCGCGCTCGCCGAAGCCGGCGAGGTCGCACGTCTCCCGCGCGCGGGAGAGCGGGCTGGTGCGCACCTCGACGTCCGCCAGCCCGTCGAAGGGCGCTCGGTGCAGGCGCTCGCCCAGCAGTTTCGCGCCCCGGCGGCCCTCCTCCAGGAGGGGGACGTCGGTCCTGCCGGTGTGCTTTCCGGCCAGCGACCAGGACGTCTGTCCGTGCCGGGCCAGCAGCATGCGCGATGCCATGGGCGGGGGACCTTCCGGGGAGGTACGAGCGGTGGAACCCGTCCATCATCGCGTACGGCCCAGCCGGGCAACCCGGGGGGCGATCTCTGCGTCTAGTGGGCCAGGGCGGCCGACGGGCGAGCCCCGGGACACCGTAAAGTGTCACGACCTGTCCACCGGACGCCGTGACGAGAAGGGGGAGGCGATCGGATGCCGCACGCCGACATAGCTGGCGTGGAGGCGACGCCTCGAACCCGCCTGCGCTGGTGGACCGAGCTGCCGCTGATCCTGCTGGTCTACGCCTGCTACTCGGCGGGCCGCCTGCTCGCCCGGGGCGACGTCAGTACGGCCGTCGACCACGGCGTGGCGATCCTGGACATCGAGAAGGCGCTGTTCCTCAACGCGGAGCACCCCCTCAACCGGCTCTTCACGCGCGAGCCGTGGATCGGCGTCCCGGCGGACTTCTGGTACGCGTCGCTGCACTACCTGGTCACGCCCGTGATCCTGGTGTGGCTGTTCCGCTCCCGTGCCGTGCGCTACCGCGCGGCCCGCACCTGGCTGATGACGTCGACCTTCATCGGCCTGATCGGTTTCACGCTGCTCCCCACCTGCCCGCCCCGGCTGCTCGCCGAGAGCTACGGCTTCGTCGACACGATGGCGCAGTACAGCTCGTACGGCTGGTGGGGCGGAGAGGCGAGCGCCCCGCGCGGCATGGGCGGCATGACGAACCAGTACGCGGCCATGCCGAGCCTCCACGTCGGCTGGTCGCTGTGGTGCGGGGTCATGCTGTGGCGCCACGGCGGCACGCGCCTGGCGAAGACGGCCGCCGTCGCCTACCCGCTGATCACCACGATCGTGGTCATGGGCACCGCCAACCACTACTTCCTCGACGCGGTCGCCGGGGCGGCCGTGATGGGCGTGGGGCTGCTGCTGACGCCGTACGTGCTGCGCGCCGCCGAGCGCGTGCGCTCCTGGTACGCCACGCGGCGCGCGGTCACCTCCGCCGCCTCCGCCACGGCGGTCCCGGGCGACGCCCCCGTCCCGGTTGTCAGTGCCGGATGCCAGACTTCCGCGGGTGAGCGAATTCCACGGCAGCGCGAGTCCCGGTTCGGATCCGGAGCCGAGCCGAGTGCCGCCCCCCAGGACACGGGGGACGGGGCTCCGGCACCGGCTCGCTGAGCTGCGCGGTCCCGACGTCCCGGCCAAGGCGCTGGACGCCCGGGCCCTGGCGGCCCTCGCCGCCAACCCGGGCTGCAGACGGCGCGCCCTCCTGGACGGCGCCGGGGTGAACAAGGCGGCGCTGGCCGGCGCGCTGGGCGCGCCCTCGGCCTTCGGCCAGTCGCAGTTCGCCTTCACCCGGGGGAACGCCTTCGAGGCCAAGGTGAAGGCGGACGGCGGCGCGGAGCTGCTGCGGCTGGTGCACGAGAGGCTGGACCGCCGCGCCGAGCCGCCCGCCCGCGCGCGGGTGCCCGAGCTCACCGCGACCGGCCCCGAGGGGCGGACGGCCCGTACGGAGCTGGCGCTGCGCGAGGCCGCCGAGGCGCGCGGCGAGTGGACGCTGCTCGACCACCCGATGCTCGCGCTGGACGTGGCCGGGTCGCCGGCCTTCCTGGAGCCGGACGCGGTCGTCGTGCACCCGGACGGCAGCTGGACCGTCGTGGAGATCAAGTCCTTCCCGATGCTGGACGGCTCGGCGGACCCCGCGAAGGTCGGCGCGGCGGCCCGGCAGGCGGCGGTGTACGTGCTGGCCCTGGAGGAGGCCGCCGACCGCCTCGGCGCGGGGGGCGCCGAGGTCCCGAGGGTGCGCCACCGGGTCCTCCTCGTCTGCCCGAAGGACTTCTCCAACCTGCCGACGGCCGCCGCCGTGGACGTCCGCAAGCAGCGCGCGGTGACGGCCCGGCAGCTGGCCCGCCTCACCCGCATCGAGGACATCGCGGCCGCGTTGCCCGAGGGCACCTGCTTCTCGCCCGAGCTGCCCGCCCCCGAGCTGACGGCCGCCGTCGAGTCCGTGCCGGCGAGCTACGCGCCGGAGTGCCTGTCCGCGTGCGAGCTGGCGTTCCACTGCCGGGCCCGCTCCCGCGCGTCCGGCGCGGTGACCTCGCTGGGCCGGTCGGTGCGGGCCGAGCTCGGCGGCCTCAGCACGGTCGAGGACGTCCTGTCGGCGGCCCGCGGCACGTCCGGCGACCCGGACGACCCGGCGGTCGCGGCCCTGCGCCGCGCGGCCCGGCTGCGGGCCGAGGCCCTCGCGGCGAAGGAGGCGGCCCCGTGTCCCTGATCGCCACCCTCGCCCGGCTGGAGGCGGTCGAGTCCGGCCGCGCGCAGCCCGCCGCCACCGTGCGGCACCGGCATCTGTCCGACCGTCCGCTGGTCTTCGTGCCGCTGACCACCGCGGGCGAGGCCGGCGCCCCGCTCGGCGCGCTGGTCGGCACCGACCGGGACGCCCCGCGTCTGCTGGCCGTGCCGCAGCCGCGCGACCGGGACCTGCGGTTCGCGTTCCTGGCCGAGCTGGCGGACATCGTCCTGCCGTACATCGACGCGCACGCCGAGGCCGTGGAGGCGGCCGAGCGCACCGAGACCGACCCGGAGACCGGCAAGCGGGTCAAGGTCGAGGTGGACCTGTGCGCGGACGCCCCGCAGCTGATCGTGCCGAGCCGCGCGGGCGTCGAGTTCGTCCGGCTGCTGGGCCGGTCGATGCGGTTCCGCCGGACGGCGGAGCAGGACCCGGAGACCCCGTACCCGGCGCCCCCGCGCGTGCCGCTGCTCGGCCGGTGGCTGACCCACTTCGGCGAGCGGGCCCGGGTGCCCGGCTCCTCGCTGCTGCTGGCCATGACGGACGTCCTGACCCGGCACTGGGCGACCGGCCAGTCCACGCTGGAGGACCAGCACCTCGGCGCGCTGCTCGCCTGGATCGACCCGCCCGAGGGCGAGTCCGGCGCCGAGGCGGCCCTGCGCGCGGAGCTCGCCCGGGACCGGGACGGCCAGCTGCTGTGCCCGCCGGCCGGCCCCGCCACCGACCCGGCGTTCGACAACAAGCTGCTGGCCCCGGCCATCGAGCGCTACGACCGCGCCCGCACCGCCCTCGCCGCCGCCGAGGACGGGCTGGAGGCCGACGACCGGCTCGGCGACCTCACCGCCGCCGAGCGGGAGATCCGCGCCCTCGTCGAGAGCCGCACCCTGCCGACCTGGGAGGCGGTGTGGCGGGGCCTGGACCGGCTGCGGGAGCTGCCCGAGGGCAGCCGGGTGGAGGAGCGGTGGACCCGCGACCGGTGGTCGTTCACCGGCCACCGGGACCGGGTGCTCGCCGGGGAGCCGCCGCAGCCGCGCCGCGACGACGCGGTCACCGCGGCCTCCAAGCTGGCCGCGCGCGAGCGCGAGCAGGCCCGGCTGGAGGCGCAGGAGGCGCTGGACGACCCGCTGGTGATGGCGGGGCGGCGGCTGGCCGGGGAGGCGTTCGCGGGCGAGGTCGTCGACGCGGTCATGGCGTACAGCGAGGGCAAGCGGCCCAGCCCGCGCCCCCTGGTGACGGTCCGCACGCAGGACCGGCCGCATCTGGGCGAACGCGCCAAGGTGTTCCGTTCGCTGGGCGGGAAGCCGCAGTCGGCGGAGTTCGTCGGGTACGAGGGGGCCGTCGACGCGGACGGGGAGGTCCTGGTGGTGCTGCGGGTGCTGGACAAGATGGGGCGCGGCAAGGAGCCGGAGGAGGGGTCGGTGCCCGAGAAGGGCGACCTGGTGTGCTTCACGCTGTTCGAGCACGAGCAGCGGGGCGGGCCGAAGCTGCCCGAGCCCGAGCAGACACCGTGGACGCACGGCGGGCCGCCCGGGGAGCAGGTGCCCGAGGCCGCCGACGCGCTGACCGAGGAGGACGTCCTGTGACCGTCACGTTCGATCCGGGCGCCGCGGCGGCCGAGGCCACCGGGGCGATCCTCCACGACACGCTGCACGGCACCGCGCGCGGTGTGGTGGTCGACTCCCCGCCCGGTGCCGGCAAGTCCACGCTCGTGGTGCGCGCGGCGCTGGAACTCGCCGAGGCGGGGCGGCCGCTGATGATCGTGGCGCAGACGAACGCGCAGGTGGACGATCTGGTGCTGTCGCTCGCCGCGAAGAACCCCGAGCTGCCCGTGGGCCGGCTGCACAGCAGTGACGCCGACCCGTACGACAAGGCGCTGGACGCGCATCCGCAGGTGCGCACGTCGGCGAAGGCGGGGGATCTCGGGGGGCTGCCGGTGGTCGTCTCCACGGCGGCCAAGTGGGGGCATGTGAAGACCGACGAGCCCTGGCCGCACGCGATCGTCGACGAGGCGTACCAGATGCGCTCGGACGCGCTGCTCGCCGTGGCGGGGCTGTTCGAGCGGGCGCTGTTCGTCGGCGACCCGGGCCAGCTGGACCCGTTCTCGATCGTGGGCGGCGAGCAGTGGGCGGGCCTGTCGTACGACCCGGCGGCGTCCGCCGTCACCACGCTGCTGGCCCACAACCCCGAGCTGCCCCAGCACCGGCTCCCGGTGTCGTGGCGGCTGCCCGCGTCCGCGGCGCCCCTGGTCTCCGACGCCTTCTACCCGTACACGCCGTTCCGCAGCGGCACCGGTCCCGGCGACCGGCGGCTCTCCTTCGCCGTGGCGTCGGACGGCTCCGGGCCCGACCGGGTGATCGACGAGGCGGCCGTGTCGGGCTGGGGGCTGCTGGAGCTGCCCGCCCGGCACACCCCGCGCACGGACCCGGAGGCGGTGGGGGCGGTCGCCGCGGTGGTCCGGCGGCTGCTGGACCGGGGCGGTGCGGCCACCTCGGAGCGCTCCCCCGACCCGGTGCCGCTGACGGCCGCCCGGATCGCGGTCGGCACCGCGCACCGGGACCAGGCGGCGGCGGTCCGCGCGGCCCTGGCCGAGCTGGGGGTGCCGGACGTCACGGTCGACACCGCGAACCGGCTCCAGGGCCGCGAGTACGACGTGACGGTCGTCCTGCACCCGCTGTCCGGTCGCCCCGACGCCACGGCGTTCCACCTGGAGACGGGCCGCCTGTGCGTCCTGGCCTCCCGGCACCGGCACGCGTGCATCGTGGTGTGCCGGGCAGGCGTCGGCGATCTCCTGGACGACTACCCGTCCACGGAACCGGTCCAGCTGGGCACGCTCGTGAAGTTCCCGGACGGCTGGGAGGCCAACCACGCGGTCCTGGCCCGCCTGGCCGAACACCGGGTGGTCTGGCGCCCCTGACAGCGCCCCGGCCCACCCGGCCGACAGGCGTCACCACCCCGCCCGACCGCCGGACGGAGTCCGGCACCGCCGCCGGAGGCGGCCGAAGACACAGCCCGGACGGCTGGGAGGCCAATCACGCGGTCCTGGCCCGCCTGGCCGAACACCGGGTGGTCTGGCGGCCGTAGTGCTCGACGGGTGCCCGGCCGTCAGCCGGCTGCGAGACGCGTCACCCTCTGGAACATCTCGTGCCCCCGTCGCCTTGAAGAGCGTGGAGTCGGCGGGCCCGGGAGCCCGGCGCCCCCTTGCGTGGGCGCGGGACAATGGACGATGGACCGGTCCGCCGCGGTGCGCGCCCGCCAGGGTGGGTATCGGTACCGGGGATCGGTGACGTACGAGGAGGACACGACATGGCGGAGCCCACGCCGCACAGGAACGAACCGCGGCTACGCCCCGCGCCCCTGCTCTTCGAGCCCACCCAGGCGGCGGCCGACCCGGAGCACTTCTTCGACCTGGAGTCGATCGACGACCCGCGGGCCCTGCTGGCCCGGGCGACGGAGCTGACGCAGGCGTTCCGGGCGGCGACGGACCGCGCGATGGAGTTCCAGGCCATGGCGGCGGCCCAGCTCGCGGACCCGCGGCGGTTCGACCGGCTGACGCCCGCCGACATCGCCGAGCGGGCCGAGTGGACCGAGGACTACGCCAAGAAGATGGTCGAGTTCGGCAGGGACCTGCTGCGCGGCGTGGAGGGCGCGGGGACCGTCGACCCCGTGTGACCCCGGCCCGGCGTCTCATCACCCGGCCTCACCCGGCATATGCCAGGAGGGTGCGCAAGATACCCGTTCGCGCCCTTTCCTGTCCCGCCTTTCGGCAACCCAGCGATACGGGACGCTCACCGTCGGTAGATGTAGACGGCATGAGCAGCACACCGGACGCACTCTTCCAGGACGACCGCTGCGACGTCACCGGGGTCACCCGCGACGGCGCCGCCTGGCTCGCCTCCGCAGGAACGTATCCGCGCAGCACGCTCGCCCTGTGGCGCGAGCGCCCGCAGGCCCCCGTGGTCCTGCCGTGCGGCTCGGTCTTCGACGTCGTCAGCGCGCCCGCCGTCTTCGGGCGCCGCATGCTCGACCGGCTGTGGAACGAGGGCCCGGGGTCCGGACCCGTCGCCGCCCATCGCGGCCGGCTGCTGATGTTCGCCGCTCCGGGCACCGCTCAGCGGCTGCCCTCCCTGCTGCGCTGGGAGGATTTCGGCCGTACGGAGGGCATCCCGCCCCTGCTGTGCCACGGCGCCGGCGACGCGGTGACCGTCCCCTCCGCGACCGGCGCGCGCACGGCCGCCGAGCCCCCGCGCGACTCCCGCTGGCTGGTGGCGCCGGACACCCGTAATCCCTGGTTACCGGGCCCGGAGGTACTCCTCTGGGCGGCCGTGCGGGCGGCGCGGGCGACCGTGCGGATATCGATTTTTCCCCACGCCGATCAGGGTGCTAAGGTCTACGACGTCAGCAGGCGCCGCTAGCTCAGTTGGTTAGAGCAGCTGACTCTTAATCAGCGGGTCCGGGGTTCGAGTCCCTGGCGGCGCACAGACAGTGAGAAGCCCCTCGCGCGAGCGGGGGGCTTTTCGCATGCCGGGGACAGGCTGCCCGGGCGCACCGTCCCACGCGGCGCGTTCGTGGCCCGGTCGCGCGACCCCGGGCCGGGCGCGGGCGCTACCGCACCGTCGTGATCCGCACCGTCCACGCCCCCGAGACGGACCGTCCCTCCACCTCCACGCGCACCCCGTCCTCCGGCACCGTGAAGCTCTCGCCGAGCCCGACCGGCGCGTCCGCGAGCGGCGGATACACGGACTCCTCCCAGCACGCCTCGCTGCGCGGATGCGCGTCCACCACCTCGATGGGCCCGCCGCCGGACTCGGTGTGGCTGCGCACCCGGTAGACGAGCACACCCTCCCGGCACGCCTGGACGTCGTTGCCCGCCGGGCTGCGGACCTCGAAGGCCAGCACGCTGTCGGCCCCGGTGCGCACGACGGCGAGCTTGATGCCGTGGCCCAGCCCGAACCCGGGCACCGTGCCGGGTGTGCCGGAGAACCCGGGCGCCCCGGCGGCCCCGACCGGCACCGGGACGCCCGCGCCGGCCGCCAGCGGCTCCAGGGTGAGCCGTGTCGAGGAGCCCATGCCCCGTACGCACACCACCTGCCGGGGGTCCAGCCAGCCCAGCTTCCACTTGTGCCAGGCGAACAGGTCCGGCGACATCCCGAACTGGCTGCCCATCAGGTCCCAGTCCCCGACGTAGGTGTCCCAGTCCCCCTTGCCGTCCACGGGGCGGTGGTAGAGATCCGGCAGGTCGAAGACGTGTCCGGTCTCGTGGGCGAGGACCAGGCGGTCGGGCGGATGGTTCTCGAAGACGGTGACGACCCGCCGGATGTCCGTGCCGTCGGCCCGCAGCGGCCGCTCCAGGTTGACGACCTTCGTGGCGTCGGAGTCGACGCCGGGCGCGTCCGGGTCGGCGACGAAGTACACGATGTCGTAGCGGGAGAAGTCCACCTCCGGGTCCGCCGCGGCGAGCGCGTCCCGCAGATAGGCGGCGCGGTCGGCGGCCCGCCAGTCACGCTGTATGGCGTACGCCGTGGACGGCTTCGGCATGCGCAGCCAGTGCCCCATCGGGTGGGCGCGCAGGCTGAACCTGCCGTAGGAGGCGCGTTCGAAGAAGTGGCTGGTCGCCGGGAAGTGGTCGGCGGCCAGCTCGGCGGGGGTGGTCTGCGGCGGGGAGTCCGGGAAGGACAGGAAGACCATCACCGCGTCCAGCTTCCGGGTGGGGCGCGGATAGGCGGCGTTCCAGGTGTCCAGGCCCTCGGAGTGGTGGGCGTCGGTGCGGGCGAGGGCGCAGGGTGCCGCGTCGAACGGCTCGGCGGACGAGGGGCCCGCGATCAGCGAGGTGGCCGCGAGCGCCGACATGGTGGTGAACACCGCGGCGGTGCTGCGCAGTCGGCGCCGGTCCCGCGGCAGGCCCGTCCCACGGAGCAGGGGGAACTGACGCGGCACGACGACCTCCGGGAACGGTTCGCGGGACACCGCACCCAGCCTGTGTCGGATTGTCGTACTACGTCCTGTTCAGCTGCACCGGACGGGTGAGAGTGCTCAGGAACCGCCAGGGCGACACCCCGGTTCGCTCACAGAACGTCACAACTGGTCGGAGGCCCTAAGAAGCCGTCCACGTGCGGGCAGAAACGATCTGGCGCGAGCGCGGCCCGCAGGGGAACACTGGACAGTAGGTGGAAGGCCCCTGAGCCAGCCTCTATGATCGGCACACTTTCCTGACACTTTCCTGCACGGACACGGCCCGGCGACCGGATCGCCACCCGGCCACCCATTCCGATGAGACCCATCCGAAGATCGAGTGCACTGCGGGAGCGAGCGGTGAGCGGAACGTCCGAAGGGCCGGCGCCCGCGGCAGACCTCATCGGGCCGGCCGTCACAGAGAGTGGTGAACAGCCGTCCCCCGGTACCGGCGGGCCGCCCTACGCCGCCGTCTTCCGCGCCGCGCCACTGGCGATGGCGGTGGTCGACCGCGAGGGCCTGGTGACCGGGGCCAACCCCAGCTTCGCCGACCTGCTCGGCACCGGGGACGACGAACTGGCCGGGTCGGTCGCCGCCGACCTGGTGGACCTCGCCTCCGACGCGCGCACCTGGCACGCGTACCGGGAGGTGCTGCGCGGCCGGCAGGCCGAACTGCGCTGCACGCGCCGCCTCAAGCACCCCGACGGGCGCTCCCTGTGGGCCCGGGTCACCGTCGCGCCGCTGCCCGGCGACGAGACGGACGCCGTCCTGCTGTCCGTCGCCGACATCGGCGCCCACCGCGAACTCCAGGCGCGGCTGCGGCACTTGCAGATGCACGACCCGGTGACCCGGCTGCCCAACCGCACCCTCTTCTTCGAACGGCTGTCGGCCGCGCTGGAGGTGGAGTCGTACGACGAGAGCGGCAGCACCGGACGGATCGGCCTGTGCTACCTGGACCTCGACGGCTTCAAGGCGATCAACGACACCCTCGGGCACCGCATCGGCGACAAGCTGCTGGCCGCCGTCGCCGAACGGCTCACGCGCTGCGCCGAGGAGGCCGGGCGCAGCCGGTCGATCCCGCCGCTGGTCGCGCGGCTCGGCGGCGACGAGTTCGCCCTGCTCGTGGAGGACTCGACCGGCACCGACCAACTGGCCGACCTCGCCGAGTCGTTGCTGGAGGCGGTCCGGGAGCCGTTCGACCTGCCCGGCCGGCGGCTGTCGGTGTCGGCGTCGATCGGCGTGGTCGAGCGGCACGCGGCGGGCACGACACCGACCGCCCTGATGCAGGCCGCCGACACCACGCTGTACTGGGCGAAGGCCGACGGCAAGGACCGCTGGACGCTCTTCGACCCCGAGCGCAGCGCGCACCTCATCACCCGTCAGGCGCTCGCCGCCACGCTCCGGCCGGCCATCGAGCGCGGGGAGTTCGCGCTGGAGTACCAGCCGCTGGTGAGCATGGAGGACGGACGGCTGCGCGGGGTGGAGGCGCTGGTCCGCTGGAACCACCCGCAGTTCGGCGTGCTGCCGCCGAATCGGTTCATCGGACTGGCGGAGGAGGACGGCTCGATCGTGCCGCTCGGCCGCTGGATCCTCGCGACGGCCTGCCGGCAGGCCGTCGACTGGCAGGCCGCGCACCCCGGCGAACCGCCGATCTTCGTGAGCGTGAACGTGGCCGTGCGCCAGGTCTGGGACTCCGACCTGGTGACGGACGTGGCCCGGATCCTGGAGGAGACGCGGCTCGAACCCCGGCTGCTCCAGCTGGAGCTGACCGAGTCGGCCGTGATGGGCTCGGCGGGACGGCCCCTGCGGGATCTGCAGGCGCTCAGCGACATGGGAGTGCGCATCGCCATCGACGACTTCGGCACGGGCTATTCGAACCTGGCGTATCTGAGCCGGCTGCCGGTGTCCGTGCTGAAACTGGACGGCGCCTTCGTCCGGGGCTTCCAGTACGAGGGCGACGACACGGCGGCGGCGACGCCGAACCCGGCCGACGAGGTGGTGGTCGAGGCGATGATCCAGCTCGCCCACCGGCTGGGCCTGACGGTCACCGCGGAGTGCGTGGAGACGATGGCGCAGGCCTCACGGCTGCGGCGGATCGGCTGTGACACCGGCCAGGGGTGGCTGTACTCCCGGCCGGTGTCCCCGGACCGCATCTCCGAGCTGCTCGGCGTGAAGGTCTGACGGGACGGGTCAGGCCGTCGGCAACCCGTAGGCGTCGGCGATGAGTTCGTACGAGCGCAGCCGGATGTCCATGCCGGGGGCGTTGCTGGTGAGCATCAACTCGTCGGCGCCGGTGCGCTTCTGGAGGTCGTCCAGTCCGGCACGGACCTCGTCGGGTGTGCCGTGGACGACGTTGGCGTTCCAGGAGTCGGCGAAGTCCCGCTCCATCTCCGTGAATGCGTAGCGCTCCGCCTCCTCCACCGACGGAACGAGGCCGGGGCGGCCGGTGCGCAGCCGGATCATGCTGAGCGCGGCGGCCTTGAGCTGGCGCCGGGCCTCCTTCTCGTCGTCCGTGGCGAGCGTGCCGACGCCGATGAGGGCGTACGGCCGGTCGAGGACGGCGGAGGGCCGGAAGGTCTCCCGGTACAGGTCGAGTGCCGGGACGGTGTTGCGCGCCGAGAAGTGGTGGGCGAAGGCGAACGGCAGACCGAGGACGCCGGCGAGCCGGGCGCTGAACCCGGAGGAGCCGAGCAGCCAGACGGGCGGCCGGTGGGTGGACTGGACACCGCCGGGCGACGTGGCCTGCACGGGGCCGGGGACGGCGTGGATGCGGCGGTAGGGGTGCCCGTCGGGGAAGTCGTCGTCGAGGAAGCGGATCAGTTCCCCGAGCTGCTCGGGGAAGTCGTCGGCGCCCTCGTTGAGGTGGTCCGTGCGGCGCAGGGCCGCCGCGGTGGCGCCGTCGGTGCCGGGAGCGCGCCCGAGGCCGAGGTCGACGCGCCCCGGCGCCAGCGCCTCCAGGGTGCCGAACTGCTCGGCGATGACCAGCGGCGCGTGGTTGGGGAGCATCACGCCGCCGGAGCCGAGGCGGATGCGCTCGGTGTGGGCGGCGAGGTGCGCCAGGATCACGGCCGGGGAGGAGGAGGCCACGCCCGGCATGGAGTGGTGCTCGGCGACCCAGTAGCGGTGGAAGCCGCGCGCCTCGGCCAGCCGGGACAGCTCGACGCTGGTGCGCAGCGCCTCCGTGGCGGTGTGGCCGGCGCTGACGGTGACGAGGTCCAGCACGGACAGCGGTGTCGGTGCCGTGCCGTGTGCCGTACCCCGGATCCCGTCGGCCCCGGTGTCGTCTGCGGCCACGTCTGCCTCCTGCGTCGTCTCCGTGCGGTGTGCGTACGGCGATAACAGGAGGGGGTCTCCGCTTTATTCCCGGCCCGCGCGGACGGCCCGCCCGACACGGGTCACACCTGCACGATCGGCTCCCGGGTGAACAGCGAGCCGAGGGCCGGGGCGTGCACCCGGCGGTCGGTGAGCCGCAGCCCCTCCCAGACGGTGACCTGGTTGGCAGTGAGGACCGACTTGCCGAGCGCCTCCTCCAGGGCCGGGACGTGGGAGGCGGTGTGCAGGGCGGTGTCCGGCAGGAGGACCGCCTCGGCGTCGGCGTGGTCGGCCTCCCGCGCCAGCGCGAACAGCTCCTTCTCCTCCCAGGTCGCGACCTCGGCCGCGGTGACCACCCCGGCGCCGCGCACCGCGACGACCTCCGCTCCGCCGGAGCGCAGGAACTCGGTGAAGAGCCCCGTCACGTCGTCCGGGTAGGTCGCGCCGACCGCCACCCGGCGCACCCCCAGCTCAGCCATCGCGTGGACGAAGGCGAACGACGTCGACGACGCCGGCATGCCCGCCGCCTGGGCCAGGGAGCGCACCTGGTCGTGGGCGCCCTCCCAGCCGTACACGAAGCTGCCGCTGGTGCACGCCCACACGACCGCCTCGGCGCCGGTCCGCCGCAGCTCCTCGATGCCCGTCGCGAGCTGCTCGGCGGAGCCCATCCTCAGCAGCGCGTCCACCCGGTGCGCGTCCTCACCGATGTCGGTGTGCACCACGTCGAGCCGGATGTCGCTGGCGAGCAGCTGCTCGACACGCGGGTAGTCGTCCTCGGCGGAGTGGCCCGGGTAGAGGAATCCCAGTGCGGTCATGTCGGCCTTTCTGCTGGTCGGTGCTCTGGTCGGGCTGCTACTGCTGTTCCTGTTCGGGCACGTCCGGCACGTCCGGGAGGACCGGGCCGCCGCGCGCCGCCGGATCGATCAGCGCCTGATACGGTCCCACCGCGCGGGTACCCAACCGGCGCAGCGCAGCCCACATCGTCACCTGGTTGGCCGAGATCACCGGTATGCGCAGCTCCGCCTCCAGCTGCGGGAGCACGTCGTAGGTGGGCAGGTTGGTGCAGCTGATGAACAGCGCGTCGGCGGGCGCGCGCACCGCCCGGTGCGCCATCTCGGCCACCTCCCGGTACGGCACCTTCCAGATGTGCCGCGTGAGCCCCATGTACGCGCACCCCGCGACGGATACCCCGGCCTCCGCCACGTACTCCTCCAGAGAACGGGTCACCGACTCGGTGTACGGCGTCACCAGCGCCACCCGCCGCACCCGTAGTTCGGCCAGCGCCTCCAGCAGTGCCCCGGAAGTGGTCACCGCGGGCACCGCGCCGGCCCGGGTCATGGCCTCGCACATCGCGCGCTCGCCCGCGACGCCGCCGACGAAGCTGCCCGAGGTGCAGGCGTACGCGACCACTTCCGGACTGATGGCGGTCAGGGTGCGCACTCCGTCGCCCAGCGTCTCGTGCTCGCTGACCAGCCGGGCCAGATCGAGACTCACCTCGACCGGCACGAACGGCGTCCGCGTCAGATGCAGGGAGACCTCGTCCGGGACCCACCGCCACAGCTCCCGGTCCAGCGCGAAGTCGAAGGGGGCGACGACACCGACACCGCGCTGCGGGCGGGGTCCGCCGAGGAAGGAGAGGTCCATGGCGTCCATGGCGGGCACCGTCCTCACGGCGAGATACGGCTGAGCAACGGACCGTGCGTGCGCCCGTGTTGACGAAGGTAGGTTCGGGTGCGAGCGTGGTCAAACCTCGCATGTCAGACGGCCCGTACCCGGCGCGGGACTCCGTTCGACCGCACCCGCATCCTCCCAGAGCCGGCCCCCGGCCCCCGCCGCCCCACACCTCCGGAGAAGCGACCCCGCATGACCCCACCCGTCCCGCCCGCGTCCCGGCCCACGCTCCTCGTGCTCGACGCGGACCCCCCGCCCCGGCTGGGCCGGCTCACCGGACGCGTCCGGGTCGAGCACGCGGACGCGTCCACACTCGCCGCCCGGCTCCCGCACGCGGACGTCCTGCTCGTCTGGGACTTCACCTCGCACGCCGTGCGCCACGCCTGGCCCGGCGAGGGGCCCCGGCCGCGCTGGGTGCACACCGCGAGCGCGGGCGTCGACCATCTGATGTGCCCGGAACTCACCGCGTCCGACACGGTCGTCACCAACGCGCGCGGTGTCTTCGACCAGCCCATCGCCGAGTACGTGGCCGCGCTGGTCCTGGCGATGGCCAAGGATCTGCCGCGCAGCCTGGACCTCCAGCGCGCCCGTGAGTGGCGGCACCGCGAGGGACAGCAGGTGGCGGGGACCCGCGCGTGTGTCGTCGGCTCGGGCCCCATCGGCCGGGCGATCGCCCGCACCCTGAAGGCGCTGGACGTGACGACCGCGCTGGTGGGGCGGGTCGCGCGGACCGGTATCCACGGTCCCGAGGACCTCGACCGGCTGATCGCGCGCGCCGACTGGGTGATCGCGGCGGCACCGCTGACCGAGCGGACCCGCGGGATGTTCGACCTGAGGCGCTTCGGCGTCATGCAGCCCTCGGCCCGGTTCGTCAACGTCGGACGCGGGCAACTCGTCGTCACCGAGGCGCTGGCCGAGGCGCTGCGGAAGCGCTGGATCGCGGGGGCGGCGCTCGACGTCTTCGAGCACGAACCCCTCGGCCCGGACAGCCCGTTGTGGCAGGTGCCGGGGCTGCTCGTCTCCCCGCACATGAGCGGGGACACGGTCGGCTGGCGCGATCGGCTCGGCACCCAGTTCGTGGAGTTGTACGAGCGCTGGGAGGCGGGCAGACCGCTGCTGAACGTGGTGGACAAACAGCGCGGGTACGTACCCGGCCGCTGAACCGCGCACGGACACGGGCCTGGAGGGCGCATGACGGAACTCGCCGGACTGACCGCCGTACAACTCCGCGACGGATACCGCACCGGGCGGTTCGACCCGGTCGACGCGACCCGTGCCGCGCTGGAGCGGGCCGAGCGGATCCAGCCCCGGGTCAATGCGTTCGTCCGGCTGACGGCCGACGAGGCTCTGGCGCGGGCCGCCGAGTCGGCGCGGCGGTGGCGCCAGGGCACACCGGCCGGGCCGCTCGACGGGGTGCCGGTCACGGTGAAGGACATCCTGCTGACGCGGGGCACGCCGACGCTGCGCGGCTCCCGGACCGTCCCGGAGCGGGGCCGCTGGGACGAGGACGCGCCGTCGGTGGCCCGGCTGCGCGAGCAGGGCGCCGTGTTCCTCGGCAAGACGACGACACCCGAGTTCGGCTGGAAGGGCGTCACCGACTCACCGCTGTCCGGCGTCACCCGCAACCCCTACGACCTGTCCCGCACGGCGGGCGGCTCCAGCGGGGGCGCCGCCGCGGCCGTGGCGCTGGGCGCGGGACCGCTCGCCCTGGGCACCGACGGCGGCGGCAGCGTCCGTATCCCGGCGGCCTTCTGCGGAGTGTTCGCCCTGAAACCGACGTACGGGCGGGTGCCGCTGTACCCGGCGAGCGCCTTCGGTTCCCTCGCGCACGTCGGCCCGATGACCCGGGACGCGGCCGACGCGGCGCTGCTGCTCGACGTGATAGGTGTGCCCGACCCCCGTGACGGGACGGCGCTCCCGCCCGTGCCCCGCTCCTTCGCGGCCGCCCTCGCGGACGGTGTGCGCGGTCTGCGGATCGCCTACTCACCGACCCTGGGCGGCCAGGTCGCGGTGCGTCCCGCGGTGGCGACGGCGGTCCGGCGGGCGGTGGAGCGGCTGGCGCACCTCGGGGCGTACGTCGAGGAGCGCGACCCCGACCTCACCGATCCGGTGGAGGCGTTCCACACCCTGTGGTTCTCCGGGGCGGCCCGGGTCGTCCAGCGCCTCGGACCGGCCGAACGCGCCCTCCTGGACCCCGGACTGCGGGAGATCTGCGCCCTCGGCTCCCGGCGCAGCGCGCTGGAGTATCTGGCCGCCGTGGACGTCCGGCGGGACCTGGGCCGCCGGATGGGCCGCTTCCACACGTCGTACGACCTGCTGGTCACGCCCACGCTGCCGATCACGGCGTTCGAGGCGGGCGGGGAGGTGCCGAAGGGGTCCGGGCACCGACGGTGGACCGGGTGGACGCCGTTCACCTACCCGTTCAACATGACGCAGCAGCCCGCCGCCTCGGTCCCGGTCGGCACCGACGCCGACGGGCTGCCCGTGGGGCTGCAGCTGGTGGCCGCCCGGCACCGGGACGACCTGGTGCTGCGCGCGGCGCACGCGCTGTACGAGGCGGGGGCGGCCGGCGTGCCCGCGCCGCCCTTCGCGCCCGGCGGGTCAGACCCTGCGGAAGCGCAGTGACTCCCCCGCGGCCCCCGTGCGCCACAGGTCGTTGCAGCCGTCGGCCATCGCCTCCAGGCCGTCCACGACCTGGCCCCAGACGATGCCGGGCACCCAGCCGACGTCCCCGTTGAGGAGCAGGTTGTTGCGCTCGTAGAAGAGGGCCAGGTCCACCACGGTCGTGCCGGGGCGGACCTCCCGGTCGTAGCCGTAGGCGGAGGTACCGAGTTCGGCGCCGGCGAAGGAGAAATAGCACAGATCACCCGGAATGGGAGTGACGGTCGGATTCTCCAACGGTGGTTCGGTCTCCGCGAAAGGCGGGAAAAGGGCGTAGATCTCGTTACGGGCGTATTTGGCGTGGTAGACGTCGCCGGACAGCGGGAGAGAATTCCAGACGGCTTCGCAGGTGAGCGGCGCCCGGTCGTCCAGGAGTCGGGCCGTGCAGCTGATTCCGCGCTCGACCAGGGAGATCTCGAGATATCGGTCGGCCATGCCCTCCATGGTCCCGCGCCGGTCAAGACCGCCCGATCGCCGAACGGGGCCGAAACTGGCCGGAATAACCCGCATCGCTTCGGGTAGCCGCGCCGCCATGGCTCCACCTAATGGGAACGACAGAGACACCTCGGGGACCACACGCCGGTCGCTGCTCGCGGGGGTGGCGGCGCTCGGTGTGCTGGGGGCCGCGGGCTGCTCGCGCGTGGCCACGGCGTCGACGAAGGACGGCGGTGACCTGCTCGAACGGCTGCGTGCGGCGGGCGTGGTCCGGCTGGGCATCGCCGGTGAGATCCCCTTCGGATACATCGACAAGGACGGCGAACTGACCGGCGAGGCACCGCAGTTGGCCCGGGTCATCTTCAAACGGCTGGGCGTCGACCGGGTGCAGCCGGTCCCCACGGAGTTCGGCTCGCTCATACCCGGCCTGAACTCCCAGCAGTTCGACGTCGTCGCGGCCGGGATGTACGTGAACCCCGAGCGCTGCGAACAGGTCATCTTCTCCGACCCCGACTACCAGATGCTGGACGCCTTCATCGTGCGCAAGGGCAACCCGATGGGCCTGCGCGACTACAAGGACGTCGTCGAGAAGAAGGCGAAGTTCGCCACCGGCACCGGGTACGCGGAGATCGCGTACGCCGTGGAGGCCGGGTACAAGGAGAGCGACATCCTGATCGTGCCCGACCAGGTCGCCGGCCTGAACGCCGTCGAGGCCGGACGGGTCGACGTCTTCGCCGGGACCGCGCTGACCACCCGCGAGGTGGTGAAGAAGTCCTCCAAGGCGGAGTCCACGGAACCCTTCAAGCCGCTCGTGGACGGGCAACCGCACGTCGACGGCGGCGCGTTCGCGTTCCGCCCCACCGAGACAAGGCTCCGGGACGCCTTCAACAAGGAACTGGCCGAGCTCAAGAAGAGCGGCGAACTGCTCCGCATCCTCGAGCCCTTCGGCTTCACCGAGGACGAGATGACGGATCTGACCGCGAAGGAGCTGTGCGGCGGATGACCTCGGGACTCTGGGAACTCGTACTGAACGGCGTCTGGGTCACGGTCCAGCTGCTCGTCCTCAGCGCGCTGCTGGCGACCGCCGTGTCCTTCGTGGTCGGCGTCGCGCGCACCCACCGGCTGACGTTCGTCCGCTTCCTAGCGGGCTTCTACACCGAGGTGTTCCGCGGGACCTCGGCGCTGGTGATGATCTTCTGGGTGTTCTTCGTGCTGCCGCCGGCCTTCGGCTGGCAGCTGGTCCCGCTGTGGGCGGGCACGCTCGCCCTCGGCCTGACCTACGGCGCCTACGGCTCGGAGATCGTGCGCGGCGCCCTCGCCGCGGTCGACCCGGCCCAGCGTGAGGGCGGGATCGCGCTCAGCTTCACGCCCTGGCAGCGGATGAGGCTCATCCTGCTGCCGCAGGCGGTGCCGGAGATGATCCCGCCGTTCTCCAACCTGCTCGTGGAGCTGCTGAAGGGCACCGCGCTCGTGTCGATCATGGGCATGGGCGACCTGGCGTTCAGCGGCAACCTGGTGCGCCTCGCGCTCCAGGAGAGCGCGGAGATCTACACGTACATCCTGCTCATCTACTTCGTGATCGCCTTCGCCCTGACCCGGTTGATGCGCGGCCTGGAGAAGCGGCTGAAGGCCGGGGTCGGCAAGGCGCCGAAGAAGGAGACCGCCGCCGTGCGCGTGCCCGAGGGAAGTGGTGTCTCGTGAAGTGGGACTGGAGCGCCGTCTCCGACTTCATGCCGTACTTCTGGGACGGGCTGCTGGTCACCCTGCAGATCCTGGTCCTGGGCTCCCTGATCTCGTTCGCGCTGGGACTGGTGTGGGCGCTGCTCATGCGGGTGCCCACGCGCTGGGTGACCTGGCCGGTGGGCGCCGTCACGGAGTTCGTCCGCAACACCCCGCTGCTGGTGCAGCTGTTCTTCCTCTTCTACGTGCTGCCCGAGTGGGGGATCACCGCCTCGGCGCTGACCACCGGCGTCTTCGCCATCGGGCTGCACTACTCGACGTACACCATGCAGGTCTACCGGGCCGGGATCGACGCCGTGCCGGTGGGCCAGTGGGAGGCGGCGACGGCGCTGAACCTGCCGCTGCGCCGGACGTGGACTGTGGTGATCCTGCCGCAGGCCGTCCGCCGGGTGGTGCCCGCGCTCGGCAACTACGTCATCTCGATGCTGAAGGACACGCCTCTGCTGATGGCGATCACCGTGCTGGAGATGCTGGGCGAGGCACGGCTGTTCGCCCAGCAGAACTTCCAGTTCACCGAGCCCCTGACGGTGATCGGCGTTGCCTTCATCGTCATCTCCTACCTGGCCTCCCTTGCCCTGCGAGCCCTGGAGCGACGCCTTGTCCACTGACACCCACGCCCCGTTCGAAGAGAAGCCCGAGACCCCGCGCGCGACCGGTGAGCTGATCCGGCTGGAGCGGGTCACCAAGCGGTTCGGGGACCACACGGTCCTGGACGACCTGGACTTCTCGGTCGACGCCGGCAAGCACGTGACGCTGATCGGCCCGTCCGGGTCCGGCAAGACCACGATCCTGCGGCTGCTGATGACCCTGCTGAAGCCGGACGAGGGCCGGATCACCGTCGACGGGGACCAGCTGTACCCGGCCGGCGAGAAGCAGGTCCGGGAGATCCGCAAGAAGATCGGGATGGTCTTCCAGCAGTTCAACCTGTTCCCGAACATGACCGTGTTGCGGAACATCACCGAGGCCCCGGTCACCGTCCTCGGCATGTCCAAGGACGAGGCGGAGGTGCGCGCCCGGGAACTGCTGGAGATGGTGGGCCTGAGCGACAAGTGCGACGCCCGCCCGACGCAGCTGTCCGGCGGGCAGCAGCAGCGGGTGGCGATCGCGCGGGCGCTGGCGATGCGCCCGCAGGTGCTCCTGCTGGACGAGGTCACCTCGGCCCTGGACCCGGAGCTGGTCGCGGGCGTCCTCGACGTGCTGCGGGACATCGCGCGCAGCACGGACATCACCATGCTCTGTGTGACGCACGAGATGAACTTCGCCCGGGACATCTCGGACCAGGTCCTGATGTTCGACGCCGGCCGCGTGATCGAGTCCGGCAGCCCGGAGAAGATCTTCAACGACCCCGAGAACGAGCGCACCCGGGAGTTCCTCGGCGCTGTCCTGTGACGTCGCTCCCGGGCCCATGACGCTGACATGTGCCAGAGTGCCGCTGCCGCAGTTGAGGGCGCCGGAATCTCGTCGACGACCGCTCGCCACGGCCCCCTCGGCCGCTATCGTGAAGGGGACCGGCTGACCAGAACCCGCATCGGGAAGCACTGTGCGACCGCAGGGGGGACCGTGGCGCTGCAGCACGAGCCGACGACGCCGTACCACTCGGCACAGGACGCCCTGCGCGTCCTGGAGACCGTGGTCCGGCACGGCACCGGAGTCACCGGCACGGAGCTCGCCCGGCACACGGGCATCGGCCGGGAGCGCCTGACCGGCCTCCTGCGGATGCTGCGCCGGGAGGGGTACGTCGAGCAGGTGACCGACGGGGCCTACGTCGCCGGGGAGGCGCTGGCCCGCCTCGGCTCCGCGGAGAGCAGGGCGCGGGCGCTGCGGGAGAACCTCCAGCGCACTCTGGACCGGCTGCGTGACTCGGTCGGCGCGGCCGTCTACGTCAGCCGGTACGTCGACGGGGAGATCCGGATCGACCAGTTCGCCGCCGGCCCGGCCACCCCCGTGGTGAACGAGTGGGTCGACTTCCGCTACTCGGCGCACGCCACGGCGATCGGCAAGAGCCTGCTCGGACAGCTCGACCACAACGGGCGGCGCGACCACCTCTCGCGGCACAAGATGGCCCGGCTCACCTCGCGCACGATCACCAGCGACAAGGTGCTGCTGTCCCGCCTGGAGTCCCAGCCGCCGACGGTCCCCCACCTCGACCTGCAGGAGTACGCGGTGGGCACGGTCTGCGCGGCGGTACCGATCACGGCCGGCTCGTCCGTCGGCTGCCTGGCCCTGTCCCTCCCGGTCCGCCACGCCCACCGCCTGCGCCAGGCGGCGGACGCCCTCAACCGCAACGCGGCGCCGGTGCTCCTCTCCCTGGCGATCTAGGTCCGCGCCGGGTGGTCGGAAGCACCCCTCAGGACCGGGTAGTATTTTCTTCGTCGCCCACCGCGGGAGCAGTGAGAACGCGGTCGGCGTGAGTCATGCGCCGCTAGCTCAGTTGGTTAGAGCAGCTGACTCTTAATCAGCGGGTCCGGGGTTCGAGTCCCTGGCGGCGCACACCGGAAGGGCCTCTCGTGGGAGCGGGAGGCCCTTCGACTTGTGCCCACACCCCCCACGCGGGCGAGCCCACCGACCCCCGACGCCTGCGGACACCGCACGCTCCTCGCGGGCGCACCCACCCATCCCGCCCGCCGGTGGTCACTGCCGGGGGTCCGGGGGTCGCCCCCCGGGAAGACACAGCATCAGCGGGTCCGGGGTTCGAGTCCCTGGCGGCGCACACCGGAAGGGCCTCTCGTGGGAGCGAGGGGCCCTTCGACTTGCCCGCGGGCAGGTCCTCCGAAGCTCACGGCGTCATCGTCACCCCGTCGACGACCACCGTGTCCCCCGCGTCACCCGTGTCCTCGCCGAAGCCGAACTCCGACGACATGCCGTGGTACGTGGCCATGAAGGTGACGCAGATCACCGCGGCCACGCTCAGGACGGCCAGGACGCCCAGGGTGGAGGCCGCCAGGCCGAGGTGGCCGGGCCTGCGGGCCGTGGCCGCGATCCTGGGGCCCTCCGTGTAGTGGACGGTGACGAAGTCGCCGACCACCGTCGTCGCCGGGCCGTCCTCCTCCTCGAAGCGCACGACGCGGCCGTCGCGCGCGGTGAACTCGTACACGTGGTGCAGCGTCGTGTGCACCGAGGTGTCGCGCCCGCCGCCGTGCGTGGTCGTGAACGTGCGCAGACAGCGGCCCTCGGCCGTCAGCCCGCTGTTCCAGGCGGCGCGGATCTGCCACGAGCGGCGCGTCACGCGCAGGCCGATGAAGAGCACGACCGCCAGGATGAGGCAGGGCACGACGTAGAAAAGTGCGTCCATGATGAGGGTCCCCCGTGGTCAGCGGCGCCGGCCTCGAACGGCCGGCGTGGCAGGAACGTACCCACGCCGGCCGGGACCCTGACTCAAGGGAACCTCAGAACGTGACGTCCGAGCACGCGTAGAACGCGTTGCCGGTGTCCGCGATCGTCCACACCGCGAGGATCACGTGGTGGCCGCTCAGCCCGGTCGGCAGCCGCCCGCTGTGCGAGAGCGTGGACGGCGGGCGCTGGCCGTTGTACGGGACCGTGAAGAACGGCGTGAGGTTGAGGTCGGAGCGGGACAGGGCGTGGTCCTGGTTCCAGCCCTGCTTCGTGACGTAGTACCGGAAGTCGGTCGTGGCGTGCATGGCCGTGAACTGCCACCGGAACGTGTAGTTCTGACCACCGGTGACCCGGGTGGTGGGCCAGGCGGCCCCGGACGGCGTCCTCGGCGCGCTCAGCTGGCTGAACTGGCCGAGTCCGCCGTTGCAGATCTGCCCGTCGGCCGGGCCGCCGCCGGGGAAGCCCTTCGGGCCCTCGACGCTCTGCGGCTCCCACTGGATGGACCCGCAGTTGGCGACGGTGCCGTTCTGACACAGCTTCTGGCGGCTGATGGGGAGGTCGGTGTACCCGTGCCCGCTCGCGCCCTGCGTGGACAGGGCGAGCGCTCCGGCCGTGGTGAGTCCGAGCGCGGCGGCGTACAGCTTGGTCCTTCTGCGCATGCTGCTGCTCCTGGGAACGTGGGGGAGGTTCGGTGAGCTTGCAGGTCTAGACCAAGTCCCAGATTATTGCTGACGCTTGAACATGTCCATACCAATAGCGGGCCTCGTTCGGCACTCCGTCAGCCCGCCGTCTCCCCCCGCCCCGAGCAGAACGCCACCGTCAGGTCCTTCACCAGTGCCTTGCGCTCGTAGTCGTCCAGGTCGACCAGGCCCCGCGTGGTCAGCCGGGTCACCGTGTCCTCCACCGAGTCCACGACCGAGGTGAGGACGGTCGCCCGGTTCTGGGCGTCCAGCACCGCGATCCGGCGCCGGTTCATGGCGGCGGCCACCTCGGGGGCGTACTCCACCCGCAGCGGCCGTACCGAGAACACCTCGAGCCCCACCGCCCCGGCGTCCCGCACCACCAGCCGGGTCAGCGCGTCCCCCGACGCCTCCACCGCGCCCCGGGACGCACCCGGCATCTCCACCGGGACCCGCGCCAGCGCCGCCTCCACGCACTCGCGCAGGTACGCCTCGTGGTCCTCGACCGCGAGCGTCGCCCGCGCGGTGTCCCGCACCCGCCACACCACCAGCACGACCGCCCGCAGCGCGACCCCGCTGCCGTCGGCCGCCTGCATCGGCTCGCTGCGCCAGTGCCGCAGCCGTACGTCGACCCGGCGGCGCAGCAGCAGCGGGTTGACCCACAGCAGGCCGGTCCGCCGCACGGTCCCCCGGTAGCGGCCGAACAGCCCCAGCACCCAGGCCGCGCCGGTGCGCCCGCGCGCCAGCCCGCCGAAGCCGAACAGGCCGAGCGCACCGGCGCCGGTGTACGCCGCCCACTGCGCCGGTCCGAGCCCGGCCCCGGCCACCGCCGGCAGCCCCAGCGCGCGCACGGCCGCCGCGGGCAGCACCCCCGCCCACCAGGAGGTGGCCAGCGCCCCGGCCGCCGCGCACATCCCGGCGATCAGCCCGACCGCGCCCGGCAGCACCCGGGCGGGCCGCTCCACCAGCTCCGGGTCGACCCGGAGTTCGGGCCGGGGCTTCGGCTGCACCGGCCGGCGAACCCGGGGCTGCTCCCCCGTGCCCTGCCGGCGGGCCACCACCGTCGGGCGCAGCGGCACCGGCACCGGGTCCGCTTCGTCACGGAAGAGCAGATGGACGGGGATCTCGGTGGTCGACTCGTTCTGGATCAGCCGTGCGGGCCGCACGGGCGGCTCAGCCGGCCCGTCGAGCCCGTCGGGCTCCGGGGTGTGGGACGTGGTCGTGGTCATGCGTTGCCTCCAGCCTCCGCGCCAGATGCGTCACAGGGAAATGAGGTGCGGCGCCCGGCGCGCGCACCCCGCGCCCGGACCGCCCCCAGGGGGTGCGCGCGCCTCCGCGCGCCGGGTCGGCTACGCGAACAACCGCCGCCAGGTCTCCGGCCCCGGGTAGCCGTCCGCCGCGCCGCCCCGCCAGCCCTGGGCGCGCTGGAAGGCCTCGACGGCACGCCGGTCGGCCTCGCTCCAGCGCGGCCCCGGCCCCGACCTGTAGGAGCTGCCGAACCCTTTCTTCACCAGCCGCTCGCCGAGCCTGGTGACATACGCGTTCTCCGCGCCCGGCCGGAACGCGGCCCGCCCCGGATAGCCGGGCACGCCGTGCGAGGCGGGCCGCTCCGGCGCACCCGGCCCGCCCTGGACGTCCTTGCCCTCGCCGGTGACCAGCAGCTTCCAGGTCGCCGGGCCGGGCAGCCCGTCCGCGTCCTGGCCCCGCCAGCCCTGGGCCCGCTGGAACGCCTGGGTCGCACGGCGGTCGGCGTCCGTCCAGCGCGGGCCGGGGCCCGAGGTGTAGTACCGGCCGGCGCCGCGTTCGACGAGCATGCGGCCCAGCCGGGTGACGTGCTTGTTGTTCGCGCCGGGGCCGAAGTAGGCCCGCCCCGGGTAGGGCGCCGCACCCGCCGGCTGCTGCGGGGGCTTCGGCTGGTCCGGCCCGGCGGTCTCCGGCTTCGCGCCCGCCGTGCCCTTCACCAGCCCCTTGTAGCGGTAGGCGACATAGCGGTCGGAGTGGCTCCAGTAGGCGTACGGGGTGGTCTGGCGGCGGGCGTGCGGGGGCGCCGACTCATAGGCCACGTAGGAGGAGTGGGTGTGGTCCGTCCAGCCGCCGAAGATCACGACGTGTGAACCCTTCTGGGGGTCCGCCGGATTGTGGAACAGCAGAATGTCCCCGGGCTGGAGATCCTCCTTCTTGATACGGACGCCGTACTGGGCGAGGCTTCCCGTCCATTCGTTGCCGGGCAGGCTCCACGCCATCGAGACGAATCCGGAGCAGTCCTGCCGGTATCCGTCCGACCAGAATTTCGACATGCTGTACGGCACCTTCGCCGCGACCCATTTCTTCGCCCGGTTGATGATCTCCGTCCGGGTGGTGGAGGGGGTCTCCGTCGCGGCGGCCGGGGCGGCCGGTGCCCCGCCGGGACCGTGCAGCGGGGCCTTGCGGCCCTGCGGGGTACCGGGCTCGTCACCTGCGGGGACGCCCGGCCGGTCGGAAGCCTGGGGGGTGGCCGCCGCGACCGTGTGAGCGGCGGCGAGCGCGCTGGACGCCGTGGCGGCGAGCACCAGGGCCCGGTAGGCCGCCGGGTGGCGGCCGGTCGTGGAATGCGGCAGGACGCGCCGCCAGTGGACGCATCCCGGGCAGTCGCAGTCACTCGCCGGATCGAATTCCTCGAACACCGGAGTCCGAGTTCCCATGCGATTCCCTTCACACTCCAGACGGAACATTCCTCGGCTGTGCACCTCGACAGTTTCCCAACTGTCACCGGGACCCGCATGTTGACGGTCCGAATGGTTTACAGGGCCCCCTCCTCCGGCCCCGGCGCCCCGCGGCGGGTGGTCGGGAGCACCGGCGAAGGTCATGTAGAGTGACGACGTCAGCAGGCGCCGCTAGCTCAGTTGGTTAGAGCAGCTGACTCTTAATCAGCGGGTCCGGGGTTCGAGTCCCTGGCGGCGCACAGACGGTCCGGAAGCCCCGCGCGCGCGCGAGGGGCTTCCGGCGTTCCGGCCCCC